>CALHUA010000113.1 GCA_938039915.1 uncultured Anderseniella sp.
GAAGGGCGCCGGCGGCGCAGAGGTTAGGGTCTTTCTAAGGCAAGACACCGGAACGGGGAGACATATGGCAGACGGCGGACGCAGCGACGCACTTATCGTGTTCACGCCTTCAGGCAAGCGAGGCCGGTTTCCGATAGGTACTCCGGTTCTTCAGGCTGCCCGTGCACTTGGTGTCGACATTGACAGCGTGTGTGGCGGCCGAGCCATATGCGGGCGCTGTCAGGTCACCCCCTCCATCGGTGACTTTGCCAAGCATGGCATAACCTCGAAACCTGATCACCTGGGCCCGGTCACCAGTGTGGAGATCCGCTATAACGAAAAGCGCGGCCTGAAAGCCGACCGCAGACTGTCGTGCCAGACCCTGATGCAGGGTGACTGCGTGGTGGATGTTCCGCCAGAGAGCCAGGTCCACAAGCAGGTCGTGCGCAAGCGCGCCGAGGTCCGCGACATCAAGCTGGATCCTGTCACCAAGCTTTATTACATCGTCGTCGATGAACCGGACATGCATCACCCGTCTTCGGATCTGGAGCGGGTCTACAATGCGCTCAGTTCACAGTGGGGCATTGATGGCGTTACGTGCGACCTGGCCATCATGCAGGCATTGCAAACAGAACTTCGCAAAGGTGAGTGGCGCATTACTGTCGCTGTTCACAGCCGCATGGCCAGCAGGATTGCCCGTATTACGGCGATCTGGCCGGGCTTCCATGACCGTGCCTACGGCATGGCGGTCGATGTGGGTTCCACCACAATCGCAGCCCATCTGTGTGACCTGTCCACCGGTGAGATCAAATCATCGGCCGGCCTGATGAACCCGCAGATCCGCTTCGGCGAAGACCTGATGAGCCGGGTTTCCTACGTGATGATGAACCCCGGCGGTGACAAGGAAATGACCACGGTCGTGCGCGAAGCCCTGAACGAACTGGCACGCCAGGTCGCCGGTGAAGCCGATGTCGATCTGGCCGACATTCTCGAGGTTGTCCTGGTTGGCAATCCGGTCATGCACCATTTGATGTTGGGAATTGATCCAACTGAACTGGGCGGCGCTCCGTTTGCACTGGCAACCGGCCTGCCGGTCACCCGCCCGGCGCGCGAATTCGATCTTGAGCTTAACAATGGCGCTTATGTCTATGTGCTGCCCTGCATTGCAGGCCATGTTGGTGCAGATACCGCCGGTGTTGTCCTGTCGGAAAGCCCGCATCTGTCGGAGCGGATGATGCTGGTCGTCGATGTCGGCACCAACGCGGAAATCGTGCTGGGCAACAAGGACCGGGTGCTGGCATGTTCCTCCCCGACCGGGCCGGCATTTGAAGGCGCGCAGATCTCATGCGGTCAGCGTGCTGCACCCGGCGCCATCGAGCGGCTGCGCATTGACGCAGATACCCTGGAGCCGCGCTTCAAGGTCATCGGCTGCGACCTGTGGTCGGATGAGCCGGGCTTCGAGGACGAAATCGCCTCCACCGGCGTCACCGGGGTTTGCGGGTCTGCCATCATCGAAGCGGTAGCCGAGCTTTACCTGTGCGGCGTGATAAACCAGGACGGACTGTTTGACGGTGCGATGGCGGCGAAATCACCGCGTGTCGTACAGACCGGCCGGACCTTCGCCTATGTCATCCGCGAGGGCGAACCGCTTGTGTCCATCACCCAGAACGATGTGCGTGCCATCCAGCTTGCCAAGGCCGCGCTGTATGCCGGCGTTCAGTTGCTGATGGACAAGCTGGGACTGGAGAAAGTCGACACCATCCGCCTGGCCGGTGCTTTTGGCAGCCACATCGACGTAAAATACGCCATGATTTTGGGGCTGATCCCGGATTGTGACCTTGCCCATGTACATTCTGCCGGCAATGCGGCCGGCACCGGCGCGCGTATCGCCCTGCTGAATACCGAGGGCCGCGACGAGATCGAGGAAGTGGTGCAGCGCATCGAGAAGATCGAAACAGCCGTGGAACCGATGTTCCAGCAGCACTTCATCGAGGCCATGGCCATGCCGCACAAAACGGCTCCGTTCCCCAACCTGGCATCGGTTGTGAACCTACCGCAGACCAAGGAAATCACGCCGGTTGGAGCTGATGGCGGTGAAGGCCGTGAGCGCCGCCGCAGACGACGCGGCTAGGCGCCTTCCGGTCATCTCTCCTGACACTTACCCTCTTGCGCACGGCACAATTCCTGTCAGAGTCAGTACAGGGACAGCTTATACCAAGGGACACCAGTGTCCGGGAGATCGCGGCATGCCATTGACCAAGCAAAAGGCGGAGCACTTCGAACAGCTTCACAATCGCGAAGACAAGGTCCTGGTTTTACCCAATGCCTGGGACAAGGGATCTGCACGCATGATGCAGGCCATGGGCTTTGAAGCCATTGCCACGACCAGCGCCGGATACGCCTTCAGTGTCGGCAAGCGTGACTGGCCCGGCGAAGTCAGCCGCAAGGAGGCACTGGAACACTGTGCCATGATGGTGAAAGCCACTCCCCTGCCCGTTTCGGCAGATCTTGAAAACGGTTTTGGTTCCAGGCCCGATACGGTTGCAGAGACCATCCGCCAGGCAGCCGCCACCGGACTGGCCGGTTGCACGATCGAGGATACCACCGGCAAGCAGGACGATCCGATCTTCGACTTTACCCACGCGGTGGAGCGCATTACCGCTGCCGTTGAAGCGCGCCGGTCACTCAAGCGGCCGTTCATACTGACGGCGCGTGCAGAAAATTTTCTGCATGGCCGCCCTGACCTTGACGACACCATCTCCCGCCTGATTGCCTTTGAGGCTGCGGGGGCCGATGTGTTGTATGCACCGGGCCTGTCGTCCATTGAGGACATCGAGCGGGTGTGTAACGCGGTCACCAAACCGGTCAATGTGGTGATCGGGACGGCGGCTGCACATTTCACGTTGACGGATTTGCAGGAGTGCGGTGTGCGTCGTGTCTCAACCGGTTCCTCGTTTGCCAGAGCGGCAATCGGCGGATTTTTGCAGGCTGCGCGTGAACTGCGCGACAAGGGCACGTTCGAGTATGCCCAGTACGCTGCCAGCTTTTCCGAAGTTGATGATTTGCTGGCAACGGCGCGGAAGGCGCATACCTAGCTGCTCAGTGCCCGTTCCAGATAATCGATCCGGTCCTGACCATAGAACATTTCCTCACCGACAAAGTATGTCGGTGCGCCGATCACGCCACGGATGATGGCCTCGGTACAGTTGCGCATCAGCTCAGCCTGGGAGGCATCCGTCATGGCTTCGGCGATCAGCGCGTCTGCATCCTTGAAACCGGCTGCCTTTACCAGGTCTGCCACGACAGCTTCATCGGCAATATCGCGGTCATGCAGCCATAACGCTTCCAGTACCGCGACACTCAACTGATCCACGTCGCCTGCCTCACCGCGTAACACGGCGTTCTGCCCGGCAATAACGATACCAGAAGGCAGTTCAACCGGTCCCATGTGGTGTACCGGCTCCCGCAACAGCGGAATACCCAGATGTTCAGCCGTGCGCAACGCATCGTGCATGGCGTAATTGCGCAGGATGGCAGGCCTTTTGTGAAACGGTATCGCCTTCAGCGGCTTCATCGTCTCTGACAGCAGAATGGGCCGATGCACTATGCGGCGCTTGTACTTTGCAGCCAGCGCATTGAGCCTGCCCGCGCCAAGCAGCGTAAAATTTGAGCGGGTGGAATAGTAGTAGTCGATGGTCTTCATTGTCCGGAAGTTTCCTGCATGGAGGGTGGCGGTTGGACCGGCATCCTGTCACGGGATGCAGCACGCTTCAATTAGCAACAAGGCAGGACATGGGATTGTATGCAGCAGATCAACCAGCCTGCCGGGCAACGACTTGGCAGATCAGGCCGGATCACGCGAGATCAGGAGTTGGGCCTCGCGAATGCGAAACGGCTCCATGCTTCCACGAGGCCGCTTGCGGATCATGCTG
>CALHUA010000114.1 GCA_938039915.1 uncultured Anderseniella sp.
TTGTGCTGCATCAAGGGGCAGTAGACATCGGCCAGGGATCGAGCACGGTGATGGTGCAGATTGCTGCAGATGCGATCGGTGTGCCGGCAGACGCCATATCCCTGCTCTCTGCCGATACGGACATCACGCCGGATGCGGGCAAGACGTCAGCATCGCGTCAGACCTTCGTGTCGGGGAACGCCACCAGGCTGTCGGGCGAAGCGCTGCGTGCTACTATTCTCCGCCACGCCAACGTAACCGGTGATGCGGTGATCAGGGTTGATGGCAGTGCCATGGTCATCACCGATGGAGACAGCGAGCGCCGCATCGACCTGGCCGCACTTGCACCCGACGGCGAAGGCTATGTCTTCAGGGCCGAGGAAACCTATGATCCGCCCACCTCACCGCTGGATGAAGACGGCCAGGGCTCGCCCTATGCGGTGTTCGGCTATGGCGCTCAAATGATGGAGCTGACCGTCGATACCCGGCTGGGCACGATCAAACTGGATCGTCTGACTGCCGCCCATGACGTCGGCAAGGCGATCAACCCGCTGCTGGTGGAAGGCCAGATCGAAGGCGGCGTGGCCCAGGGCATCGGCATGGCGCTGATGGAGGATTTTCAGCCTGGCCGCACCGAGAACCTGCATGACTACCTGATCCCTACCATTGGCGACATGCCCGAGGTCACCTCGTTCATTGTCGAAGTGCCGGACCCACACGGGCCCTATGGCGCAAAGGGCCTTGGCGAACATGTGCTGATCCCCACCGCACCGGCCATCCTGAATGCCATCCGCGATGCCACCGGCGCCAGCGTGCGGCATTTGCCGGCTACGCCGGACAAGGTAATGGCCGCGATACAGGAGGTGTCCCGCAATGGCTGAACCGGCAAGACAGGGCGACAAGATCCGCTGCGATGCCTGTCCGGTGATGTGCTACATCGCGCCGGGCCGGTCAGGTGCGTGTGACCGCTATGCCAATGAAGACGGCAATCTGGTGCGGGTCGATCCGCTGGTGATCATTGACAAGACAATCGAGGCAGGCGGGGAGATCGTGCCGTTCCTCGACAAGGGCCCGGACTGGGACGGCGAGATCATCAATCCCGACGACAGTTTTGTTACCGCAATCGGCGCGGGCACAACCTATCCGGACTACAAACCGGCCCCGTTCATCGTGTCGCGCGAGGTTGATGGTGTCGACATGATCACCGTGGTGACCGAGGGTATTTTTTCCTATTGCGGTGTGAAGGTGAAAATCGACACCGACCGCCATCTCGGCCCGGAGCGCGCCCTGGTGCGTGTCGGTGAGGAACCCATCGGTCATGTCACAACGGCCGAGTACGGGTCGCAGATGCTGTCGCTGGGCGGCGTGCATCACCTGACCGGTGGTGGCAAGAAAGAAGGTCGTACCACTTGTCAGGCTCTGCTCGACCTGTGCAATGGCCAGGCGGTTGAGGCCACCATCGATGAAGGCTCGACCATTGTCATCGAGGCAGGTGCCGCACCGATCGTGAACGGTGTGCGCGAAGAACGCATGCGGGTCGGCTGCGGATCCGCCACGGTCGGCATGTTCGCCTCGCAATGGCACGGCCTGGTCGACGAGGTCGTGGTGGTGGACGATCACATCACCGGGGTTATCTCCGAACACCAGGCCGGCAAGGTTCTCGACTGGCAGCCGACAGGCATCAAGATCAAGGGCCGGCGGTCGACGCCGGGACGGTATTTCCAGGTGGCTGATCCCGGCACCGGCTGGGGCGGCACCAATGTGGACGATCCCCTGACCATACTGGGGGACTTCAACCCGAAGTTCGCAAAGCCCGGCCAGTCACTGCTGATGGTCTCGACCACCGGTGAGCAGTTTGCCTACTACGAACTGGACGACGATCTCAAACCGGTGGCCGGTGACATGCCCGAACGGCTGTTGAAGTCGGTCGGCCTGATCGAGGAAAATTGTGAACCCGCTTTGTGCACGGTGCTGTTCATGGGTGGTGCAGGCGGATCGCTCAGGGCTGGCGTCACCGAAAATCCGGTCAAACTGACCCGCTCGGTTAAGCATGCGCTGACCCGGATCACTTGCGGCGGCGCGCCGGCCTATGTCTGGCCCGGCGGCGGCATCACCATCATGTCCGACGTCACGCAACTGCCGGACAATGCCTTCGGCTACGTGCCGACACCGGCGCTTGTTGCGCCTATCGAGTTCACCATGCGCCGGGAAGATTACGAAGCGCTCGGCGGTCACATGAAACACGTGATGCCGCTGGAAGAAGCGCGCAAGGGCACCAAGGCCATTCAGAACGACCATGTGCTGGCTGGCCAGACCAATACCGGTTCCAAATCCGGCGTGCCGTGGCCGACGGAGCCTGCGCATTTCGGCTGGTCGAAGACACCGGGCAAGGCGGGCAAGTCATGAGCATTCAGGCCGCCATGCTGCCGGATGGAAAGCGCCTGCACCTGCAGCACGGCCCCATCGACCTGATTATCGAGGCCAATGGCCACGCCGATCAGGTCGGCAAGGCCTATGCGGCGGCCTGGGCGCGGTTTGACACAGTACTCGACGTCCTCGCAGGAGAACTGCCCACCCTGCGCACGCTGATGCCGGAAGCAGGTCTTGACCTGTCCGGTCCCGTTGCCCAGCGCATGGCTGCGGTGGTTCGCCCGTTCTGGCAATCGAAGGTCACACCCATGGCGGCAGTTGCCGGCAGTGTTGCCGACGAGATGTTGTGCGCCATGTGTGCCGATGCCGACCTGACGCGGGCTTACGTCAACAATGGCGGCGACATCGCGCTGCACCTGGCTGACGGAGAGACCTTCTCGATTGCATCGGCGAACGGGCCGGTTGCCGTGCGCTCGATTGACCCTGTGCGCGGTATTGCGACATCCGGCTGGCGCGGGCGCAGTTTTTCCTTCGGCATCGCTGACAGCGTGACCGTGCTGGCAGCCTCCGCGGCACAGGCCGACATTGCAGCGACACTTATCGCAAATGAAGTCGATCTGCCGCGGTCGATCAAGGTTCGCCGCGCACCGGCGGCAGCACTTTATCCCGACAGCGACCTGGGTCAGCGCCGTGTCACGGTCGAAGTGGCGGAACTGACGGCCGGGGAAGTCAATGCAGCACTGGCGCGTGGACTGGAATTTGCCGGCCAGCTGCAGATGCGTGGTTTGATCGTGGCGGCGACGTTGGGGCTCAATGATGAAATACGCACACTGGAAGCGGGCTCAGCAATGATGGGGATCAGACAACATGCCTGAAGTGAAAGTCAGGAAAACCGTGACCGGGGTGGAGGACGTCTTTCATGAAGGCGGTCCGGCAGCGGCAACACCGTATCGGCGCGGGTATATTCTCAAGGTGATCGAAAACCCCTATGCGGGGCGTTATGTCGAAGACATCCAGCCGTTCATGGAAGACCTGAAGCCCCTGGGCATGCAGATGGCGAAGGACCTGATTACCGCCATGGGCGTCGAGCCATCCGGCATTGAAGGGTATGGCAAGGGCGCCATTATCGGTGAGGCCGGCGAGATCGAACACGGGGCGCTGTGGCATGCGCCCGGCGGGTATTCCATGCGGGATAATGTGCCCGGTTCCACGGCAATCGTGCCATCAACCAAGAAGGTCGGAGGGCCGGGGACGCGGCTCGATGTGCCGGTCACCCATGTTGCGGCATCTTATGTGCGCTCGCATTTTGATGCCATTGAAGTGGGCGTGGAAGATGCCCCGCGCGCTGATGAGATGGCTGTTGTTCTGGTGATGACGACAGGTGCCAGAGTGCACAACCGCGCCGGTGGCCTGCCGGCCAGTGATATCAAGGGAGAGGATGGCTTGAGATGAGCAGCGCAAAGATCAGGAAAATCGCCGTGTTTGTTGATGAAATTCACATCGAGCAGGGCAGACAGATCGACCCGCCGACAAGGCGCGCCTGCGCGGTGGCGGTTATCGACAATCCCTTTGCGGGCCGGTTTGTCGAAGACCTTGCCGACCTGATGCAGATCGGCGAGGAGCTTGGCGGTACACTGGGCGAAAGAGCAGTTTCAGCGCTCGGTATCGCACCGGCAGACGCTGAAAGCTATGGCAAGGCGGCGCTTGTCGGCGAAAACGGTGAACTGGAGCATGCCGCGGCGATCCTGCATCCGAAACTCGGCGCACCCTTGCGCAAGGCGGTGGAGAAAGGTGCAGCCCTTGTGCCGTCGTCAAAGAAGCGCGGTGGCATGGGGACGGTCCTGGACGTGCCGCTCGGCCACAAGGACGCAGCTTATGTACGCTCGCACTTTGACGGCATGGAAGTGCGCATTTCAGATGCACCGCGGGCCAATGAAATTCTGGTCGCCGTGGCGGTAACCGATTCCGGTCGTCCGCTGCCAAGAGTGGGCGGACTGACCAGGGATGAGGCCAAAGGCGAAGACGGTTTGCGCTGATCCTTGAAGGATCAGCCAGTTGAGGGAGGAAGTCGATATGAAGTTTGTTCGTAATGCCTGGTATGTTGCCGGCTGGGCGGGTGAATTCGATCGCACGCTGCGCCGCTTCACCATTCTTGGCGATGACATTGTCATGTATCGTGGCGAAGACGGTCAGGTCTGCGCCTTGCGCGACCGCTGCCCGCATCGCCAGTTGCCATTGTCCATGGGGCATCTGATGGCAGGTGACGCCGTCCAGTGCGGCTATCATGGCCTGACCTTCGACAAGGCAGGCGCCTGTATCCGCGCACCCGGGCAGGACAATATCCCCAGGGCTTCCGTGCACGCTTATCCGGTGCACCAGAAGAATGACATCGTCTGGATATGGATGGGCGAGCCCAGCCTCGCCGATCCGGACGATATTTTCAGCCTGCCGGAGTTTGCCGATCCGCAATGGCATGCCCACCAGGGCGATGCCCTGCATCTCAAGTCGCATTATCTCAATGTGGCGGAGAATCTGGTTGACCCGGCGCATGTGAGCTTTGTGCATCCGACGACACTGGGCAATGCCGCCAGCGAAGATGTTCCGGTCCATGCCGATGTGGACGGCGATGTCATCGTCGCCTGGCGCTGGATACGGGATGCGCCGCCGGTCGGGTTCTTCCAGAAATTCGGCGGCTTCACCGGTAATGTGGATCGCTGGCACTATTACTACCTGCACATGCCGTCCATTGCGGTGATCGATTTCGGCAGTGCCGATGCCGCCCTCAACCTGCCCGAAGACAAACGCCATGAAGGCGTCCGGGTGTTTGCACTGCATTTCCTGACACCGGTTGACGACACCAACACGATTGATCGCTGGATGCATTTGAGAAATGTTGAGATTGATGACGAGAAGGTGTCTCAATCCATGGACGCCATGTTCCGGGTGGCGTTCAATGAGGACAAGGAAATCCTTGAAGCCGTTCAGCTGGAAGAGTTGAAGCCGCAATACCATCGCCCGGTGCGGCTGGCTATTGACAAGGGTCCGAATGTGTATCGCAGTCGCATAGACAAGTTGCTGCATGCGGAAGAGGGGTGGGCTCAATCTGAAACTGGATGACGCGGTGGTTGCGCCGTATCATTGTGATAATAACGAAAGGGAGAGAGTATGAAAATTTTGAAATACATGGCCGGTTGTGTGCTGGCTGCAGGCGTTGCCCTGACCGCGATTGCGGCGCAGGCGGCAGAGCCGATCCGCATCGGCGAGATCAATTCCTATTCACGTTTGCCGGCGTTTCTGGACCCTTACAAAAAGGGCTGGGAACTGGCTCTTGAGGAGGTCAATGCGGCAGGCGGCATCAAGGGCCGACCGCTGGAAATCATTGATCGCGATGATGGCGGCAAACCCGGCAATGCGGTAACCATCGCTGAAGAAATGGTTTCGAAGGAAAAGGTAACCCTGCTGACGGGAACCTTTCTGTCCAATATCGGTCTCGCGGTGACCGACTTCGCCAAACAGAACAAGGTTTTCTTCCTGGCTGCAGAACCGCTGGCTGACGCCATCGTCTGGAAATCCGGCAATCGCTATACCTTCAGGCTGCGCCCGTCGACCACCATGCAGGCCGCAATGCTGGCCAAGGAAGCAGCCAAGACCGGTGCCAAGAAGTGGGCAACGGTTGCACCCAACTATGCTTATGGCAAGGAAGCCGTGGCGGCCTTCAAGAAAGAGCTGACCAAGCTTGTACCGGATGCCGAGTTCGTTGAGGAACAATGGCCGACCGTGTTCAAGATCGATGCCGGCCCCGTTGTGCGGGCAGTGGAAGCCGCCAAGCCGGACGGTATCTTCAATGTGACGTTCGGTGGCGATCTTGCCCAGTTCGTGCGCGAAGGAAACCTGCGCGGTACCTTTGAAAACCGCACCGTGGTGTCACTGTTGTCCGGCGAGCCGGAATACCTGGAACCGCTGAAGGGTGAAGCCCCCAAGGGCTGGATTGTCACCGGTTATCCGCAAGGTGCCGTCGACACACCTGAGCACAAGGCGTTTTTCGATGCCTACATGAAGAAATGGGGCGAAGCTCCAAAGCTGGGCTCGATCGTCGGATACAATGTGATTGCCTCGCTGGCGGCTTTGCTCAACAAGGCTGACGCCTATGACACGGAAACCCTGGTCGACACCATGAAGGGTCTCGAAGTGATGTCACCGTCCGGCAAGTTTGTGTTCCGGGCGCAGGATCATCAGTCCACCATGGGCGCCTGGGTCGGCAAGACCGATGTCAAGGATGGCGCCGGTGTCATGGTTGACTGGTTCTACGCCGACGGCGCGGACTATCAGCCATCGGACGAAGACGTGAAAGCCATGCGTCCCGCAGACTGACCTACCAAAGAAAAGCAGGTCCGGATATTCCGGGCCTGCTGTCTCACCGTTCACCAAGGGGGCTGAATGAGCTTTTATTTTGCGCAGTTCCTGACGGGCCTGTCGAGCGCCTCGTCGCTGTTTCTCGTGGCCTGCGGGCTGTCACTGATTTTCGGCGTGACGCGGGTTGTGAATTTCGCGCACGGCTCGTTTTACATGCTTGGCGCGTATGTAGCCTATTCGCTGGTGCAGGTCGTACCCGGCAGTATTCTGGGCTTCTGGGGTTCCGTTCTGGCTGCCGCCCTGATCGTTGCTCTGGTCGGTGTTCTCGTCGAAATGCTGATCCTGAAACGCATTTACAATGCGCCTGAATTGTATCAACTGGTCGCGACCTTTGGCGTGGTCCTGCTGATGCAGGATGCAATCCTGCTGATCTTTGGCGGTGAAGACCAGTTCGGGCCGCGGGCGCCCGGGCTTGACGGCGTGGTGCGTATTTTTGGCGAGCCGATACCGGAATACGACCTGCTGCTGATCGCCCTGGGACCTATTGTGCTGGGTGTCATGTGGCTGTTGCTCAACCGCACCCGCTGGGGAATTCTGGTGCGTGCTGCCACGCTTGATCGCGAAATGGTGGCCGCTCTGGGGGTCAACCAGTCATGGCTGTTCACCACGGTGTTCTTTCTGGGATCGTTTCTGGCCGGTCTTGGCGGAGCGCTTCAGGTGCCCCGCGTATCGATCAATCTGCTGATGGATCTGTCGATCATTGCCGAAGCCTTCGTGGTCGTCGTTATTGGCGGCATGGGCTCCATTCCCGGTGCCTTCATCGCGGCACTGCTGATTGGCGAATTGAATGCATTCGGGGTGCTGGTGCTGCCGCAGGCAACGATCGTCCTGGCATTTGTCGTCATGGCTGTGGTGCTGGTCATCAGGCCCTACGGCCTGCTTGGGAAAGCCGAAACCCTGGCCCATTCGGCAGGTCAGGTAGAGTTGCCGATCCGGCCCGCCAGCACACTTGCCAAGTCTGTTGCCGGGCTGTTGCTCGCAGGCCTTGTCGTGATGCCCTTTCTGGCCGGTGAATTCGCCATCGTTCTGGCAACAGATGTGCTGATCTTTGCGCTGTTTGCAGCAAGCCTGCACTTCATCATGAGCAATGGCGGCATGGTGTCGTTTGGCCACGCAGCCTATTTCGGTCTTGGGGCTTATGGTGCGGCCTTTGTCATCAAGTACGCCGGTGGATCAATGGAACTTGCCTTGTTGGCAGCACCGCTGATGGCAGCTGCGGGCGCGCTCGTTTTCGGCTGGTTCTGTGTGCGTCTGTCCGGTGTGTACATGGCCATGCTGACCCTGGCGGCCGCCCAGATTGTCTGGTCGACGGCGTTCCAGTGGCAGGACCTGACCGGTGGAGACGACGGATTGCTTGGCATCTGGCCGTCCGAGTGGGCGAAATCGAAAACCGCCTATTACTATCTGGCGCTGGTTCTGTGCGGCGGCGGCATTCTCGCCATGCGCCGGATGATCTTTTCGCCGTTCGGCTATACGCTCAGGGGCGGGCGTGACAACCCCAATCGCACTGAATCCATCGGTATTAATCTCAGGCACCATCAGTGGGCGGCATTCATTGTCGCGGGCATGTTCGCCGGCATTGCAGGCGGCGTCTACGTGTTTTCAAAAGGATCCATATTTCCCGATGAAGCCGCCATCCCGCGCTCGGTGGACGCCCTTGTCATGGTGCTGCTGGGCGGTGTTCAGACACTGTCCGGCCCGGTTGTCGGCGCCGGTGTTTTCAGGCTGCTGGAGGACGAGATTTCACGGCTGGATTACTGGCGCGCCATACTTGGCGCCATTATCATTGCCATCGTGGTGATCGCTCCTGAAGGCATTGCGGGGTTCATCAAGAAAATCGCAATCAAGGCAGGGTTTGAACGCAATGAGGAACAGTCATCATGACCGCACCCGTCCTCAGTGTCCGCAACCTCTCCAAGTCCTTCGGTGGTCTCCAGGCCGTGTCGGATGTGTCTTTCGATTTGGCAAAAGGTGAACTGCTGGCACTGATCGGGCCAAACGGCGCCGGCAAGACCACCTGCTTCAACATGCTCAACGGCCAGTTGAGAGCCGATGCAGGCCAGGTCATGCTCAATGGCACCAGCATCCTGGGGCTGAGCCCCAGGCGCGTCTGGCGCATGGGGGTAGGGCGCACATTCCAGATCACGGCAACCTATGCCTCCATGACGGTGCGCGAAAACGTGCAGATGGCGCTGATCTCCCATCATCGCAGGACCTGGGATATCTGGCGGTCTGCGTCCAGCCTTCATGTTGATGAGGCCATGCAGCTTCTGAAGCTTGTCGGCATGCACGAACAGGCTGAACGCGCCGCTGCCATACTGGCCTATGGTGACCTGAAACGGCTGGAGCTGGCGATTGCGCTGGCCCATGCCCCTGAACTGCTGTTGATGGACGAACCCACCGCCGGCATGGCGCCCAAGGAACGGGTGCGCCTGATGCAGCTTACCGCCGACATTGTCGCTGAACGCGGCATATCGGTTCTGTTCACCGAACACGACATGGACGTGGTGTTTGCCCATGCCCACAGGATCATGGTGCTGAACCGGGGAGAACTGATCGCGACCGGCAGTGTAGACGAGGTGCGCAATGATGCGCGCGTGCAGGAGGTTTATCTCGGTGGCGGCACCTTGTTCGAGGACCAGGCCCATGGCTGAGACGATGCTTGAGCTTGATAAAGTCAACACCTTTTATGGCAAGGCCCATATCCTGCACGATTTGTCGTTCAAGGTGGCGCCCGGCGAGGTCGTCGCCCTTCTGGGACGGAACGGCGCGGGCAAGACCACCACCATGCGCACCATCATGCAACTGGCACGGCCGCGTGCCGGGTCGGTCCAGTTCGAAGGTGCCGATATAACCCGCCTGGCCACGCACAAGGTGGCCCAGGCCGGTATTGGCTACGTGCCGGAAGAGCGCCGGATTTTCGGTGACCTGACGGTGATGGAAAATCTCGAAGTGGGCCGCCAGCCGGTGCGTGACGGTTTGCCGGCATGGACTGTCGAACACCTGTTTGAACTGTTTCCCAATCTGGCCGAGCGTGCCGGCAACCGTGGCAAGCAGATGTCGGGGGGCGAGCAGCAAATGCTCACCATCGCCCGCACCCTCATGGGCAACCCGAAACTGTTGCTGTTGGATGAACCATCGGAGGGCATCGCGCCGGTGATTGTCGAGCAGATGGCGCAGACACTGCTGGAGATCAAGGCCAAGGGACTGACTGTGCTCTTATCGGAACAAAATCTGCATTTCGCGCGCATCGTGGCAGATCGCGCCATCATCATCGAAGGCGGCAGTGCAGTATTTGATTCAACATTCGAAGATCTCGAATCCCACCCTGAGATCAGGGACCAGTATCTCAGTGTTTGAAATGCCGCATGTCGAATGAATTGACGTCTTCAAGCAATTCAATAAAGCCGCTCGACTGGTGAGCGATGACAGCTTTGCCTTTGTCCGCAGTTGCGGCACCCGCATTGCCGGTTACGCCGTTACTGTTGAGGTCATGCATCATCCATCCGAAGCGGTGCGGCCCATAGGCGCGCAGGTGCGTCATGTCGCGACGCATGTCCTGTTGCAGGGATGGAAAATTTTCAGCTTTTGTCATGTCCACGCTGTCAGGCTGCGCCGCCAGCATGATGGAAGTCTCTATGTCACCGCCATGGATGCCCAGGGCGATTTCATCATCGCTGAACAGTCCGTCCGGGTATCCAAAACGTGCCCACGACGTGGCGACAGCCAGCATGCCAAGCTCGATGCGCGCTCGCTGGATAACCATGTCGCACACCGGCGTATTGCCGCCGTGTGAACTGATCAGCACCAGCTTCTGTATGCCATTGATACTCAGATCAGCGGCGATGCCCAGCCAGGCCTGCGCCAGGTCATGAGGATCACGCGAGATGGTGCCGGGTGTATCTCCATGCTCGGCAGACGCGCCGACAGCCTCTATGGGCAGGAAAGAAACGCTTGCATGGCGTGGCAGGCTTGCCACTGTGGCTGCGACCATGGCCCGGGCAATGTCAGTGTCTGTCGAGGCGGGCAGATGCGGGCCGTGCTGCTCGGTCGCGGCCACCGGAAGCACGGCAATCCACCCGCTGCAGTCAGCTTCTGCAATCTGGTTCGCCGGCATGTCTTTCCAGTATGGATGCGGTTTCAACTGTCTCGTCTCGGACGTTTCAACAAAGCAGGCAGGAGCACGAAGCTCCTGCCTGAAACACTGTTTAAGCGAGAACGCGGAAAATGACAAAGCCCGCACTCGTTTCCAGGGTCTGGACCCTAGCGCGGTCAGACCGCGTAGATCATTCCCCCTTGGAGGTGGATGACCCGCCTGATGAACGTTCACCCTGAAGGGGCTTGGTCTCGCCGGCCTTGTAGTCGTTGGCGCGTTTCACCGCCAGTTCGCCATCCATGTCGATATCTGTGTTGAGCACATATTCCGGCCATGGATCAACGGTCTGCAGGACTGTTGCCGCGCGTACCGCATCACCCGATGCTGCCGAGATCTTGTCTGTGCGTTCAATATTGCTCTGGCTGCAGCCTGCAAACAGCACGCAAAGTGCGGTTATTGCGACTGTCGGCCACAACTTGCATGATTTATTTGGTGACAATTGCATTTGAACCTCCTGGCATATCGATCATGTGGCCGTACGGGCCTTTGACGTGACCGCCGTTTTCGATGAACGATTGATAATTGCGGCTGACTTCGACCTTGCCATGCAGGAACAATTCCTCATCATTGCTCGATGCGGTCAGGTCCAGCGGAGTTGGTATCCGTTTGGATGGATCGACCGGTTTGGCAAGGCGTGGCGTGATGATCACCAGCAGATCGGTTTCTGATTTCTGGAATCCGCTTGAGCGGAACAGGCTGCCCAGCACAGGCACATCACCCAGCCATGGAATCTGGTCGGCATTGCGCGCGTTGAAGGTCTGCAGCAGTCCGGCGATGGAAATGCTTTGTCCATCGCGCAGCTCCACTGTTGTCCGGGTCCGGCGGACGATGAGGCTTGGAATCTGAATGGCACTGGTCGTGACAGTGCGGCTGAAATCAAGCTCGCTGACTTCCGGTTCAATGGCCAGATTGATCAAGCCATTGTCGAGAACGGTAGGTGTAAACGCCAAGCTGACGCCGAACTTCTTGAACTCGATGGAAATCTTGTTGTCGTCCTGTGCAACCGGCACCGGAAACTCGCCACCGGCCAGGAAGCTGGCCGTTTCACCCGACAGTGCAGTCAGGTTCGGCTCGGCAAGACGCCGTGCGGCGCCCTTCTTTTCCAGCGCCTGAACGATAATGTCGGCCGATGCGCCACCGGTCAGCATGTCCGCAACCAACCGGCCAAATGGCGCAGTGGCGGCATTTGAGGCAAGTGCGTTGCCAAATGGCTGGAAACTGATGCCGCCGGCACTGACTGCATAGTTGACCCCAAGATCGCGGCTGGCATTGCGCTTGGCCTCGATGAAGCGCACTTCCAGGGTAACCTGCTGACTTGCGCCCACTGTCATGGCATTGGTGACATTGTCACCGGCAAAGTCCTTGGCCACCTGTATGGCGCGTGCCGCTGCGGTCGCACTGCGCACCGCACCTTGCAGAAGCACCCTGCCATTGACGCTGCGAACCTTGATGTTCTCGCGCGGCAGGACAGTGCGAAGTGCATCTTTTAGTCCTCTGGTATCAAAGGTCACTTCAACATTGATAACGCCGAGAAGTTTGTCGTCAGCATCATAAAGTGAGAGATTTGTGCGCCCGGTCTTGCGCCCGAGTATGTAAAACGACCGGGTTCCAAGCGGTGAAGCATCGGCAATTTCAGGATCGCCAACGACCAGGTTGGCAACGTCTGCGCCGGATTTGACTGTTTCGGATTGCCCGACCGGAACCTTCATTTGCTGAATGGTACCTGTGTCAGGGCTGAACTGCGTCGCCGCCTCGACCTGGCTGATTGCCAGTGTCCACACGCACATGCAACTGAACAGCACCACCACGAGGCGGGCCATCAATTCACGCAGGCTGCTGCCCGCAAGTGTGTTTGTCATTATACTCATCGTCTATCTCCCTGCGCGCCTGTGCCGATCCGTGGTAGTTGGTGTGACGGATCATCCAGGGCGCTCCCTTCGCCATGAATCTATTCTGTTGGTGTGTCCTGAACGGGCACCTGAACCGGAACCGCAACCTGCACCGGCGTCGCCGCAACGGCACCTGTGGATCGGCTGGATGAATTTGTGGCTATGCCACCGACACCACGCACGATTGTCATTTTGCGTCGGCGTTTTGTTCCGCCGGCAAGGTCGGCCAGTGATACGGACCCGACATCGGCACGATGCGCAGATCCAGCGGCCCGCAGCGTCAGCGACAGCCGGCCAATGGACCCGCCAAGTGCCAGCTTCTGGGCCATTTCCGTATCTACTTCCAGCGTGACTGCGCTTGATACGCTTGGCGCATCAAGACGCTGGTCGGCCTGTTGATCGATTGCCAGTACCTTGGCGTTCTGCACAAGTACGTCTGCCTGTGATGTCGAAGGATCGCCGGCTTTCAGTGCACGTGTCAGCACGACATCCACCCGGTCTCCCGGCAGGATGAATCCGGCCACGCCGAATACTTCGTCGACCGGTATGGTCAGGGCGCGCATGTTGTCTTCCACAAGGGCCGACAGTGTCGGGCGTTCGCCGGGACCGGTTACCTTTGCTGCAAGTACCGGCTCATCCACCTCTATGGGTCCCAATGCAGCGCGTGCCTCGACACCGGCCTGAAACTCTTCCAGTGTTTTGAATGATCCGGCAGGTTCGGTGCCCGCGATCCACTTGGTAGCGCGAACCGCAGCGCTGTCTACCTTGTCTCCAAAGCGCAGGGCTTTGGTTGCCACCAATACCGTTGACGTTTCCAGTTTTGGCTCCGCCGGGGCCGTCTCGACGACGGCCGTCTTGTCCATGTTGCGGTACTTGAATGCAAAAACCTGGCTGGTAATGGTGGCACCTACAATGCCTGACACCATCGCGATACAACCCAGCGCAAATATGCGCGAGGCTTTGCCTGACAACCGCACGCCTGAAAATCCGCCGCCCAGCTGCTTGCCGGTATTTGTGTGGTGTTTGCTGCGCCATTCGCGCCGCGTCGTGTTTTCCGCCATCCCGATGCCTCCCAGAAATCAGTACAATTGCAGACAAGATACATGAAACAGAGGCAACTAAAGAGTGTTCAGTGATAATAGAGTAAAGTGTTCGTTCACTAATGTGGAAAAATGTAATCAATTCTATTCAAGAAAGGGATTTTCATAAAAATTTAATTATTGAGTATTGCAGAAAATTTGAATGGATATGATGAATGTTCTTTCATGGATGTGCTTCATAGTGCGTACCTGAGTCTGTATTTGGGAGGGCAAATCATGAAGTTTACTAAATTGTTTATTGTAGGCGGTCTGGCGCTGGGTGTCAGCGGTTGTTCGCAAGGGTTCTCTTTGAGCCATGTGGCCGACCTTGGTGCGAGCATCGGGACGTCTTCACCGCGTCTGCCGGGCGATCAGCCTGCAACGTCTGATCACCTGCAGGGTGAAACCGGCACAAAACATCATGCCGGTCGTGCGCCGTTCCATGCATCTGACAATCTGCTGGCGACTGCAAAGGGTGAATTTCGCGAAGGGCGGTTTGGCCTGGCGGAAAAAAGCTATCGCAAGGCCGTAGAAGTGTCTCCGCGCGATGTGGAGGCCTGGGTAGGCCTGGCGGCTTCTTATGATCGCCTGCGCCGTTTCGACCTGGCTGACCGCGCCTATGCACACGCCATCAAACTGGTCGGCCGCAACACCATGATGCTGAACAATCTGGGATATTCCCAGTTGCTGCGTGGCGATCTCAAGAAGGCGCGCCAGCATTTCCTGGCTGCCTACGAGCGTGAGCCTGATAATCCGATTATCCGCAACAATCTGGAATTGCTCAATCAGAGCGGCAAACGCATCGTGCGCGAAAAAGCCTGATAGTCCCATGACACAAAAATTGGCAATAGCTCGGGCTTTGCGTACCGGTCTTGCAGTATCAGCGCTTGCGCTGCTCCCGGTGTTTTCCTGGCAGGCACTCGACGCTAGGTCATCTGTAACCGTGGCCGCTCCCGTGGTGGCAGCTGTTGCGCGCTCTGAGACGGTCATCAGAAAGTCAAGACTGACTTGGGGCCATACGAAATCTGACCGCCTGGCCGTTCAGCGCGCCGTTCATCTGCGTGCCTCCACGCGGGTCACCGTGAGCGGGCAATCTGACAAGGCAGACCGTGAAATCACACCGAAGGCCGCGCCGGTTGGTCTTGTAGAAGAATTTTCTGACTGGCTGGTGCCCGGCAAGACCGGCGCGGGTGCTGCGCGTATCATCGATTTTGCGGCGCGCAAATCCAGCACCAATCGAAAGATCTGCCAGTCGCGCCATGATGCCATCGTGAGCGCCTTTGCAATCAGGAACGCCCGTGTTATGGCGGACAAGCCGGTCATGTTCCAGTCGAGCATCTGCACAAGTAATGGCGAAATTGTCATTACCTGTTTCGGCACCAGCGCAACGATCTCGCCGCGCAAGGCACGTCCGGGCGGACGCTGCTCAAGGCACGGTTGAGTTTCGCCGTTAGCTATTCGCGGCTCGTCAATGCGCTTGCAGGGTGCGGGAAGACGTGTCCTGTGCAGGAAGTTCAATGACCCGCTCGGTCTGGTGGACGAGTAGCTGCCGGATCTGGTGAATGATGATGATCGTTACAAATATCTCGCCGCCATCCTCCACAATGCCGACCAGCACGCAGAGCAAACCTTGTGTCGCGCAGGTTTTTTCATGAATGCTGTCGACCAGGATGCCGAACAGGGCAAATAACATGATGAGGCAGGAGAAGATGATGAACTGCTTCTTCACCGCTGCGGTTGCCGCGAAGAACCGTTTTACCAGCAGACAGCCCAGCAATCCGCCTACAACAGAAAGATAGGTGATTTCACCCAGTGCGCGCCTGGAGAAAAACCATAGTTCGGTGGGAATGACATACTTGCCAAGGAGCCAGCCGGCTGTCTCGTGCAGTGTCGTCATATCGTCCAGCAGAAGGTAGGCGAAGGCGTAAAACCACACATCATAGGCTCGCTCCCGCTGCATCAGCCAGTAAAAGCCAAAACAGCAGATCAACAGTAAAGCGTAGTGATACAGGCTGGGCAGCGAGTATTCCTTGTTGAAGTCGAACAGGAACATGTTGCCGGCATAGGCGAAACTCAGCACCGACATGATGCACAGGACCAGCAAGCCGACAATATAGTAGCGGTTTTTCGTGAATAACAACGTGCCCATACGTATACGGCTACCTGCTGACTGACGGTATTTTTGTATTAGCGAAAAGAGTGATCAATCTGCAGGAAGGTGAAGCAGGTCTTGGCCGGATGTGAGGGTGAAGAACGGCAGTTTTGCGGTCATTTTGTGCAGTCATCCGCAGGCAGATCAACGCATGCGGCGCCGGTCATTAAAGCTGTCCCTGCGGCACATGAGCCTCAATAAGCCAGTGCCCGGAAGGAGTTAACCGGCGGCGCAGTTTACCACACGGTGTTATTCGCTCGCTCTGATCCCGGCTACTTTAAGGCCGGAGGCATCGGGCAGGTCGATGCCGGACTTCAGCAGCCTCAGATGGGTCAGGAAAGTATCGATTTTACCGACCTCGAGTTCCTGCAGTGCCAGTTCTGCAGCAAGCACCGCCGCACGGGTCTGTGAAGACAGCGAAGAACCGGCATCGGTTGTGCGGATCTTGTTGTCGCCATCTGCAGCCTTCAGTTCTGCGGAGATGGATTTCAGGTGAGCGATGTGTGCCAGAAACTGTTGCTTGAGTTTCCGCTGTTTCGAAATCTCCAGATCAATGGTCCGGCTGGAAACCAGAAGCCGAAACCTGGCATCGCGCCGGCTCAGTTCAGCGGCTGCGAGGCCAGGCATGGACTGATGCAGTGACGTCATCACCGGATACAACTGCTCTTCAGGCTCATCGGAGGCGGCTTGCGGGGGCGCAACCATCGCCTGCTGGCTGCTGGCTTCCCCCGGCGTTGTAAAACTGCCGGATGCCAGCGATACGGCGCTGATGGTACCCAGACACAAAAACGCCGAAGCGGTGGCCGCGATAACAGGTCGTGTGACGAAGCGCGTGGTCAGCTGGGTCCAGTAATGTTGCGGGGACTTGCAGCGGAGTTCGCTGAGTGCTTTTTGCAATGTTGCATGGTATTCGGCGATTCTTTCGCCAACGGCATACGGACTTGCCTCAGCCGTTTCAGGTGGCGTTATGGCGGTGTTGACCGTCACCGCAACCGGAAGGCTGACGGGTGCAGCCTGCTCTGCATGGCGAAGTAATGTATCTATGACCTGCTGGGAAGTTACCGGTGCCGGCAACACCTTGTGCACGCCGTCAATCGCCTCGATTTCAGCCCGGCTGGCCGGTGGGGCCACGACGATCAGATGTTTCACCTTGTGCACACCAGCCAGCAGCACCAGTTTCAGCCCGCGGCTTTCCGTCGGCAGCGACTGGTCAACCACGGCGCACTCGACATCATTGTCTTCAATGAGCATGAGCAGATCATCGATTGAGCGCATGTGACGTGCCCGTACCGGCACATCGTGATCCATCACTGTTTCACTGACCTGCTTCATGGCAGCGCCGACGAAGATGGTCTCCATAATCCGAGGCGTGCTACTTGTACTGACTTGCGTGGACATTTTTGCGCCGATCCCCTGTCGTCCTTAACGTTCATGGGCAAACTGCCATGAGTGCAATGACTGCCGAACTCTGCGACACAGTGGCTTGAATCCTTTGTTAAGAGGTAAATTCAAATTTTAATAAATCGGTTTCGACCGCCTTGTTGAAATCGTGCTTAACGCGGCCCTAACAGGCACGGTTAAGCAATTAATAATTGAGGCCCGGAACTGATCATTAACTGCTCGCCGGGGTCCGATCGCCGACCGGCGAAACTTTTCCGACACTTGTTTCGTTGCTAGCCGCAAGCAAACAGAAACAGCCCCAAAACCGCACCGCGGAATTCAATACGTCGCAATGCAAGGGCGCGCCTGAAAGGAATTCATCATGTCAAAACGTCCCGTCTCGTTTACAAAACCATCCCCAGGACGTTCGACCCACGCACCGTTGAGTGGGAGACAGCGCCGCCATCAAATTCGCGACCGGTTACATCTGCCGCGGGAAAGAGCATTCCTGTTCGGCCGCAGTCTGGTTAACGGAGAAGACATGCTGATAGCCGGCACGGTGTTTTTTGTCACCTTCGTAGGCGCAGGCGCATGGCTTGCGATCTGAGTGCATTGTATTTTTGCTTCAGCTTGCGTGAAGATCATCAACTTGCTCTGGCTTGAACTATCAATGGACAGGAATGAATGCGGCGGCTCCTCCCGGAGACCGTCCCGTTGGGGCTCCCTTTCCCCGGTTGAAGATTGCAGTGAGTGACAATTGGGGAGGGCCCGTTACCAGTTTGAAACGGACACTCCCCGTCGCTGTCGCCTTTACGACTTGGGCAGCAGAACCTTGTCGATGACGTGAATGACACCGTTGGATTGGTCGACATCGGCAATTGTTACCGATGCCGTGCCGCCGTTTTCATCGGTGATCATGATCTTGTCGCCATCGGTCTTGGCAGTGAACACGCAGCCGCCGACAGTCTTGACCGGATGTGCGCCACCATCATCAGCTACCATCTTCTTGATGGCGCCGGACATGGCGTCAGCCGACACCACATGGCAGGTCAGGATCTTGACCAGCTGGTCCTTGTTTTCCGGCTTCAGCAGGGTTTCAACCGTACCTGCAGGCAGGGCCGCGAATGCATCATTTGTAGGTGCGAAGACCGTAAACGGACCCTTGCTCGACAGCGTATCCACCAGGCCGGCAGCCTTGACGGCAGCCACCAGCGTCGTGTGATCCTTCGAGTTGACCGCGTTTTCCACGATGTTCTTTTGCGCATACATCGGCGCACCGCCGACCATTGGATTTTCCGCATGGGCGATTGAAGATGCCGCAACCATGTTGGCGGCAACCAGACCAGCGGCGATACCTGACAGGGCAATGTTTCTGAGGGACAATTTCATTGAGAGAGGCTCCTTTTGATTGGTGTTTCCTAATGAACACCAGCGAAGTAACGGAGCCCGTTTCAAAATAGTTTCAGAAAAAATTTACCATCTACAGATTGCTGATTTTCCCGGCTGCAATCACCGGGCCGGTCGGCGCGCCGGTTGTTGATCCGCCTTGCGGCTCCAGGCTCACCGCCAGCAGACTGCCTGCAATCAGCTTGGCACGAAGAGCTTGCGGCACCGCGACCCGTGCAGACTGCCCGCCGGGCACAACTCCAAGTGACACCGGTGCTGCATCGCCCACAATCAGCCAGAGTTCATAGTCACGGCCGGCTTCCGGTGCCTGGCTGAGCGCCGTCAGGACCAGTTCGTCCGACCCGTGTTCATATCCGGCAACAAATTTGTCCGCTGTTTCATCCGACTGCAGTGTTGCCGTCAGCCGGGAGACGTCGCCGCGGTCGGGGATCTGTGGATAGACGAGTGACCCGACTGCAAGCAACATCGCGCCAAAAGCCAGGCCCCGCCACAGTGCAAGCGACGTCCACCAGCCGGACTTGGAGGCTTGTGGCCCGGGGCTTTCAAACAGGGCGTTTTCAACTCTTGCCCATACCTGCTCAGGGGGACGCACAGGATCTACGTCTGCGGCCAGGGGGGCGAGGGTTGTCTCCCATCTGGCAACCAGGTTGGCGAACGCGTCGTCACGTTCGATTCGGATGGCGACTTTCTCCCGTTCCGGGCCCGGCAGGACACCGAGGACATACTCCGCCGCCAGCGCGTCATCACGCTCAGCAGGGCTTGTCATGTTTTCGGTTCCCGATGTCATCGTTCAAGACAGTCCCTGAGTTTGATAAGGCTGCGGCGCAACCAGGTTCGTACCGTATTCAACGGCACATCCAGTTGCTGCGCCAGTTCTTCGTATGAGTGACCTTCAATATAGGCCTGGCGCACGGCAAGTGCATGTTGCGGGTCCAGTTCTCCCATGCACTCATCAATTCGCCGCCCTTCCGACGCCAGAACAGCCGCCTTTTCCGGCGAGATGTCGGGTGCTTCGACATCCTTGCCCTCGCCCAGTTCGTCGGTTTGCGGCTTTCTGGCCCGCAATATGTCGATGGCATGATTGCGGGTGACCGCTGCCAGCCACGATATCGGGCTCATGCCCCGTTGGCTGAATGACCCGGCCCGATGCCAGATCTTCACATAAACCTCCTGCAGGGCGTCTTCGGCTTCTGCCCTGTCTTTCAATAGACGAAGGCAGATGCCAAATAGTTTCGGGCTGGTCAGAGAGTACAGTTCGCGGAAAGCCGCACGATCATTCAGGGCGACGCGGCCAAGCAGCTGTTTTATTTTCTGAATATCGTTCAGTGGACTGCTGCAATTCTGGAATTGAAGTTGCCAGACCATAGCAAAAGTTCCGCGGCCTGCAATGACTTCGGCCAGAGCAGAAAATCGGGTGACGGGTTGCATCCTGTGTTTCAGTTCCGTAAGTTCTTGTTCTGGAATAAAGACAGAAAAAAACATAATTATGCAGGATTTTGCAGAAGCGTTTCGGTTGGCTTTCGGCCTGGTGGCGGCGATGGATGCTGATCTGGTTGAGATCATTGGCCTGTCATTGCGCGTCAGCCTGACGGCTGTCCTTGTTGCGGCCGTGATCGGCCTGCCGCTTGGCGCGCTGCTGGCAACGGTGCGGTTTCCCGGCCGCAGCGCGGCTGTGATCATCATCAATGCGCTGATGGGCCTGCCGCCGGTGGTGGTTGGCCTGCTGGTCTATATGGCGTTGTCGAACGCAGGCCCGCTCGGATTTCTGCAGTTTCTATACACCCCGGCCGCCATGATCATCGCGCAGTCCATTCTGATCACGCCGATCGTGGCGGCGCTGACCCGGCAGATCATCGAAGACATGAACCTTGAATACGCGGAACAGTTTGCGTCCCTGTCGGTGCCCTGGCACACCCGCATTGCCGCCCTGATAAGCGATGCAAGATACGCCTTGCTGACCGTGTTGCTGGCAGGTTTCGGCCGCGCCATTGCCGAGGTTGGAGCGGTTATCATTGTCGGCGGCAATATCGCCCATCTGACCCGGGTCATGACCACGGCGATTGCGCTGGAAACCTCCAAGGGCGATCTGGCGCTTGCGCTGGCGCTCGGCATTGTGCTGCTTGTCATTGCGCTGGCGGTCAACGCGGCCGTGATGAGCCTGCGGGCCGGCGCGGAAAGGCGCGCCCATGCTTGACCAGCCCGTGGCAGGGTCCGCAACTCAGCTGCCTCTCTCCGTTGCAGGGCTTTGCTTCAAGGCCGGTGGTGCGACACTGATCAATCAGCTTGATCTCGTTCTGACCGATCACGGCATCACCGTTGTGATGGGGCCGAACGGGGCCGGCAAGAGCCTGCTGGTGCGCCTGCTGCACGGGCTGATCGAGCCACAAGCAGGCAGCATTACCTGGAATGGCCAGGCTTGCGGTCCCGCCACCAGGTTGCGCCAGGCGATGGTGTTTCAGAAACCGGTTCTGCTGCGCCGTTCCGTTGCAGCCAACGTGGAATTCGTTTTGAAGCTCAAAGGTGCGGCGAACCGGGACCGGCTGGACCGGTTGCTGGCGCAGGCAAACCTTGAGGACAAAAAGGACCAGCCGGCACGGGCCTTGTCGGGCGGCGAGCAGCAGCGCCTGGCACTGGCGCGGGCGCTGGCAAGCGATCCTGATGTGCTGTTTCTGGATGAGCCCACTGCCAGCCTCGATCCATCGTCAACCCAGACAATCGAAACCGCCATCACCCAGGCAAGCGGGCGCGGCGTGAAAATCAT
>CALHUA010000115.1 GCA_938039915.1 uncultured Anderseniella sp.
AGACGCTAGGATCACCACCAGACGGTGGAGGCGGTAGTGCAAAGGATTACAATTCAACGCCCATCTTCACTCCCACAGGCAGCACTGTTCCGGTTGACCCGGTGCCGCTGCCGGCGGCCTTGTGGTTCATCATTACCGCGCTGGGCTCTGTTGGACTGCTTGGTTGGCGCAAGCAGAAGCCGGCTACTGCATAATCACGATATACTGTTAGCAACCGAGACCGCGATCCTGATTTCCGGGATCGCGTTTTCTTTCGGCAACCACACAACAGCTTAATTGTTACCCGCGCCGCGCCTCAACCGCATCCAGCACCAGCGCGGCGATGTCCGCGCCGCCGAATTTCTTCACTTCGCGAATGCCGGTGGGCGAGGTGACGTTGATTTCCGTCATATAGTCGCCGATGACGTCGATGCCGACGAAAATCAGGCCGCGCTTTTTCAGGTCGGGGCCGATGCGGGCGCAGATTTCGCGTTCGCGGTCGGTCAGGTCAGCCGGTTCCGGCCGGCCGCCCACATGCATGTTGGAGCGGGTTTCGCCGGCTGCCGGTACGCGGTTGATAGCGCCGACCGGTTCGCCGTCGACCAGGATGATGCGCTTGTCGCCCTTCTTCACATCGGCCAGGTATTGCTGGGCGATGAACGGTTCGCGGAACGACTGGGTGAACATTTCCATCAGCGAGGCAAAGTTCTCGTCACCATGGGCCAGGCGAAACACCCCGGCGCCGCCATTGCCGTAGAGCGGCTTCAGGATGATGTCGCCGTATTCATCGCGAAACTCGGACAGGCGTTTCGGATCGCGCGAAATCAGCGTCGGCGGGATGAATTCATTGTATTGCAGCACATAGAGTTTTTCCGGCGCATTGCGCACCTCCGCCGGATCATTGACCACCAGTGTCTTCGGGTGAACGGCCTCCAGCATGTGGGTGTAGGTGATGTAGTTCATGTCGAACGGCGGGTCCTGGCGCATCAGCACCGCATCATAGTCTTCCAGCTGCACGGTACGGTTTTCCGCCTTTTCAAAATGCCTTCCAGCCTCGTCGCGCACCGTCACATCGGCGCCGGTGGCGGTCAGCCTGCCGTCGCGCAGCGCCAGGGTGTCGGCGTGATACTCGAACAGCTCGTGGCCTCGGCCTTGCGCTTCCAGCATGAGGGCGAAGGTGGAATCACCGGCGATATCGATGGCCTCGATCGGATCCATCTGAACTGCAATCTTGAGCGTCATGTGGGGTCAAACTCCAGGCTTCTTATTGGTCATCTGATGCGAACGCGTTGGCGATGTGTTGCGGCCACTGGTACGGCGTCACCAATACGATGTCAAAGCGGCAGTCACAGTCTGCCGCGTCCGGGTTTGCCGCCAGCCAGTGATGGGCTGCGGAAACAATGCGGCGGCGTTGATAGGGTCCAACCGAGGCCAGTGCATCATCGGCAGTGTTGCGCGCCTTGACCTCGACAAAGGCCACGTCTGACCCGCGCCGGGCGATCAGGTCGATTTCACCCGCCGGTGATTTCCAGCGCCGATCCGAAATCCGGTAACCTTTAAGGCGCAGCAGCATGGCCGCTTTCGCCTCCGCCAGACGGCCACGGCGTTCTGCGTGTTGCCGGCGCGCGGATGGCTGCTTTGCAGCAGACCGCTTTGAGGAGGGCGGCTTTGTCATGCGCCACCGTTTTTAAGCGATACCGCCAGATCATACAGTGCCGCCTTGGGCCGTCCGGTCTGCCTGGCCAGCAGGGTTGCCGCCCTGCTGGCGGGGTGATCACGCAGCAGGTCCGACAACCGGGCAGACAGGTCTTCCTCGGACAGGTCAGCTTCGCCGTCGGGCGGTCCGATGACAATGCTGATTTCACCCTTGAGTGCGGGCCGGTCCGATAATTGCGCGAGTATGTGGGCCGCATCTCCGCGCAACACTTCCTGGTGCAGCTTGGTCATCTCACGCGCCACCGCGACCGGGCGGTTGCCCATGATCTCGGCGATGCCGGCAAGGCTTGCATTGATCCTGGCCGCACTTTCGAACAGCAGCAGCGTGGCGGGGATTGCCGACAATTCCTGTAACTGCCGCTGGCGCGCGCCCGACTTGGCCGGCAGGAAGCCTGCGAACAGGAACCGGTCGCTGGGCAGGCCGGACAGGGCAAGTGCGGTCACCGGCGCCGTCGGGCCGGGCACCACGTCGACGGCAATACCAAGTTCGACACAATCACGAACCAGCTTGTAGCCCGGGTCCGACACCATCGGCATGCCGGCATCGGACACCAGCGCAATGGCAGCCCCTGCACCCAGCTGTTCGAGCAAAGCCGGCCGGACACTGGCCGCGTTATGGTCATGATAAGGCTTTAGACGTGTTTCAATGGAATAACGCTGCATCAGCCTGCTGGTGATTCTGGTATCTTCGCACAGCACGATGTCGGCAGCCGCCAGGACAGCCAGGGACCGCAAACTTACATCGGCCAGATTACCCAGCGGGGTGGCAACCAGGTGCAGGCCTGCCACCAGCGCAGGCGCCTGAAATTCGTGATCCTGAATGGTATAGGTCGGGCTGGTTGTCTGAATACGCATGTTTTTTACGCTGGTGAAAGTTTGAAACGGGCCGCAAAAATGGCTAAAGCTAAGTCTAGTAACTGGATCGCAGAGGTCCGGGCCAACTTTTTTTCGACTATTTGCCCGGTCGATGTGGGGACATCATGATCACTGTACTGCCGCAACGCAACTCGATTGCACGCCGGATCGTCACACTGGCAGCCATGCTGATGACACTGCTGATGCTTTCCGCCTGCAGCACCGGCGGCGTCAGTGTCGGCAGCCTGTTCTCCGACGACAAGCCGGATACCGGCAATACAGGGCAGCAGGCACAGGATACATCGCCGTTCGGCGCGCCGGCGACCGGCGGACCTGTCAAGGTTGCCCTGCTGCTGCCATTGTCGGCACCGGGACAGACGGCATCCATTGCCAAGGCGTTGAAGAACGCGGCAGAAGCCGCCCTGCTCGATTCCGGCAGCCAGAGCATCCAGCTGATCACCAAGGACACCAGCGGCAATGCCGATGGCGCCCGGTCGGCTGTCAACACCGCACTCAATGAAGGCGCCACACTGGTGTTGGGTCCGTTGCTGTCTGCTGAAGTGCAGGCCATATCGCCGATTGCGCGCCAGCGGAATGTGCCGGTTATCGCATTTTCATCCGTGGCGGGCGTCGCCGGTAACGGCGTCTATCTGATGAGCTTCCTGCCAAGCGAGGAAGTGTCGAACCTGGTGCGTTATGCAGCCACTCAGGGCATTCGCAATATCGCTGCCATGGTGCCGCAAAGCGCTTATGGCGGCACGGCGGAAAATGCCCTCAATCAGGCAGCCGCCGCCAATGGCGCGAAGATCGTCGCACTCGACAGGTACCCGCGCTCGGCAGCCGGCGTCGCCAGCACCAGCAAGGCGATGGCGGGCAAGATCGCAAACTCCACCAATAATATTCAGGGACTGTTCCTGCCGGAAGGCGGATCCATGCTGGCCAATGCCGGCAACGGGTTGAGTGCGGCAGGCGTCACATCAGGCAAGGTCCGCATGCTCGGCACCGGCCTTTGGGATGAACGCTCCACTTCCAATGTCAGGCTGGTTAGCGGCGGATGGTATGCCGGCGTATCACCGGACCTGATTGCCCGGTTTTCAGGGCGTTATCAGAAAGCCTATGGCAACACGCCGCCGAGACTCGCCAGCCTGGCCTATGATGCGGTTTCGCTCGCGGTCATCGTGACAAGGAATGCACCGGGCGGGCGGGCAACGGCGCGCGACATCACCAATCCGGAAGGGTTCAAGGGCGTCAACGGGCTGTTCCGGTTCCGCCAGAACGGACTGGTGGAACGCGGCCTCGCCATTCTGGAAGTGACACCAACCGGCCCGCGTGAAGTGTCGCCGGCGCCGGACAGGTTCAGCGCATCGTTTTAGTCGCGATATACTCAATCACCGAATTCAACACCTGACGTCCTGCGGCGGTGGCCACGATGCCGGCCTCATCATCGGTCAGGCAGACAAGGCCGTCTGATACCAGGTGGTCCAGCTGCGAGCGGTCGATGCGCTTGCCACTCATCTGTTCCAGGCGTTTCAGGCTGACGCCCTGCGTCGTGCGCATGCCCATCAACAGGCACTCGTGGGCCGCGTCCTCGCCGGCAACATGACTGTTTTCCACAATGCCATTGCGACCGGCTGAAACTTTCTGCAGCCAGGTTTCAGGGTGCTTCTCTATTGCCAGCGCCCGCCTTGATCCGTCATCGCCTATCAACCTTGAATGGGCGCCTGGCCCGACACCGGCATACTCGCCGTAAGTCCAGTACAACATGTTGTGACGGCATTCGTGACCGGGGCGGGCATGGTTGGAAACCTCGTAGGCCGGAAGGCCCGCGGCCGACGTCAGCTCCTGGGTAATCTCGTACATATGGGCGGCATGGTCTTCATGCGGCGTTACGAGCTGGCCTGCCTCATGCAGCCTGAAGAACGCCGTTTCCGGTTCAATGGTCAACTGATACAGCGACATGTGACCTGCCTGCTCGGCCAGTGCGCGCTCGAGTTCGGCCTTCCACTGATCAGGTGTCTGGCCGGGGCGTGCGTAGATCAGGTCAAATGACGTGCGCGGGAATGTGCGGGCGGCCATCTGAAACGCGGTAAGGCCTTCTTCTACTGTATGCTGCCGGCCCAGATATTTCAGGTCAGCCTCGTCGAGCGCCTGAATGCCCACCGAGACCCGGTTGACACCAGCTGTGCGATAACCGGCAAAATTGGCTGCCTCGGCACTGGTCGGATTGGATTCCAGGGTGATTTCCACATCGTCGGCCACCGGCCACAGACCGGCCACCTGGTCGATAACCTGACCGACGATGGCAGGCGGCATCAGCGACGGGGTGCCGCCACCGAAAAATACGCTTGTCACGGTGCGCCCCGGCGTCTGGCCTTGGAACCAGGCAAGCTCGGCTGAAAGCGCATCACCGAACTGTTCCGGATCAACGCCCTGGTGGCGGACGTGGGAGTTGAAATCGCAATAGGGACACTTGGCCTTGCAAAACGGCCAGTGAACGTAAATGCCCAGATTGCGTTGGCTCATCGCGTCCTAGGCCCCGGACGGTGTCAGGGCTTCAACAAGCTGTGCGAATGCGAGGGCGCGATGCGACATGGCATGCTTTGCGTCCGGATCCATCTCGCCGAACGTGATGTCATGACCATCGGGCCTGAACACCGGATCATAACCGAACCCGTGCTCGCCCCTGGGCGGCCACACCATTTCACCGTGCACCTCGCCGGTAAACACCTCAGAAGGCCGGCCCGGCACTGACAGACACAAGGCACAGACAAAATGCGCTGCACGGGCTGACGGTGCGGCTGCGCCGGCGGCGATCAGCTCATCTTCAACCTTGCGCATGGCGACGGTAAAATCCTTGGCGGGCCCGGCCCAGCGCGCGGAATAGATGCCGGGCGCCCCGTCAAGCGCGTCGACACACAAGCCTGAATCGTCCGACAGCGCCGCCAGACCGGATGCGGTCATGGCGGCTTCCGCCTTCAGTCGGGCATTGCCTTCGAATGTGACTTCAGTTTCTTCCGGCTCCGGCAGGTCAAGTTCACCGGCTGACACCACCTTGAAACCGAGCGGTGCCAGCAAAGCGGATATTTCACGCACCTTGCCCTGATTGTGACTGGCAACGACCAGCCGGTTGTCCGGCAGTTCCAGCGGCATGGTCAGGCCACGGTTTTCTTCTGCAGCTCGACCAGTTCGCCTATGCCGGTCGTGGCAAGGTCCAGCAGCTTGAGTAACTCATCCTGCGAAAACGGTGCACCTTCCGCGGTGCCCTGCACCTCGACGATGCCGCCTGATCCGGTCATGACAAAATTCGCGTCCGTTTCAGCATTTGAGTCTTCGGCATAATCGAGATCAGCAACCGGTTCGCCCTGATAAATCCCGCATGACAGCGCCGCTATGTGATCGGTCAGGGCCGTTGTCTCGATCATGCCCTCCTTGATCATGTGCGCCATGCAGTCATGCAGCGCCACCCAGGCGCCGGTTATGGACGCTGTCCGGGTGCCGCCGTCTGCCTGAATGACATCGCAGTCCACGGTGATCTGGCGCTCGCCCAGGGCTTCCATGTCGACAACCGCGCGTAGCGACCGACCGATCAGGCGTTGGATTTCCTGGGTACGGCCGGACTGCTTGCCGGCAGTGGACTCGCGGCGCATGCGGCCGCCGGTCGAGCGCGGCAGCATGCCGTACTCGGCTGTCACCCAGCCTTTACCGCCACCGCGAAGCCATGGCGGTACCCGATCTTCCAGGCTGGCGGTGCACAATACGTGGGTGTCGCCGAACTTGATCAGGCAGGAGCCTTCAGCATGCAGGGAGAATCCGCGCTCCATGGTAACCTTGCGCAATTCCCCGATTTTTCTGCCTGATGGCCTCATGTTCGTTTCCTGACTTCGTTGACTGTCTGATTTTGATGGGCGTGGTCTAATACCAATCCAGGCATTGCGCAACGCAAAGCGTTCACAAGCACGTGTGACGGCAATTGACGCTGCCAAGGGTCGCACCTAAGTTCTAGGGTGTGTCATCTTGTGTAACCAGATCAAAACCCGGACACCCATGAAAGCAATTGATGATCGTTTGACCGAGCTGTCCGTGCTGGACACGCGTTCACGGGATATTTTCCGGCGCCTGGTGGAAACCTTCCTGGAAACCGGTGGGCCGGTCGGGTCCCGGACCATTTCGCGCAATCTGCCGGTGGGCCTGTCTCCGGCATCGATCCGCAATGTGATGTCGGACCTTGAACAGGCCGGGCTCGTCTACTCGCCCCACACCAGCGCAGGGCGCATGCCGACCGAAACCGGTTTGAGGTTTTTCGTCGATGCGCTGATGGAGGTGGGCCGGCTGACATCGGAAGAGCGCGCGCAGATCGATGCGCAGATTGCGGGCCTCAACCGGGAAAAGACCACGGACGACATACTTGCCGACGCAACCAATCTGTTGTCCGGATTGTCTTCGTGCGCCGGCCTGGTGTTGTCCAGCAAGGCCAATACCCGCATGCGGCATATCGAATTCGTCAGCATCAGTGCCGCCAAAGCGCTCGTTGTCATCGTTGCGGAAGACGGCAGCGTTGAAAACCGCACAATCGACGTTCCGCGCGGATTGCCACCGTCCACCCTGACGGAGGTCAGCAATTTTCTGAACAGCCGCTGTCAGGGCCTGACCATCGCCGAACTCAAGGACCAGCTGGGAAACCAGTTGCAGACGGTTGAAGAGGAACTGGATACGCTGGCGGCTCGGGTCGTTGAAACCGGCCTTGCCGTGTGGTCGGACGATGACGGTGACGGCAAGAAATCACTTATTGTGCGCGGCCGGTCGCATCTGATCGACGAGGCGGCCCATGTCGATGACATCGACCGCATCCGCCAGCTGTTCGACGACCTGGAAAACAAGAAGGAAGTGATGAACCTGCTGGGTCTTGCCGAAGGCGGCGAGGGCGTGCGGATTTTTATCGGCTCGGAAACCAAACTGTTTTCCCTGTCGGGGTCATCGCTGGTGGTCGCGCCCTACCATGATGCCAAGGACAACATTGTTGGCGTACTTGGGGTTGTCGGGCCAACGCGTTTGAACTATTCACGTATTGTTCCCATGGTGGACTATACAGCGCAGGCAATTGGTCGTCTCATCTCTTGATTCTTGGCGACGAAAAGCTGATATGCGTTGCAGAAGCCAAAACTTTCACGAATTTGCGGATCAATTGCCATGACCGAAAACAAGCCCGTACCTGAAAACGACAATGTTCCGGAAGAATCCCTGACCAAGGAGCAGCTCGAAGCGGCCGCTGACGCGCTGCTTGACGAAGACACCGGCGAGGACGACTTCGAGATGGACACCTATGAGGAACTGGCGACCGAGAACGCCGACCTCAAGGACCGTGTCCTGCGCGCCATGGCTGAAACCGAAAACCTGCGCAAGCGCGCCGAACGCGAAAAGGCAGAAGCGACGCTGTACGCCGCTACCAATTTTGCCCGCGATCTTCTGTCGGTCAGCGACAGTATGGCCAAGGCACTGGAAATGATGCCGGACGATGCGCGCAAGACCGCAGACGAAGCCACCCGCAATCTTATCGAGGGTATTGAGCTGACCCGTCGTGAACTGCTCAACTCTTTCCAGAAACACGGTATTGCCGAGGTTGATCCGCTGGATGAGAAATTTGATCCGCACTATCATCAGGCGATGTTTGAGGTGCCCGGCTCGGACAAGCCAAACGGCACTGTTGTCCAGGTAGTGCAGACCGGATTCAAGATCGGTGAACGGATCTTACGCCCCGCCCTGGTCGGCGTCGCCAAGCAGGCCGCCCCCGCCGAGAAAGAAGAAAAAAGCAAGAAGAAATAGTCAGTTTACCGGTAAATTCACTCTTCGCAGCGTGAGATTTAACCTGCCGCCGCCGCTCAGAAGGGTCGAGGTGGCGGGTATGAATCTGTCTACCCCATGAAAATTCATCCGGGCAGGCCCGCCCATGACAAGCACATCGCCTGACTGCAGCTTGAACGACCGGGTCGGGTCTTTTCGGGAACTACCGCCGATCCTGAAAACTGCGGTGTCGCCCAGCGACACCGACAATACCGGCGCGTCGAAGTCGATCTCATCCTTGTCCTGATGCAGTCCCATGCGCGCCTTGCCGGTGTAGTGATTTACCAGGCAGGCTTCCGGCGGATGCGGATAGCGCGCCAGTTTTTCCCATAATTCCTGCAATTGTGCGGGTATGGCCGGCCACGGCCTGCCGGTTTCGGGATGGCACGGCTGGTACCGGTAGCCGGCCTTGTCGGTAACCCAACCGAGTTGCCCGAAGTTTGTCATGCGAACCGACATCGGCTTACCTGATCCCGGCATGACCGGTGTATAGAACGGGCACTCGGCAACCAGCACGCGCAGGTCCGAAATCAGCGCCATCTGCGCATTCCGGTCCAGATAACCCGGAAATATTTGTAACCCATCAATTTGCATCTTGTTACAACACTGTCTTGATGCCTGCGCCAAGCCTCCCTATATAGCTTCTCGAACGCCGAACGTAACGCCATGATTGCCGCAAGGCTGGCGACGTCCGGAAAGTCAGAAAGCAACTGGAGTCTGTTACCGGCGAAACCGGATACCCATGCGCCGATTATAAAGGGCATGGCAACAGACGGCCTAATGGAGGGCATTATGGGTAAGGTAATCGGAATTGACCTTGGAACCACGAATTCGTGTGTTGCAGTCATGGAGGGCGGAAGCCCGAAAGTAGTTGAGAATGCAGAAGGTGCGCGTACCACACCTTCCATCGTTGCCTTTACCGGCGATGACGAGACACTTGTAGGCCAGCCGGCCAAACGCCAGGGTGTCACAAATCCCGAGAATACATTCTTCGCCATCAAGCGCCTGATCGGACGGCGCATGGATGACCCGATGGTCGAAAAGGACAAGAAGCTGGTTCCCTATGCCATCGTCAAGGCCGACAATGGTGATGCATGGGTTGAATCCATGGGCAAGAAATATGCGCCATCGCAGATTTCGGCCATGACGCTTCAGAAAATGAAGGAAACCGCTGAACGCCATCTGGGCGAAAGCGTTACCCAGGCCGTTATCACGTGCCCTGCCTACTTCAATGACAGTCAGCGCCAGGCCACCAAGGATGCCGGCAAGATCGCCGGGCTTGAAGTCCTGCGCATCATCAACGAGCCAACTGCTGCAGCCCTCGCCTATGGCCTCGACAAGAAGGATGCCGGCATCATTGCCGTGTATGACCTTGGCGGCGGTACGTTCGACGTATCCATCCTGGAAATCGGCGACGGCGTGTTTGAGGTCAAGTCCACCAATGGTGACACCTTCCTCGGCGGTGAAGACTTCGACATGCGCATTGTCGATTATCTCGCCGATGAGTTCAAAAAGGAAAACAGCATCGATCTGCGCGCCGACAAGCTGGCTCTGCAGCGCCTGAAGGAAGCTGCCGAGAAGGCCAAGATCGAACTGTCATCCGGTACCCAGACCGAAATCAACCTGCCGTTCATCACCGCAGACGCATCCGGTCCGAAGCACCTGACCTTGAAGATGACCCGGGCCAAGCTGGAATCACTGGTTGATGATCTCATTCAGCGCACCGTCGAGCCATGCAAGGCGGCGCTCAAGGATGCCGGCCTGAAAGCATCTGATATCGACGAAGTGGTGCTTGTCGGCGGCATGACCCGCATGCCGAAGGTCATCGACACCGTCAAGTCGTTCTTCGGCAAGGAGCCGCACAAGGGTGTGAACCCGGATGAAGTTGTCGCCATCGGCGCTGCCATCCAGGCAGGCGTGCTGCAGGGCGAAGTCAAGGACGTGTTGCTGCTCGACGTGACGCCATTGTCGCTGGGCATTGAAACCCTGGGCGGTGTATTCACCCGGCTGATCGATCGCAACACAACCATACCGACCAAGAAGAGCCAGGTGTTCTCCACTGCCGACGACAATCAGACGGCCGTGACCATCCGGGTATTCCAGGGCGAACGCGAAATGGCGCAGCACAACAAGATGCTGGGCAATTTCGACCTGATGGGCATTCCGACCGCACCGCGCGGCGTACCGCAGATCGAGGTTACGTTCGACATCGATGCCAACGGCATCGTCAATGTGTCGGCCAAGGACAAGGCAACCAACAAGGAACAGCAGATCCGCATTCAGGCATCTGGTGGTCTGTCGGATGACGAAGTCGAAAACATGGTCAAGGACGCCGAAAGCCACGCTGAGGAAGACAAGAAGAACAAGGAAATGGTCGAAGCCAAGAACCATGGCGAAGCCCTGATCCATTCGACCGAAAAGTCCCTGTCTGAACACGGCGACAAGATTTCGGATGCCGACAAGTCTGCCGTCACCGCAGCTATCGACGACCTGAAGGATGCTCTGGGCGGCGAAAGTGCCGAAGAAATCCAGACCAAGACCAATACGCTGTCGCAGGCAGCCATGAAGCTTGGCGAAGCCATGTATCAGGCGCAGGCCGAGGCCGCTGCAGAAGCTGACGGCGAGGCCGGCGAAGACGGTGGTGCTCCGGAAGAAGACATCGTCGACGCAGACTTCGAAGAGGTCCAGGACGACGAGGACGACAAAAAGGCGTCTTGAACGGCGTCAGTGTCATGGTAAATCGCTCTGGAGCCTCACTGGGCTCCAGAGTGCATTTGGGATGACGTGACGCGGCGGTTGCTTTATCACAACAGCCCCGCGATGATCGTCCCGGCAAGCAGCAAGCAGGCTGAATACAAAATGGCGAAACGAGATTATTACGAGGTGCTGGGCGTCGGCAAAAATGCCGACGACAAGGAGCTGAAAAGCGCTTTTCGCAAAATGGCGAAACAGTATCATCCCGACGCCAATCCGGATGACAGTTCGGCAGAACAGAAATTCAAGGAAGCAAGTGAAGCTTACGAGGTTCTGAAAGAGCCGCAAAAACGCGCAGCCTATGACCGTTTCGGCCATGCCGCGTTCGAAGATGGCCGTGGTGGCACCGGCGGTGCAGGCTTCGGGCCTGAGTTTTCATCCTCCATGTCGGATATTTTCGAAGATCTGTTCGGCGAGTTCATGGGCGGTGGTGGTGGCCGGCGCCCGGGTGGCCGCAGCAGCAGCAATGCCGCGCGCGGTTCAGACCTGCGCTACGACATGGAAATCTCGCTGACCGACGCCTATGCCGGCAAGTCGGCTCAGATACGCGTGCCGACGTCCGTTTCATGCGAGACCTGCTCCGGCAGCGGCGCCAAACCTGGCACCAGCCCAAGCACCTGCTCGACCTGTAACGGCCAGGGCGCAGTCAGGTCATCATCCGGCTTCTTCACGGTCGAGCGCGCCTGTCCGACCTGCCAGGGCCGCGGAAACGTCATATCCGACCCTTGCACCAATTGTTCCGGCCAGGGCAGGGTCGAGAAAGAGCGCACCCTGTCGGTGAACATTCCTGCCGGTGTGGAGGACGGTACACGCATACGGCTTGCCAATGAGGGTGAAAGCGGTGTGCGCGGTGGCCCGTCCGGCGATCTCTACATTTTCCTGTCGATCAAGCAGCACGAGTTCTTCCAGCGCGACGGCGCCGATCTGTTTTCGCGCGTGCCCATCTCGATGACATCGGCTGCTCTTGGCGGCGAGATCGAAGTGCCGACGATCGACGGCAAGAAAGCGCGCGTGACCATTCCCGAAGGCACCCAGGGCGGCAAGCAGTTCCGCCTCAAGTCCAAGGGCATGCCGGTGCTGCGCTCCAGCCAGCATGGCGACATGTACATTCAGGTCAGTGTTGAAACACCGGTGAACCTGACCCGCAAGCAGAAGGAACTGCTGCGCGATTTTGAAAGCCAGGCGAAGGACAATTCTCCACAGTCGGCCGGGTTCTTTACCAAGGCGCGCTCGTTCTGGGACAGTTTCGGCAGTTAAACAGCTACCGGTTTTTCAAATTCCAATGACATCTGATTTGCTCAAGGAGATGCCTGAATGGCCAAGGGATACTGGATTGCACATGTCACCGTCAGTGATCCTGACCAGTACAAACATTACGCGGATTCGGCACCTGAAGCCTTCAAGAAGTACAATGCCCGGATGCTGGCGCGCGGCGGCCAACACGCCCAGATGGAAGGCACCGGCAAGTCGCGCAATGTGGTGATCGAATTCGACAGCTATCAGGACGCCGTCGACTGTTTCAACAGCGACGAGTACCAGACGGCTCGCGCCAAGCGGCTGGGCGCCGGTGAAGCCGATATCGTGATCGTGGAAGGTGTCTAGAGCGAGATCAGGTCAGCCCTGACCGAAACGCTTCTCGAGGGCCGACAAGCCTGCAGTATAGATGCCGGAGATTATTTTTGCGGCGGTTTGATCATCCGCCCCGTCAGCATTGAACTTGCCAGACCAGTCGACTGTACACTTGCCGTCGTCACCATCTGTAACCTTGATGGTCGAGTAGTAATCGGAAACCGGCAAAGGACCATCAACAATTGAATAACTCTGGCTCCTTGCCCCTTCGTTGTGGTCCTCAAGCTTTTCTGTCAGGACACCACCGCCGGATATGTTGATGACACGCACTGTGTCTTCACCGCGTGTCTCAATGGTTGAGGTCACCGCCGCAGGATGCCATTCGGCCAGATTTCCAAACTCGCTGATTGCCGCCCAGACCTCGCCAGCTCCGGCACTCAACACAGCAGACTCATGAACATTCAACATAACAAGCATTTTCCCCATTTAAACAGATACGCCAAGTCTGCCCGCTGGAACCTTCATTGTCCATTGGGCAAATGTTAACGCGTGCCGCAAACACAGGCCCTAGATCAGGATGATTTTTGATTGAATCAGCCAAAAGTCATAAACCTGACCGCATCCAAAGTTGCTCTAGGCATTGGCCCCAGACACTGTTATCACATCCGACATATTCCAATTTCAACGAACGGGCCTTCTGAAAAATGCTCAAGCTTGTTGTTGCAGGTGCCGGCGGGCGCATGGGCCAGACGCTGACCCGACTCATCCACGCACACCCTTTATGCGAGGTTGCAGGCGGTCTTGAGCCGAAAGGCTCACCTGTCGTCGGCAAGGACCAGGGCGCCATTGCCGGTCTGGGCGATATCGGCACTCTGATTTCCGACGACCCGCTTTCAGTACTGGTAAAAGCCGATGCGATAATCGACTTCACCTTGCCCGCAGCCAGCGTTGCACTGACCGGCATCGCGGCACAGGCCCGCATCGTCCACGTTATCGGTACCACCGGTTTCAGTGCCACGGACGACGCCGCCATACAAGCCGCGTCACGGCACGCACGCATCGTGAAGTCCGGCAATATGAGCCTTGGCGTAAACCTTCTGGCGGCCATCGTCAGGCAGGTTGCCGCCTCGCTTGACGAAAGTTTCGATATCGAGGTGGTGGAGATGCACCATCGCCACAAGGTCGATGCGCCTTCGGGCACCGCCCTGCTGCTCGGCGATGCGGCGGCACAGGGCCGGCAGATTGATCTTGCCTCCCACTCCGTGCGCAGCCGTGACGGCCATACGGGAGCGCGCAAGGAAGGCGACATCGGATTTGCAACCTTGCGCGGCGGCAGTGTGGTGGGAGATCACAGCGTGGTGTTTGCCGGACAGTCGGAACGCATCGAAGTGTCTCACAAGGCGGAGTCGCGGGAAATCTTTGCCAATGGCGCCATCAAGGCGGCGCTGTGGGCCCATGACCAGAAACCCGGGCTGTACTCGATGACGGATGTCCTGGGCATTGAAACCAGCAACTAACAGCAATCAAACCAGAAAGCGATACACCACATGAGCGGAACCCTTGTGCTCGTCCGGCACGGACAAAGCGAATGGAACCTGAAGAACCTGTTCACCGGCTGGGAAAACCCCGGCCTCACGGACAAGGGTGTGGAGGAAGCCCATGCGGCAGGCCGCAACCTGAAAGAGTTGGGGCTGGAATTCGACATGGCGTTCACCAGCGTCCTCGACCGGGCCCAGCGCACCCTGACGATCATGCTGGAGGAGCTGGGCCAGACAGATTTGCCCACCACGCGGGACCAGGCCCTGAACGAACGCGACTATGGCGACCTGACAGGTCTGAACAAGGATGATGCGCGCAAGAAGTGGGGTGAGGAGCAGGTCCACACCTGGCGCCGGTCCTATGATGTCCAGCCACCCGGCGGTGAGAGCCTGCGCGATACACTGGCGCGCTCCCTGCCCTATTACATGAAGGCCATCCAGCCACACGTCCTTGACGGCAAGACCATCATCATCGCAGCCCACGGCAATTCCCTGCGCGCGCTGGTGATGGCGCTGGAAGGCCTCGCCCCGGAAGAAATCCTGAAACGCGAGATCGCAACAGGCGTGCCGATCATCTACAAGCTGAATGCCAACGGCACCATCGCCAGCTCACAGGTTCTGGAACACTGAGGCTTCCATAAATCAGGCTGTGCCGGCAGCACCTGCCTCCCAGCCAAGTATGGCCTTCTTGCGGGTCAGGCCCCAGTGATAACCACACAGGCCGCCTGACTTGCCCAGTACGCGGTGGCATGGCACCACGAACGATATCGGGTTCTTGCCGACTGCGGTGCCAACGGCGCGCACTGCTTTGGGCTTGCCGATGGTGTCGGCCACGTCTGAATAGGTGGTCGCTGAGCCCAGCGGGATACGCAACAGGGTTTCCCAGACGCGGACCTCGAAATCAGTGCCGATCATGACAATGCGCAAGGGTTGGTCAGGGCGCCATTCATCCCGGTCGAAAATGCGCTTGGCCATGGCGGCTGTTGCCTTGTCGTCGCGCACATATTGAGCATTGGGCCAGCGTCGGGCCATGTCTTCAAACGCGGCCATCTCTCCGCCTTCATCGGCAAATGCCAGGCCTGCCAGGCCATGCAGGGTGGTCAGTACAACGGCTGTACCGAACGGCGATGCATGGCAGCCCCAGGTGATGGTCAGGCCGGCACCCTTGGCCCGGTAGACACCCGGCGGCATGCCCTCATGAGTGACGAACAGGTCATGCAGGCGCCCGGCACCGGACAGGCCAACCTCGTAGGCTGTGTCCAGCACGGTCGCTGAATCCTGCAGCAATTGCCTGGCGCGGTCGACGGTAATGGCCTGCATGAACGATTTCGGCGTCAGGCCTGCCCAGCGCGAGAAACTGCGCTGCACTGAATCCGGACTGGCACCGACATTGCCGGCAATCTCGTCGAGCGAGGGATGATCAAGCCAGTTTTCCGACACGAACTCGATGGTGCGGCGGACAAGCTCATAATCATTGGTCTGGGCGGTCTGTAACATGACGAGCGATCCTGAAGTTGTTATCTCACTGTCTGCACAATAGGTCGCCTGCGACCGCACAGCCACCCGTTTTACGGATCAAAACCATCAAATACGCGGCTTGGCGAGTATTTCATTCAGCGTAACCGCCAGGGATTTCCGGTCATAAGGTGCGAGAAAGCTGCCGACCTCGGTCACCATTTCGCGCGAAGTGAGAAACAGGCGACCGATCAGTTCGCGCTCTGTATCTTCTTCCAGACGCACCTTCGCCCAGGCACGTACAAGAGTCTGGGTCTGATCCGGCTGGCGTGCCTTCATCCTGGTGATGGTCACTTCCTCATCACTGATACAGATGTTCTCCTGGCACTCAGCGTCACGATAATTTCGTTTTATCGCCCACCAGATAAGCGCCACGTCCAGCCCAAAAAAACCGAACACCGGCCACGCGCCGATCAACAGAAATGCCACGCCCGCAATGAAGCTGACCGCAGCAATGCACGACATCAAAATGATGAACCCCTTTCGGGACAGGGATCGATATGGATACAGTTCAATGGTAATAGGAGCTGACGTCACAGGGGCTTCCCAGTTGAGTTCAATTTGGTTACTGCCTGTCTCACGAGATGAGCACGGTTTTGGATCAGTCGAGACCTGGCCGGTTCCATGCACAACAAGGAGAGCACTTTTCAATGGCCCGGCGCAAGAAACTCAATGCCGCAGAAATGGAACAGATTTTCCAGCGATTCTCCGAAAATAATCCTGACCCGGAAGGCGAACTGGAATCGGTCAACACCTTCACCTTTCTGGTCGCCGTGGTGCTGTCAGCGCAGGCCACGGACGAGGGTGTCAACAAGGCCACACGCGGCCTGTTTCAGGCTGCCGACACACCGGAGAAAATGTTGGCACTTGGCGAAGACAAGGTGCGTGAGCATATCCGCACGATCGGGCTGTATCGCAACAAGGCAAAGAACGTCATCGCCCTGTCGCACGATCTGGTGGAAAAACATGGCAGTCAGGTTCCCGGAGACCGCGACGCCCTGGAGGCCCTGCCAGGTGTCGGCAGAAAAACCGCCAATGTGGTTTTGAACATCTGCTTCGGGCAACCCACCATCGCGGTTGACACGCACCTGTTCAGGCTCGCCAACCGGGTTGGCCTGGCACCGGGCAAGACAGTCCTCGCCGTCGAGCAGGGATTACTGAAGCGAGTGCCGAAAGCCTACCTGCTGCATGCTCATCACTGGTTGATCCTGCATGGACGCTACATATGCAAGGCACGCAAGCCTGAGTGTGAGAGATGCCTGATTTCAGACCTGTGCCTGTTTCCAGGCAAGAGTATCTAGCACACTTATACCGCTTGTTGATCCATCGCTATCTTCTTGAAAATATGGACGAAGTAGGACGTCGAGAACAGCGGGACCAGGATATTCAGGAACGGGATCAGGGCAAGACCGGCCGGCACCAGCCCGGCAGCCCAGACACGGCCTGAGTTGATTTTTCGCATGTGTGTGGCCTGCCTCACCGGCATGTGCCGCATGGCGACCATGGTGAAATATTCCCGGCCCAGCAGGTAGGCATTGGCTATCAGCATGATGGCAACACCGATGCCGAAGAACACCGTTGGCAGGACAAGAATGTTTACCGCAAGCACCAGCAAGCCGAACTGCAGCCCCAACAGGGCCGATGACCAGGCAGACGGTGGATTGCCCCTGGGCTCACTGGGATAGTGTTTCATTTCGACAATTTCAGCGGCCGTGTCCAGAAACAGGCCGGCAAAGATGGCTGTCACCGGCGCCATCAGGAAGAAAAACACCACCAGCAGAACGAGACTCGCTGCGCCGGCAATGACCTCGTCGAGCCACGGCCATGGCAATACCAGCAATGCCGCGCTGCCAACCCACAGCGCCGCCAGCACGCCGATGAACACCAGCAGTGTCAGTCCGATCGCCTTCCACAGGATTGAACGGAACTCCGGTGACAGAACATCACGCATGGCACGGAATGTTGAGGCGATCATGTTGCGGCTTTCAAAGTGAAACGGGGCTGTATCCGGCAAATAAGAAGATCGCACGTGCTATGCAAGTGTCGATTGCAACGCGGCACCGTTATTGTGTATGCACTTGCGAGCTTCAGTTTACCCCTCCCCCGATCAGGAATTCCCCATGCCTCAGAATAATGTAGACGTCCTTGGAATTGGCAATGCGATTGTCGATGTGATCGCACGCCATGACGACACGTTCCTCGAGGTGAACGCCCTGGAGAAGGGCTCGATGCAACTGATCGACGAAGACGGCGCCCTGTCGCTTTATGACAAGATCGGCCCGGCCACCGAAATTTCCGGCGGCTCTGCGGCAAACACCATTGCCGGCATCACGTCGCTGGGCGGTTCTGCCGGGTATATCGGCAAGGTTGCAACGGACCAGATCGGCGATGTATTTGCCCATGACATTCGCGCATCCGGGGTCGCGTTTGATACACCGGCGCTCAGTGGCGGGCCGCAGACGGCGCGCTGCATCGTGGTTGTGACACCGGACGGGCAACGCACCATGTCCACCTATCTGGGTGCCTGCGCCATGCTGGGACCCGATGATGTCAGCGAACAGGAGGTGGCATCTGCCACCATCACCTATCTTGAGGGTTATCTGTGGGACCGGCCCAACGCCATGGAGGCGTTCAGGAAAGCTGCCAGGCTGGCCGGTGACAACAAACGGCAGGTGGCACTTACCCTGTCGGATTCATTTTGCGTGGACCGGCACCGCGACAGTTTCCTGTCCCTGATCCGCGACGGTGTTGATGTGCTGTTTGCCAATGAGGCGGAAATTCTGTCGCTGTATGAGACGTCAAGCCTGCAGGACGCCATGGCGGCCGTTGCGCAGGACTGCTCACTGGCAGCGATCACCCGCTCGGAAAAAGGCAGTGCCATTGTAACCGGAAGCACCGTGACGGAAGTCGCCGCGCAACCGGTCGACAAGGTCGTGGATACAACCGGTGCCGGCGATCTTTATGCGTCGGGTTTCCTGTTCGGGCATGCTCACAACAAACCGGTGGCCGAATGTGCCAGGCTCGGACATGTGGCGGCAGCAGAAATCATCTCGCATATCGGAGCGAGACCGCAGGTGGAGCTCAAATCGCTCATTTAGAGTTTCCGCAAATATACCGAATTAATCAAATGATCCGGCCCCTTGCGCAGTATCAGGTCTGCGCGCTGCCGTGTCGGCAGAACATTTTCACGCAGGTTTGCCAGGTTGACGGTCTCCCAGATCCGGGTGGCGGTTTCCTGGGCCTCCACGTCCGACAGTTTCGAATATCTGTGGAAGTATGACTTGGGGTCTGCAAAGGCGGTTTCGCGGAACGAAAAGAACCGGTTGACATACCAGGTGCGCAAATCGTTTTCGTCGGCATCGATGAAGATCGAGAAATCAAAATAGTCCGATACATAGGGTATGGCCTTGCCGTCGCGCGGCGGCCGGCCGGTCTGCAGGACGTTGAGGCCTTCGACAATCAGTATGTCCGGCTGGTCAATGGTGATGTGCTTGCCCGGTTCAATGTCATAACTGAAGTGTGAGTAGACAGGAGCCTGCACGTTATGGTTGCCAGCCTTGATGTCGGCCAGAAATTTCAAAAGCACCGGCAGGTCATAGCTTTCGGGAAAGCCCTTGCGGTTCATCAGCCCTTCACGCTCAAGCACCGCATTGGGCAGCAGAAATCCATCCGTCGGCAACAGCGCCACTTTCGGGTGATTGGGCCAGCGCGCCAGCAGGCCGCGCAGGATCCTGGCGGTCGTGCTCTTGCCGCCCGCCACACTGCCGGCAATGCCGATAATGTAGGGCACCTTGTGATTGTTACCGCCGAGAAAGTTCTGGGTGACCGAAAACAGGTCCTGGCTGGCAGCAACATACAGGTTCAGCAAACGCGATAAGGGCAGGTAGATCGCCACCACTTCGTCCAGGTTCACACGATCATTGACGCCACGCAGTTCCTCGACCTCGGCAGCCGTCAGGGTCAGCGGTGTATCGGCGCGGAGCTTGGCCCATTCGGTTCGCGTGAAGATGCGATACGGAGACAGCTGTGATGTGTTCTGATCCATGGGATCCATATCAACCCGGGTTGCGGGATGCCTTTTCTTCCAGACCGCTTTGCGAGAACCGGCTGTCCAGTTCGTCCATCACCTGTTCCAGCGAAACGCCGGTCGCCTTCATCAGTACCAGCAGATGATACACCACATCGGCAGCTTCCGCTGTTGTGTGATTTGCATCCCTGCCTTGCGATGCAAGTATCAGTTCAATGGCTTCCTCGCCAAATTT
>CALHUA010000116.1 GCA_938039915.1 uncultured Anderseniella sp.
CGCACGACCTTTTCATTGAACTTGGCACCGTCCAGCGCCTTGTCGACGAGTGACGGTTTCACGCCGGCACGCTTGACGGTTTTCTTGATACCGGCGATGCAGGATTTCGAGACCTTGGCGTGAGCAGGAGCAGCCACCCCTGCCAGCAGGGTAAGGGCCAGGGCAGCGGGTAATAAGCGCATCATGTAAGATGTCTCCTGAGGATGATCAGGCCCAGGGGCGGGCTTCGGCCATTTTTGCTTCATAGGCATCAATTGAGGCCTTCTTCTCAAACGTCAGGCCGATATCATCCAGTCCGTTGAGCAGGCAGTGTTTGCGGAACGGGTCGAGATCAAACTTGACCACACCTCCATCGGGCCCGCGGATTTCCTGTGCCTCAAGATCAACTGTAACCGTGGCATTGGCACCGCGCCGGGCGTCGTCCATCAGCTTGTCGACGTCTTCCTGGGGCAGCTTTATGGGCAGAATGCCGTTCTTGAAACAGTTGTTGTAGAAGATGTCTGCAAACGAGGTTGAGATCACGCAGCGGATGCCGAAGTCGAGCAGCGCCCAGGGCGCATGCTCGCGCGATGAGCCGCAGCCGAAATTATCACCTGCAACCCGGATCTGCGCATTGCGCCAGGCCGGCTGGTTCAAGGTGAAGTCGGGATTTTCCGAACCGTCGTCATTGTAGCGCATCTCGAAAAACAGCGACTTGCCGAGACCGGTGCGCTTGATGGTTTTCAGGAACTGCTTCGGAATGATCATGTCGGTGTCGACATTGGTTGTCGGCAACGGGGCTGCAACGCCGGTCAGTGTGGTGAACTTGTCCATCAGGCTGGTCCTTCAGGTGAAAACAAAAGCGATAAACGATGTGTGCCGTGTGAATTGGGCAAGGTCAAGTATTGCCTTGTTTTGCCCTCAGGTCCGGCAGGCCGATGCCGGTTGATTCAAAGCCGCCATCCACCGACAGGACCTGGCCGTTGATGTAGCTGGCCTTGTCTGAAATCAGAAAATAGATCGCCTCTGCAATTTCGCGTTCTTCGCCATAGCGGTTGAGCGGGATTGAATCATGATAGCTTTGTCGGATGCTGGCGTCGTGGACCTTTTTCGCCATCTCGGTGTTAACGGGGCCGGGACATATACAGTTTACCCGGACGCCCTGATTGCCGTACTCAGCCGCCTGCTGCTTGGTCAGGTGAATGACACCTGCCTTGGAGGTGCCATAGGCCACCCGAAGGGTCGAGGCGCGATGGCCTGAGATCGATGCAATATTGACGATTGCGCCGCCGCCGGAGCGCAACATGACAGGTGCGGCTGCCTGCACGGTCAGGAACGGACCGGACAGATTGGTGGCCATAATCGCCTGCCAGATGTCAAAACCTGTCTGGGCGATGGGACCGAAGTCGGCGATGCCGGCATTGTTGACGAGGCCGTCGAGGCGGCCGAAATGGGCAGCGGTCTGGTCGATGGCGCGGCGTACCTGCTCGGGATCGGATACATCGCAATCGATGCACACGCCGGTGTCGGCGGGGATTGTCTGTTCGGCAGCGCGAAGCGTCTTGGAATTATTGTCAATCAGGGCGACGCGCCAGCCGTTTTCAAGGAACAGCCTGGCCGTTGCCAGGCCAATGCCCCGGGCAGCGCCGGTGACGAGGCAAACCCTGGATGATGCAGAAGTCATCGATCAGTCCTGTTTAGATGACGCCGTAACGGCGCAGGAAATAATAGATCAGATACGCACCAAGCACGTAGGCTGCGCTGCGCCCGATGCGCTTTCCCCACATTTCAATGCGATCTTCGGGCTCCTCGTCGGCGACGGTGCCGGTGCCGAGAATCTTTTCCGATTGTTCGCCCAGACGCTTGAGGTCAGCCTGCGCCTTGCGAACGGCTTCTTCATTGCGGTCGGGTTTGCGTGCCATCACTGCACCGTGCGCGGCTGCGGCGTTGAAGCCTCGATCTCGGCTTCAAGCTGGGCCACCAGCTCTTCCGACAGTTCAAGCTGATGGGCCGCTTCATGAACCATGACCTGGGTCAGCACGGCAGACAGTTCGTCGCCCTGTTCAACCCAGTAGTCCAGGACCGCTCTGCGGTACAAGACCAGTACCGGATGACCGGCGTCGGATTCCCGCAACAGACCCATTATGTCGAATGGTGTTTCACTGCCGACCTCGTCCATGGTCTCGTCATCGGGAAACTCGTCAACGGTGATGGCAATTTCGCCGGTCATCTTGCGCAGGGTCTGCGGCACCTGTTCCCAGGTCTTGCGCGCAAGATGCGAAAGATCGGCGGCAGACGGCGCACGCATGTGCGACCAGCGGCTGTCATTGTGGAACGGTGAATTCATAGGTTCGATGATGCCAGCACAAAACGCGTATTACCAGAACCATTGTCCGGCCTGACCGTTACATCGTGCTGTATGGTTTACTGTTGCGACTTTCTCCGCATCGCAGCTGATGCGTACAAGCGTCGGAAAATCAGGACATGCTTGCAGCGGCATAGGCCATCATGGCGCCGGATGCAAGTGTTGCTACAACAAGAAAAACCAGCACACGGCGAAGGAAGCGTGTGTCGGCAGCAGGTGTCGTCGTGGACATAAGTCCCCCAATACTCAAAATAAGACGAACTGGCTCACGAGGGATACACAAATTCGCTTTGACCGGCATGTGCCCCAAGCCGGATTAATATGGTTTCCAACATATTAACAGGTGATGCGCAAGAGAGAACCGCGAGTTATCTTAAGTAAGTGTGCGGACGTCCACGAAATGGCCTGCGATGGCGGCTGCAGCGGCCATGGCAGGCGACACCAGATGGGTCCGGCCCTTGAAACCCTGGCGGCCCTCAAAGTTGCGATTTGAAGTCGACGCACAGCGCTGGCCGGGCTTGAGCTGATCGGGGTTCATGCCAAGACACATGGAACAACCCGGTTCGCGCCATTCAAATCCTGCAGCAGTGAATATCCGGTCCAGGCCCTCAGCTTCCGCCAGGGCCTTCACCACACCGGAGCCCGGTACGATCATGGCATAGTCCAGGCGCTCTGAAATCTTTTTGCCCTCGATGATACGGGCGGCTTCGCGCAAATCCTCGATACGGCCATTGGTGCACGACCCGATCCACACCACGTCGAGGCCTATATCTGTAATCTTCGTACCGGGCGTCAGTCCCATGTAATCCAGCGCACGTTGTTTGGAGACCCGCTTGGCTTCATCTGCGATATCGTCAGGGTCCGGCACGGCTCCGGACACGGAGACGACGTCTTCCGGCGATGTCCCCCACGACACGATCGGCGGCAGAGATGCGGCATCCAGGGTGATGACTTCATCAAAATGGGCGCCGTCATCGGAGAACAGGGTTTCCCAGTACGCCATCGCGGCATCCCAGTTGGCGCCTGACGGGGCCATCGGGCGGCCTTTCAGATATTCGTAGGCTTTTTCGTCCGGGGCAATCATGCCGGCGCGCGCACCGCCTTCGATGGTCATGTTGCACACCGTCATGCGGCCTTCCATGGACAGGTCGCGGAACGCCTCGCCGGTGAACTCTATGACATGGCCGGTACCGCCGGCGGTGCCGATTTCACCGATAACCGCCAGGATGATGTCTTTTGCCGTCGCACCCGCAGCCAGTTTGCCGTCAACCTGCACCTTCATGTTGCGGGCTTTTTTCTGGATCAGCGTCTGGGTGGCCAGAACATGCTCCACTTCCGAGGTGCCGATACCGTGGGCGAGCGCGCCGAAAGCGCCGTGGGTCGAAGTGTGGCTGTCTCCGCACACAATGGTGGTACCGGGCAGCGTAAAACCCTGTTCCGGGCCGATGATATGCACGATGCCCTGGCGTTCATCTGTCTCGGAAAAATACTGTACGCCGAATTCGGCGGCGTTTTTGGCCAGCGTTTCGACCTGAATGCGGCTTTCTTCTTCCGCAATGCCCTGAGACCGGTCGGTGGTCGGTACGTTGTGATCGACAACAGCCAGGGTTTTTTCCGGTGCGCGGACGCTGCGTCCGGTCATGCGCAGGCCTTCAAAAGCCTGCGGACTGGTCACTTCATGGACCAGATGACGGTCGATATAAAGCAGGCAGGTGCCGTCGTCAGCCTCATGAACCAGGTGATCGTCCCAGATTTTGTCATACAAGGTGCGTGGGCCAGCCATGAAAATCCTCAAGTCTTTTGGAAGAGTTCTGAATTTGCGGCAAACTAGCGAGACCGGGCGCATT
>CALHUA010000117.1 GCA_938039915.1 uncultured Anderseniella sp.
TTGATTTGCCAACATTCGGTCTTCCGACAATCGCAAGTGTGGGAAGCCGTGCGGCCTGAACCGTCTGGGAGGCCATGGGATCAAGAACTTTCTAGTTGGCGCCTTGCGGCAGCAGCGCCTGTATCTGCGCGGACACCAGCGCAGTGCGTGCGCGCAATGCAGCCGGTGTCGCCGGATCGGCCAGAACCAGTTTGAGCTGTTCATCGGCAGCTTTGAAATCACCGGCGCGAACGTGAGCCAGCGCCAGAATTTCACGCACGGCATGACGCCAGGAAGAATTGTTGCCATCAAGACCCGACAAGCGGGAGGTAAGGTCAGACACACTGTCTGTGTCCACCAGAAGATAAGCTGCACGCACCCTTGCCAGGTCGCGCAAAGGCAGGTCTATGGCGGCATCAGCTGCCACGCCATCGTAGATTGTTACAGCTTCTGTACTCTTGCCATCCTGACCGAGGCGGGCTGCCTGGGACAGCTTGGCCAGTACCGAATAACCCTTGTGTCCGGATTTTGTAATCTCGTCAAAGGCCGCGTCTGCCTCGGCGTTCTTGCCGGCAGCAGACAGCGTGATTGCGTTATACCATTCCATGCCGGCTTTTTCCGCCAGCTGCGCCTGCCAGTATTGCCAACCCTTGTAGCTGCCGACCAACACAACGATACCAATGCAGCCGGCAATAAACAGCGTGCCGAAGCGGTCCCATATCTGGGTAAGCTTGTCGCGGCGGACTTCTTCATCCACTTCACGAAACAGTCCATCGTCACTCATCGGTCAATCCACATGTTAAGAAAAGGCGGTAGTTGTTTCAATTCGCCGCGCTTCGTTGCGCCTTGGGTAAAGCAGGCGTCCAAACCGATCAAGGCAAATTGAGTTGATGACGATATAGGCAGTGCCGCAGCCACAATCAAATTTCAACATTAATCCACGTCATCATGCCTGCCGCCTGGTGTTCCAGCATGTGGCAATGCAGCATCCACTTGCCAGGATTATCGGCAACGAAGGCCACTCGCATCTTTGAATTTGCAGCCATGACGACCGTGTCGCGCCAGGCCAGATCGTCAATTGGCTTGTCGTCAATCGTCAGCGGCAACACATGATGGCCGTGCAAATGCATGGCATGGGGCCAGGCAGTCTTGTTGACGAAGTCAAAAACCGCCGTGTCGCCCTTTTTCAGATCGGCAAACGGCTCTTCAGTCATGCCGGCCACGCCATTGAATGCCCAGGCCATGCCGTTCTGCACAAGCTCGCGCATGTCAACGTCGCGGCCGCGCAGTTTCGCTCCGGCAAGCCCGCCCATGGCGCCGCCTTCCATGACCAGCTCTCGCGGTGTAACACCGGCAGTATCCGGTGAAGCCGACAAACCGTTGCCAGGCAAGGCTGGCACATCACCGGTATCTGCTTCGCCCCGATCACCGGTTCGATCCACATAGGCAACTTCAAGCGGTTCATTTGCCCGGTTCAGGTTTGCCAGGATGATTTCATCGGAAGCCCGCCGTACCATCAGGTCTGCCCGTCCACCGGGACCAAGCTGCAGCGGCTCCGATCCCAACGCCCGGGCCGCCGTGAGAGGCTGGCCATCCAGTGCGATGATATACGGTTCAGCACCCTTTATCTGCAGGTTCATGATGCGGGCGTTGGCGCAATTGATCAGCCGCAGGCGCAGACGCTTGCCTGCCGGTGCGGCAAGGCGCGGCCGGGATTCGCCGTTGACGGTAAACCAGTTGCCCAATCTGCCACCATGGGCTGCCATACGAATGTCACCAAAGGCCTTCTGGTTGATGGTGCCGTCATCGTTGAGCAACCAGTCATCCAGCACCAGTGTCAGCTCTTCCGTATCAGCAGGCGGGGTTTTCTCTTCCACGATCAGTGCGCCATAAAGGCCATGCTCCACCTGCCTGGAAGACCCGATATGCGGGTGGTACCAGTAGGTACCGGCATCCGGTGCGGTAAAGACATACTCAAATGCCTCGCCCGGCTGAACCGGATTTTGCGTCAGGGGCGACCCGTCCATTGCGTTGTCAATACGGATGCCATGCCAGTGCAGCATGGTGGGTTCATCCAGTCCATTGACGAGACGAACCTTCACCTGGTCATGGCGCCTGACACGGATTTCCGGGCCGGGATTGACGCCGTTATAAGCCCACAATCGGGCTTCCTTGCCGCCTTCGAGGATGACGCGCGGCACTTTCTGGATTTTCAGTTCGGTAAAACCATCGCCCGCCTCCTTGGCACGCAGCATAACCGGCATGTCGCCAATCATGGCGACGGCTGCAGCGGTTCCGGCGAGCATTTGGCGGCGGTTGATGGGCATGGGTTTCGCTCAGTCCTTCACATCATAGGTGTTTTCCGCTGCCGGGAAGGCCCGGGTACGCACATCCTGGGAGTACAGCTTGATGGCGCGTTCGATGGCACGGCCCACCTTGCCGAACTCCTTGACGAATTTCGGCACGCGCGGGCTCAGGCCAAGCATGTCCTCCATGACAAGGATTTGCCCATCGCAGGCAGCCGATGCACCAATGCCGATTGTCGGAATGGCAATGGATTTGGTGATCCGCGCAGCCAGGGGTTCAGCCATTGCTTCCAGGACGACGCTGAATGCCCCTGCTTCAGCTACGGCTTTGGCGTCGGCTTCTATTTCAGCCCACTGATCGCGCTGGCGGCCCTGCGTCTTGAAACCACCAATGGTATTGATCGACTGCGGCGTGAGGCCGATATGGGCCATCACCGGAATACCGCGCTGCACCAGGTAACTGATGGTTTCGGCCATGTGGACGCCGCCCTCGAGCTTTACAGCACCGCAGTCGGTTTCCTTCATGATCCGGGCTGCATTCCGGAACGCCACGGCAGGGCTTTCCTCATAGGCGCCAAACGGCATGTCAACCACAACCAGGGCACGTTCAGAACCACGCACCACCGCCTTGCCATGCATGATCATCAGTTCAAGCGGCACCGGCACGGTAGATTCAAAGCCGTGCATCACCATGCCAAGCGAATCGCCCACCAGCAGAAAGTCACAGTATTTGTCCGCGATACCCGCGGTATGGGCATGATAAGCCGTCAGAGAGACAACAGGTTCTGCGTTTTTGCGGGCGGCAATGTCAGGGGCGGTCAGACGCCGGGCCTGTTTCTGGACGGACATTGGCAATCAGGCTCCTTGGAAGGTCGACAGGTTCACTCAGGGCAATCTTATCACTCGTTGCGGTGGAGAAACCAGCACTTCGACCCGGTCGCCCAGCGTCACCTGCCCGCCTTCCAGTACCTTGCAGGTGACCCCGCCGCGCCAGTCAGGATGCAGTGCCTTGCGCAGGCCGGTCAATGCGTCATCCATGCGCCTGCACGGTACGGTCTGACTGGTGACCTCCAGCAACACCTCTCCGATACGCAACACACCACCTGCAGCACGCGGCAAATGCACATCTTCCACCAGAAAATTGGCCCGCCGTGCAGTCCATGCCAGGGTCGGCTCGCCGGCTGCCTGAGCAGCCTCGCGCCACGCTTCGATCGCAAGGACGGTAATTTGCCGGTTTGGAAATTTCGCGCCCTTATGGTCACCTTCAAGGCCACCGGCAACGGTCACCTTTCCGGACTGTATCTCCTGCATCGGCTCAAGCCGCGCGGCCCGGCGCGCAATGCCGATCAGGTGCCCGGTGATGTCTGCATCACTTTGCAAAGATTGCCATGTCCTGAATGGAAAACAGGGCAACGCCAATCACATGCTGATGCATCTGGATCATGACCCCGTACAGCGCCACACCCACGAATAGCGCAATGACGTCATGTCCCTGACGGACTTCCGGGGATGGCCTGAATCCCTGCGCGAAACCGGCAGCAAGATGGGTTGCACCATAAGCTAGAAGCCCGCCAAACAGAATGATGCTTGCCTGATCTCCATTGGCCAGCAGGTGACCGGTTGCCCACAACACCACCGCCATGGCCAGCGGCAAGCGCAGGAACTGGCGCGCCCTGCCGCGAAACAGAAACACGCCAATCAGCAGGAACGCGACGAAGCTGAACGCGAGATTGGCCCTGAACCCCCAGGTTGGCGGGTCATAGACCTGCATCCGGTCCGCCATCTGCCAGCCAAGCACTATCAGCACCAGCGACACGATCGAACCCGCGGCAAACAACATGCCGTAGGCCTTGCCGAACCTGTCCTTCAGGCGGGCCTTGAGGGGCGGAAATGCCGGAATGAGATGAATGACGGCGAACAGCGCAACAGCGATAAACAGCAACATGGGAGACCGATCGATCCGGGGTGAATAATGTCAATACGCCGAGAGATACAGGAACGCGCCTGCTGCGCCAATGGACGCTTGGTCACACTGACAATTGCCTTACCTGGCGCCGGTAGCTGGCTGGCGCCACGCCGAGTTGCTTTTTGAACACCCGTCCGAACGCAGCTTCCGACTGATAGCCTGCCTCTTCCGCAATATCGATGATCGGCAGTTGGGACTCTGCCAGCCGTTGGCGGGCGATCTGCATGCGCCACTGGGTAACATATCCCATCGGGGTGTTGGACATTGTCGCAGAAAAGCGGCTGGCAAATGACGTTCGTGACAGACCGGCAGTTTTCGCCAGGCTCTCCAGTGACCAGGCAGAAGCCGGATCCTTGTGGATGGCTTCAAGGGCCCGTGCAATTGCCGGATCAGCAAAGCCGGCAAGCACCGGCTTGTCGGCCGCGCCGGATGCCAGATAGGTACGCAGCGCCTGGGCAAATACGATTTCCGACAGCTTCAGGGCAATCATGTCACTTCCCATCTGGCCATTGCCGGCCTCCGCGCCGATCACCCGCAGTGTGTTCTCCATCCAGGTGCCTGCAGCACTGCCGTAATTGCGGACATGGATATGGTCAGGCAGCGCGTCGAACAACGGATGGCGGGCGTTTTTCTCAAACGCAAAATGCCCGCAGACCAGTTGGGTTTCCTGGTCTGTTCCCAGTTCCCCGTAAACAAGTGTACCAGTGCCAGTGAACCCGGACTCCTGGACAACCCGATCCAGTTGCACAGCCTGGTTCTCGGTTCGTGGATCGCAGAACAGCGTATGTCCGGCACCGCGCATGATAATGATCAGATCGCCCTGCTCAAGCTGCACCGGTTCATCGGCACCACTGACCCGGACAAAGCAACGTCCCCGATGGGCGAAGTGAAACCGAGCCACGTTTTCAAACGACGGCACCGCAATGCTCCAGGGCGAGGTGAATGAGGTGCGGAAGTACAACGTGCCGGCAAGCTGCATTCGAGACAGGATGTCGCTCAGAAGGTCCATGCCAATGTATTACACAATAATCCCGCATTCCGCAACGAAACGGGACTATCGATCAAAAATAACGGACGATCTGAAATGGAACGTCCGCAAACCGTTCGTTTTACTGCGTTCATCGCTCAGAAAATCCTGGGCAGTTCAATTTGAAAGGACGCAGATCCAATGAAACAGAAACTACTCCTTGCCGCCTCCATGCTTGCACTGGCATTGCAGGCAACGCCCTCTGCCGCCCAATCGCCGGCCGAGTTGAACGATTTGCAGATTGCCCACGTTGCCTATGTGGCCGACAATATCGACATCCGTTATGCCCATCTGGCTCTGGCCATCTCGAGCAATCCCGCCATTCACGAGTTCGCCCGCACCATGATCCGCGATCATACGGCGGTCAATGAACAGGCACTTGCACTACTGAAGAAACTCAATGCCCAGCCACAGGACAATTTCCTCAGCAAGCAGTTGACGGTAAACTCTGAAAAACTGATCGACGAAATGAGCCAGCTTCGTGGTGCCGCCTTTGACAAGCGCTATGCGGAAAACGAACTTGCCTATCACAAGGCGGTCAACGACCTGGTTGGCAATGCGTTCATCCCGAATATCGAGAATGCGGAAGTAAAGTCGCTGTTTGAAGCTGGTCTGAAAATTTTCAAGGCGCACGAGCATCATGCTGAAATGATGGTCAAGTCGGTGAGCAAATAAGCGTCATGAGCCGACGCTCTTTCATGAAGAAGACTGCAGCAGCGATTGCCGCTGCGGCCTTCCCCGCCCTTCCGTTTGCAATTGCCCAACCTCGCACGCATCGTGTCGAAATCAGCGGGTTCAAATTCACGCCGGACAGGCTCGACGTTTCCGTCGGCGATACGGTCACATGGATCAATCGCGACATCGCACCTCATACGGCGACTGCGGCGGAGGGCGGCTGGGACACCGGCGAACTGGTCAAGGGCGCACAAGCCAGCATCACCGTTACTGCGGATATGGAAACATCATATTTTTGCGCCTTTCACCCGATGATGAAAGCACGACTATCAATCACCGCATCAGATCAGTAAAACGGCGACACGCTGAACAGCGTCTGATGCAGGCTGATCACCACGCCGAATATCACAACGCCGGCAACCACCGCGATGATGTCATGTTTCAGTTTCGGTTCGTATGACGGCACATTGCCTCTCGCCGTGTTCACGATGATGTCGAGAACACTCAAGGTTAGGAAACCACCGAACAGCAGCACTTCGGACAGGTTGCCGTTGACCAGCAAATGTCCTGCTGCCCACAGGCCGACGCCAAAAGACATCGGGTGTTTGACGAGCAGTCTTATGTGGCTCTTACCATGTGCCGAGGCCAGCAGAATGAGGCCGGCAAGCACCAGCAACATGGTCACCATGCTGCTGCCGACAATCGGATCATAGACGATGCGGGCAGCATCCGGCCCGCCGCGGGCCAGAATAAAGCCCCAGATCATCAGACCAAGACCTGCCAGCGAAATCAGGGAGTATATCCCTTTGTAGGCATTCTCGCTTAGCTTTGACGTGATGGCGGCGCGCAAGGGAGTTAGTGACAAAAGGTGAACTCCGAAGAACAGTACCATGCCCCAAATCAATTTCGTCATAGTGCTCTTATCCGTTCCGGTTTTCTGGTGGACTGTGTAAAGAATCTCGGCTTTATTCTAACTGTTGCCACAGTGATTGACCATGACATCCTGGAAGTGGCATCAATAGGTCGCATTAGGCACCTGGTGCCGATGACGAGCGGCGACACACAAATATTTCCGGCATCTGCCGCTCCCTTTTACACAGGAGACTTCCCGTGAATAGACGTCTGAGCACTGCCCTGGCCGCTATTTTCATCATTGGGCTGGCCACGCCGGCAATTGGTGCTGAAATCTGCGGCATCGAGGCGACCGCCAGCAATGGCGGCATGATGGTCAAGACCGGCGCGTTTTCCGCGGAATGCATGCCGAAAGGCAAATGTTCGATCTCCTTGTCCAGTGTTGACAATGTGGCCATCGCCCTTGAAAGGGCCTCCGTATCAGGTTCATGGCTGGCGCTGGTGAAGAGTACCTCATCCATTGATTCCGGCGCGGGCTTTGATCTGGTTTTCGACGGCGAAGACGAAACCCGGATCGCACCGGATTTCCTGATCGCAGCCGAAGACATGAAGAGTGTACGTGTGGACGATGATGTCTCCGACATTGTCCTGACCACAATGCTTCGATCAAAGACAATGAACGCCACCGTGCAGTTGATTGGCGGCAAGAAGATTGTGCATGAAGTCGCTCTGGGCGATCTGGCTACGGCCACCAAATGGGTTGATTGCGCACAGGCCAAATGACAGCGGATCCGGACACAGCCCGGGCCCGACTGACGGCGCGCCGCGATGAGCTCACCACACTGTCGTCGATCTCGGCGCAAGATCGCGATGCGGTCGAACTTGATCAGCAGTCGGTTGGCAGGCTGTCGCGGATGGATGCCATGCAGCGCCAGGCGATGGCCCAAGCCCAGGAACGAGCCCGCACTGCGGAACTGGGCAGGCTAGACCAGGCGATGCGGCGGCTTGAGGACGGCGAATACGGGTGGTGCGTCACCTGCGGGGAAGAGATTGCGGCGGCACGCCTGGAAGTGGATCCGGCAGCCGCAGTGTGTGTTGAATGTGCCAGCGGCGGGACATCATGATACGGCGATTATCCATCTGGCTTGCTGTGGCAAGCGCTTTGCTTACCGGAACCAGCGTCCAGGCCGAGCAGTTGTGCAATCAGCAAGTGCATCAGAAATTTGATGAGACCCGGATTTATTCGCGCAGTTTCATCGCGAGCTGCAAACCGGGCTCCCAGTGCCGGCTGGTGACCCACAAGCTCGACAAGCGTGCGCCGCTGGGGTTCAGCCATACCCTGACGTTTCAACGTACCGACCAGAATTCAAGCTGGCAGATATTGCTGGTTGATGTTTTCGGGCTCGCCGAAACCAGCACAGGCTTTGCCCTGGCAATAGACAAGAATCCCGCCCTGACAATTTCCAGCCAGAACATAACGACGCCGATTTCAATAAATGAATATGCACTTGACGAAACTCTGAGCGTCCAGGCGCTGGCACAGGCAAAACCCGGCGACAACATCAGCTGGAGCTATACGGCAAAAGGTGGCGAGGTCAGCAATGTCCGGTTTTCGCTGGCGGGCCTGACAAAGGCCCTTGATTGGGCGGAATGTGCGCAGGCAAAACTCGCCAGCGGCAAGTCCAGCCCGCCAAAACCGGGTGATGAAAAACCCGAATATTCGCCACCGGAACCCGACGTACCTGTTGACCCCGTCGGCGACGGCCGGGATTAGACCCTACTCCCACTCAATGGTGCCAGGCGGCTTTGAGGTTACGTCGTAGACGACCCGGTTGATGCCGCGGACCTCGTTGATGATGCGGGTGGCAACGCGGCCCAGAAATTCCATGTCGTAGGGAAAGAAATCAGCTGTCATGCCGTCCACTGATGTGACCGCGCGCAGGGCGCAGACAAACTCATAGGTTCGCCCGTCGCCCATGACCCCGACAGTCTGGACCGGCAGGAGGACCGCAAACGCCTGCCAGATGTCGTCGTATAGGCCGCTTTTGCGAATTTCATCGAGATAGACAGCATCTGCTTCCTGCAGGATTCTGACCTTGTCGCGGGTGACCCCGCCGGGACAGCGAATGGCGAGCCCCGGGCCGGGAAACGGATGCCGGCCGATGAAACTGTCGGGCAGGCCCAGTTCGTGTCCAAGCGCCCTCACCTCGTCCTTGAACAATTCACGCAATGGCTCGACAAGCTGCATGTTCATGCGATCCGGCAGACCGCCCACATTGTGATGTGACTTGATGGTAGCGGACGGGCCGCCGGAGAACGACACGCTTTCGATCACGTCCGGATACAAAGTGCCCTGGGCCAGGAATTCCGCACCGCCGAGTTTCTTTGCTTCACGTTCGAATTCCTCGATGAACAGGCGTCCGATCGTCTTGCGCTTTGTCTCCGGATCGGCTTCGCCCTCGAGCGCGTCCAGGAACGTATCGGCGGCATCCACCAACACCAGCGGAATATTGTAGTTCTCGCGAAACATGGTGACGACCTGCTGCGCTTCGTCTTTGCGCATCAGGCCATGATCAACAAGGATACAGGTCAACTGATCACCGATGGCCTGATGGATCAGCACCGCTGCGACAGAAGAGTCGACTCCGCCGGACAGGCCGCAGATGACCCGGCCCGACCCGACCTGTTCACGGATGGCGGCAATGGCCTGGTCCTTGTAGGCCTCCATTGTCCAGTCACCGGTGAACCCGGCAAGCCTGACAAAATTCTCATACAGCTTTGCACCGCGTGGCGTGTGGTGAACTTCCGGGTGAAACTGCACGGCAAAGAAATTGCGCGAGGTGTCTGCAGTGATGGCAAACGGTGCATTTGGCGATGTGCCGAAAACCTCAAAGCCCGGGGCAAGTCTGGATACGTGATCGCCGTGGCTCATCCAGACCTGCTCGTCACCTGCATCGAACCAGCCATCCAGCAGCGCCAGGATGCCATCTGCCGGCGTGACGTAGGCTCGGCCAAACTCCGCCGTACCGGCACCGCGTTCAACCAGCCCACCAAGGCAATGCATCATCACCTGCTGGCCATAGCAGATACCCAGCACGGGAAGCCCCAAATCGAATACTGTCGATGGCGGCATCGGTGCACCGTCATCAAAAACCGATGCCGGTCCGCCGGACAGGATCACTGCCCTGGGCGCGAACTCTTTCAGAAAGGCGTCGGTGACGTTCTGGTACGGGTGAATTTCGCAATACACGCTCAGTTCGCGCAGTCGACGCGCGATGAGTTGGGTTACCTGCGAACCGAAGTCGATAATGAGGAGGCGGTCTGTCATAGCGAGCGGATACAGAAAAGCCGACGAGTCCGCAAGATAAACAGGCAGGAACGGTGTACGCTATTCACAGTTCTGGCGGTTTTCATGGTATCATGGACCGTATACGGCTGGAGGGCGCTAACTCACTTTGAGAGGAGACGCTTTTTATGAATGCAATACAAACTGCCGAACACGCCCGCGCTCTGATTGACGCATACGGCGAAAAGGCAGAAGCACATGCGGCGCAGAAAGCCACCGAATTGCGCAATTCGGGCGAGCATCAGCATGCCGAAGCATGGATGCAGGTACGCAAGGCCATCAAGCAGATGCGCGGATCACATGTGAGTTGACCGCAGTTTTACCCGCAAGCTCAGTTAAGCTTGCGGGTTGCATCCATGCGCCAAAAACGCTCCTGGCCCCGCTTCATGCGGCGGCCAAGGTCTTTGGGAGCGGTCGGAACAAGAAATGCCGGTGCCTGACTGGTTTTTTCAAAACAGAAACTGCGCGGCAGGCTGCTGTAGATTGACCTCGGCGGTTTTGACCATTTAATCCGCTTCAGGCGCACACCAGTATCGCTGTCATGATACCAGATTTGCGATATGCCGATTTCATCGACGAGAAAACCGACCGCAGCCGACAGTGCTACTTCTGCCCAGTCATGGGCGTGACGCTTGAGAACGTATTCACAATACGGTTTCACGCGTCTTGCAGCACCAATGCCCCAGACACCATCATCGGGCCGGCCGCTTTTTATCGCCCTGACGGCTGCCGCATGAGCCTCTTTTGCACCTCGCAGCCAATCATTCTGTACTTCTTCAATCAAAGCCTCGCCGGTTGCAAGATCAAGGTCCAGGCGTACCCAAGCCATTGTAGTGCGACCCCGTTTGCAGACCGGGTGTGATGAATAATTGAGGTCAGTTTTCGAGACCGGTCGCGCCATGCGCTGATATGTCATGTCATGCTCCCGATCAAAGTTCACCTGCAGAACCAGGTTCACCCCGGGGCGCGAGATCTGATAGTAGCTGCGATCCCCTCCCCGCCATCCCCACAATCCAAGCGTGAGGACATAAGCCCGGTCGTTCTCGCGGGGCATGGCCAGCAAGTCATCGTTGCACAGGGTAGCCGTGCCACAGTGTTTCAGCACCGAAGCGACAGGCTTGCGATCAAGCAGGCGCGCCCAACGGCTGGCCCGGATTTCACGGACCGGCACGCCGACAGCGCCCAGTTTTGGGGCCAGCAACCGCGCGGCATATTCATCATTGCAATAGCGATAAACAGTTCGCTCGCTTGGCAGACAGGCAACAATTTCGTTGGCATCACGGATATCCATGCTGCGTCAACTCCGGTTCATTGAGAATGTCCAACCGGGCGAGACCTGGAAAAACGCACGTGCAAACGAACGAAGGTCCAGGCCCGACGGATCGGGACAGTTGGTATCAGTTGTCAAAGGTCAGGGATGCCGGCTTGCGCCGTGCAAGGCTCAGAAAACTGCTCTGGCAGCTCCGGGCACAGGTGCAGCGCACGCGGCAGGCGGGTTGCCTGTCGCAGCAATCGACATCGCGTATTGGCGATCGAATAGCATTTGCGTTACTCCATAAGTTGGGGAACGGCATATGCCACAGTTGCAGCCGTGTTGCCAAGTGGCCGGAACAAAAATTTCCAAAGTGTTGCAATAATGCAACACGGGAGCTTTATGAAACGCTTTACCCCTGCCGCTGCATCACGGCGACGAAAAAGCCGTCCACATTGTGGTCTGCTGGCGACAATAGCAGTGTGTCAGTGCTGCCGTCAGATGACACAGGCGGATCGCCGGGAAGACACTCACGCCACACATCGGCATAGGGAAGAATGGAGAACTCCGGATTGGAGCTGAGAAACGCCTCTATCTGATCCGAGTTTTCTTCCGGCAACAATGAACACGTCACGTAGACCAGTCGGCCGCCCGGTTTGACCAGCGGCGCGGCGCGGACCAGCACCGCGCGCTGATCGTCGCCACGGTTGCTCAGGCTTTCCGGCGTCAACCGCCATTTGGCATCGGGCTTGCGCCGCCAGGAGCCGGATCCGGTGCAAGGTGCATCGACCAGAACACGATCCATGCGGCCAGCAATGTCATCGAGCTTTTCCGGCTCGTCGGCCGGGATGACCTGAACATTGTGCACTCCTGCCCGATTGAGCCGGGCAATAATCGGCTTCAACCTGTTCTTGTCGGCATCCCAGGCATGTATCTGGCCCTTGTTGCCCATGGCCGATGCCAATGCCAGCGTCTTGCCGCCCGCGCCTGCACATATGTCTGCAACCTGCTGCCCCGCCTCCACCGCACACATGCGCGCTGCGACCTGCGATGCCGCATCCTGTATCTCAAAGGCACCGCGCTGGAACGATGGTTCGGCTTCGAGATTGGGCGTGCGCTTCAGGCCTTCGGGTACTTCAATACGAATGGCATCAGGTGCAAAAGGGGCTGCCACGGCGTCGAATTTAGACAACTGACCGAGCAGTTTTTCCTGCGTTGTCTTGAGCAGATTGGCCCGGATATCCACCGGCGCACGAACGCTGAGTGCCTCGCCCTGGCGCACAGCTTCAGCGCCAAATGCTTTTTCGAAAGACGACATCAGCCAGTCTGGAATATTGGCCCGGATATGCGAGGCCGCATCTGCGGATGCTGCCGATGACAACGCTTCGGTTTCAGCCTGGGTCAATTCCCCGGGGCCATGTTTCGAGACACACAATTCAGCCAGGTCTTCCACGGTGATGTCCATCAGCCGGACGGCACAGGCCAACACCAATGCCCGTGGCGTATCCGACCCCATCATCGCGGCAAGCAAGGCGCGCTGGCGCATGACGTCGTACACAATGTTGCCGATGGCCGCGCGATCGCTGGAGCCGGCAAACCGGTGCGCCTTGCCCCAATCGGACAAGGCTCCGTTGACCGGACGATGCCGGTCGGACACGTCGGTGATAACCTCGATAGCGGCGGCGAGCCTGCCGGACAGATGCATCAGGTGGTTCCTGTTGAAAGAGCATGCGTTGCCAACAAGGCCCACATGACGGTGAGTGCGATGACACTGGCAAAAAAGCTGATGAACCGGACCGGCAGCTTGTTCGATCCGCAATGGCAGATTGAATGCACGATACGGGCAGCGACAAACCCCCACGCCAGCCAGACAAACACCATGGTTGTAGCCTGGATGGCAAGTGTCGTTGCCACGGCAGCAAAAAACAGAACCGGTATCTCGAACTGGTTTTTATAATTGTTGCTGACCTGCAGGACGTAAGGCGGCCACGCCCTGTCATTCAGCAGCGCGTCCTTGCCATGCTCTCCTGCCTTGAAAGCAGTATTCCGCCTGGCGCCAAGCACCAGCAAGACCACAATAGTCAGCAGGACCTGCGCACATGCTGCCAGCACAAGCAGTTGTGGATTGGTGGTCACACCTCAGCCCTGACGCTGGTAGTTTGGTGACTCGCGCGTGATCTGCACGTCGTGGACATGGCTTTCGCGGAGGCCCGCGCCGGAAATCCGCAGGAATTCCGCCCTCGTCTGCAAATCCTCAATTGTTGCTGATCCGGTGTACCCCATCGCCGCGCGAAGACCGCCGGCCAACTGGTGCAGCACGGCACCGACCGGGCCCTTGTAAGGCACCTGGCCTTCAATGCCTTCCGGTACCAGTTTGAGCTGGTCCTTCACTTCCTGCTGGAAATAACGGTCTGCGGAGCCCCGCGCCATGGCACCGACCGAGCCCATGCCGCGATATGATTTGTAGGAGCGGCCCTGGTACAGGTAAACCTCGCCGGGGCTCTCATCGGTACCGGCCAGCAGGTTTCCGATCATGGCGCAGGACGCGCCGGCGGCAAGTGCCTTGGCCAGGTCACCGGAGAACTTGATGCCGCCATCGGCGATCACCGGCACACCGGTTTCCCTTGCCCCTTCGGCGCAGTCCATGATGGCGGTGAGTTGCGGCACCCCGACACCGGCTACAATGCGGGTGGTGCAAATGGACCCCGGCCCGATACCGACCTTGACGGCGTCGGCACCTGCATCGATCAGCGCACGGGTGGCGTCGGCGGTGGCAACATTGCCGGCAATGACCTGCACCTTGTTGGACAGTTTCTTGATGCGGCGCACCTGGTCGAGCACGTATTGCGAATGGCCATGAGCAGTGTCGACCACAACAAGGTCAACTTCTGCGTCGATCAGCATTTCAGCGCGGGCGTAGTTGGCCTCGCCGGTTCCGGTCGCCGCCGCTACGCGCAAACGGCCCTGTTCGTCCTTGACCGCATTGGGGTTCAGCGCGGCCTTGTCCATATCGGTCACTGTGATCAGGCCGGTGCAATTGAAATCATCATCGACGACAATCAGTTTCTCGATGCGATGCTTGTGCAGCAGCTTGCGAGCCTCATCCTTGTCGACACCTTCTTTTACCGTGACCAGGTCACGGGTCATCAGGTCGCCGATCTTGCGGTTCAGATCGTCTTCAAAGCGAACGTCGCGGTTGGTGATGATGCCGACCAGTTTGCCATCATCATCGACAACCGGAATACCGGAAATCCTGTGCAGAGCCTTGAGTTCACGCAGATCGCCCAACGTGGCCTCCGGGCGAATGGTGATCGGATTGACCACCATGCCGCTTTCAAACTTCTTGACCTGGCGAACCTCGTTGGCCTGCAATTCCGGGTCCATATTGCGGTGCACGACGCCAAGACCGCCGGCCTGCGCCATGGCAATCGCCAGCCGTCCCTCGGTCACCGTGTCCATTGCCGCCGACAGTATAGGCAGCGAAAGTTCAATGTCCCGGGTGAGTTTGGTGCGTGTCTGCACATCGCCCGGCAGCACCGCAGACGCAGCCGGTTTCAGCAGAACATCATCAAAGGTCAGATATTCGGGGATAGAGTCGGAACGCAGTTTGGCGGCCATTGCCAATCCTTTCGTATCAGGAACAGTCGCAGCGTGTTTGGTCTAGTCCCCAACACGACTCGCAACCAGATTGACGACTGTCTGTAACACCCTGTTGAAGGGCGCGGCAAGCGGCAGTTATCCACACCGGGTGTGGCATGTTGGCCATTGCCGGGTTCAGAGCCTGTTTGAAAGGCAGGTCATCTGATGAGTGTCTGAAAACCGACCTACTCGGGCGATCCACGATAGCCCATGGCCACGAGGAACAATTCCGCCGAATCTTCCCGGCTGGACTGCGGTTTGAAGTGGCGTACACTTCCGAATTCCTGCTTCAGCACGGCCAGCAATTCGCTTTCCGCGCCACCACGCAACACCTTGCATACATAGGTTCCGCCCGGCTTCAAAACCTGGCGGGCGAACACCAGGCCTGCGTCTGCCAGAGCCATGATCTTGAAGTGGTCGGTCTGACGGTGACCGGTTGCGTGGGCCGCCATGTCGGACACAACCGCATCCGCCTTGTCGCCACCGAGCGCTTCTATCAGCGCTTCCGCAGCGCCTTCCTCGAGAAAATCCTGCTTGAAGAGGGTAACACCGGCAATTGGTTCTATGGAGTGCATGTCGATGGCGACCACCTTGCCGTCGCCGGAATCGGCGTTGGTGCGCCGCGCCGCTATTTGCGACCAGCCGCCGGGTGCTGCACCAAGATCAACCACGCGGCCACCGGGTTTCAGGAACCGGAACTCGTCGTCGATCTCAGCAAGCTTGAAGGCCGACCGCGACCGATACCCCTCCAGCTTGGCGCGTGACACATACGGATCGTTCAACTGGCGTTCAAGCCATCGGGTAGAAGACAGTCTGCGCCCGCGTGCGGTCTTGACCCTCTGGGCGGTTTTGGTGGGATTGCGGCCCGAGGTACCGGTTGAACGGGGCTTCTTGCCGCTGGGTCTACGTGGGCCTGGCATAGTTTCCATCCTCGTTCATGAGCGAAGTCAAAATGCCCTCGCGAAGTCCGCGATCCGCCACCCGGATCCGATCTGCCGGCCAGATATTGCGGATTTCCTCGAGTATGGCGCATCCTGCCAGAACAAGATCGGCCCGTTCCGGCCCTACACATGGCGATGACGCGCGCTGCTCGTATGTCATGGACAACAGATCACTGGTCACAGCGCCAACCTCATCTCCCAAAATCCAGGCGCCATCAACACGGGCACGGTCATAGCGGCGCAGGTTCATGTGAATGCCGCATACGGTGGTGACTGTGCCGGATGTCCCCAGCAGGTGATCCGGCACGGGATTTTGCCCCGACCCGTTGCGCAGGCGCGAAGCGAACGGCTGAGTCAGCTCCGCCACGTGGGCGCGCATTGCGGCAAAACTTTCACCACTGACATGTTTGCCGCCAAACTTTTCCGCAACCGTCACCACGCCTGCGGGGATGGACGTCCAGTCGCCTATCTTGTAGCGCCCGTCCACGATGTTGAGCCACAATATCTCGGTGGAGCCACCGCCAATGTCGAAAACCACCACGGATTGCGCCTTGCCGCAAATCAGCGGTGACGCGCCTGCAGCGGCCAGGCTTGCCTCGGTTTCCCGGTCGATCACTTCAAGACCCAGCCCGATTTCCGCGCGCGCCTGCTCGATGAAGCTTTCTCCGTTTCTGGCCATGCGGCAGGCCTCGGTGGCAATGAGGCGGAAGCGCTGGACATCCCACCATTTCAACTTGTTGGAACACACCCTGAGCGCCTTGATCGTGCGCTCTATGGCATCCTGGGATATTTCCCCGCTTTGCGACACGCCCTCGCCCAGCCGGACGATGCGGGAGAACGCGTCAACCACCTCAAAACCGGTCTCTGCTGGCCGTGCCAGCAGCAGGCGGCAGTTGTTGGTGCCTAGGTCGAGCGCACCATAGATCGTTTCACCGGGAATTTTGCGAAATCTGCCGTTCGGTTTTCCAGGCGCTGTTGCACCCGCATTTCCCTGCTTGTCAGGCTCCGCGGCCTCGTCGCGACGGCGCGGCGGGCGGCGAAGGTGCCACCCATGGCGCCGGCGCGTTTTGGCCGGTTTCGCGCCGGATTTGCCCTCAGCGCCCAAATCAACACCCTGTCAGGTTACCCGTCGCCCGCGCCTGGCCCCAGCATACTCAGCCATTCCAGGGGGCAACCATGAAGGTAACCTGCCTCAATACGTTTCGTTACGTTCAGTGTAACAGCTTTGCCGACAAGGTAAAGCTAGCTGATCTTTCCAAGGGTCAGGCCTCACTAATCTTATGC
>CALHUA010000118.1 GCA_938039915.1 uncultured Anderseniella sp.
TTTGCTGACCTAAACTCTCAGTTGTATTGCCAGAAATCTATCCAATATGCAAGCGGTCTTGGTGCCAGTGGTTTACGGGATTATTTGGGTGGCGGCGGGTGTGCCGGGCTGGCCGACTGTGATACTCAGTCGGCGAAAACCAACATCACCGCGAACATGGGGATCAATCGATGAATTTCGGCAGTGACAATGTATATGGCGTGCATCCGGCCATCATGGATGCGGTCGTTGCAGCGAATTCAGGCACGCAAGCCTCTTATGGCAGTGATGCATACACGCGCAGGGCGCAGGAACAGCTCAGCGCCGTGTTCGAGTGTGAACTGGATGCATTTCTTGTGCTGACCGGCACTGCGGCCAACAGCCTGTGCCTGTCCGCCATGACCCCGCCATATGGCGCGATTATCTGTCATGGAGACGCGCATATTCTGGTGGATGAATGCGGTGCGCCGGAATTGTTTACCGGCGGCGCCAAATTGATTGGGATCAATGATCCGCGGGGTAAGCTCCAGCCGGGTAGCATTGAAAAGGTACTCGATGGTTTCTCGCGCGGCGAACATGATCCCAAGCCGGCAGCCATATCACTGACCCAGGCAACCGAACTGGGCACGGTTTACTCGGTTGATGAAATTGCCGCGATCGGAGAACTGGCCCGCTCGCGGAGCATGAAACTGCATATGGACGGTGCACGCTTTTCCAACGCACTGGTATCGGAAGGATGTACGCCTGCGGAAATGACCTGGAAATCAGGCGTCGATGCACTGTCTTTCGGGTGCACCAAGAACGGCGCGATGGCCCTGGAAGCAGTGGTGTTTTTCGACAGGGCGCTGGCTGCCGACTTTTCGCATCGGCGCATGCGGGCTGCGCAATTGCTGTCGAAGGGGCGTTTTCTGGGCGCTCAGATGAATACCTATCTGGAAAACGGTTTGTGGCTTGATAATGCGCGGTATGCGAACGATATGGCTACTTATCTGAAGGATGGCCTGGAGGCTACAGGCAAGATGCGGATGCCGCTGCCGGTTCAGGCCAACGAGGTGTTTCCGATCATGCCGAGAGAATTGTTTGATCTGCTGTTGTCAAAAGGTGTCGTGACTTATCAGTGGCCGGGAGAAGGCCCGGGTAATGATGTGGTGGCAGACGGCGAAGTGTTCGCACGCTTTGTGTGTTCATTCATGACCAGCAGGGACGATTGCGATGCACTGGTGAGAGAGGTCGAGGCATGGAACGGCGCTACCTGACACTGTTACTGGCTGGCCTCGGCTGTCTAATTGCAGCGCCTGTGCCGCAGGCCGGCGCGCAGTCGGGCCATTTCTACTATTATGGATCGCCGGGCTATAACCCCTACCGATATCCTTATCCCGACCGGGATGGATATGCGCGGTTTGATCTCAACTGTGTTGATGCGGCCAGATTGTTGCGCCATGACGGATTTCGCGTCGTTGATGCCATTCGCTGCAAACGGCACCTGCCGTTTGTTTATCTGGCGGTTCGCGACCGCAAGCGATACCGGGTAACGATCAGCCAGTTTGACGGCGCCATACTGGACGTGGTGCGCGCGGATACAAAGTCGCGCAAGGTGCGCAAGAAACGTCGCAAGCGTAAAAGGAAATAGGGCGCTGAGGATATCCCCAGCGCCCGTCAACTTTCGTGAAAACCGATTGTTTAGGCGGCTTTCTTGTCTTCGATCAGCCTGGCTTTCTTGACGGCACCCTTGATTTCAATGGTGCGTGGTTTCATTGCCTCGGGAAGCTCGCGCTTGAGGTCAATGTGGAGCAGGCCGTTTTCGATTTCCGCGCCGGTTACCTCAACATGATCGGCGAGCTGGAAGCGGCGGTCGAAATTACGTGCTGCAATGCCCTGGTGCAGGAAGTTTACCTGTTCGGCACGGCCTTCCTTCTGGCCTGTAACTGTCAGCGAATTGTTTTTCACTTCGATGGCCAGTTCGTCAGGGGTGAACCCGGCGACAGCCATGGTAATGCGATAGGTGTCTTCGCCAGTGCGCTCAATGTTGTATGGCGGGTAAGTTGGCGTATCCACGGTATTCACTTCGTCGAGCATCTTGGCCAGACGGTCGAAACCAACGCCGGTACGATAAAGTGGGGTCAAATCAAACATGATGTTCATCCTTTCCATAAGCGATGCAGTTTGTTTGTGCACCCTCCCGGTAGACGGGCAGGGTGTCGATCAGTTGCGTGGACCCGTTGTGGCGTCCACAACTGATATTTAGGTGACCTTTTTCCGGTTTCAAGTCCTGCGGTTTGTAGTTTCAGATCACAGTTTGGCGTGCCGACAAATCAAGAGACGGGTCAGGCGAAATGTGATCAAATGGCCGGTGAGGGGAATCAAAAGAGGAATGGCGACCAGTATGGCAGACGGATTTGTGTTGGTTGCCGGGAATCCCGTGCCTGCCAACGCCAGTTGCGGATATCTTGACGTTTCCGACAAGGTAAAGGTGCGATACGGCCTGTTTCCGGCAGTCGGCGAGGCCCGTGGCACCGTGTGTTTCCTGCAGGGCCGTGGCGAATGCATGGAACGCAATTTCGAAACCATCCGCGACCTGACCGAACGCGGCTACCAGGTTGCGGCGCTGGACTGGCGCGGCCAGGGCGGTTCACCGGCTGCTGACGGGCCCAACCGGCATGGTCACATATCAACCTTCCGGCATTATCTGTCCGACCTCACGAAGTTCATGCAAGAGGTGGTATTACCCGATTGCAGGCCGCCTTACATCCTGTTGGGAAATTCCATGGGCGGCCATATCGGGCTGCGCACCATTGCCAAACACAACTGGTTCGCTGCGGCCGTCATGGTCGCACCACTTATTGATATTCCCAGCACCCACCTGCCGCGATGGTTCAAGGTGGCCGTTGTTACAGGGATGACCTATGTCGGGCTTGGCCGGTTGAAAGTGCCGCTTCACAGCACCAGATTGATCCGGCCGGAAGATTTCCCAAAGAACCCTTTGACCTCGGACAAGACCCGGTTCATGCGCAATATGCGTTTGTGGCAGGAAGCACCGCACCTGTCGGCAATCGCGCCAACCGTGGGCTGGGTGAGTGCGGCACTGAGATCGTGCAGGAAGCTGCGCGCGCTGAACGATTCCACGCCGCTGCGATGTCCTGCGCTGCTGGTCATTGCCGGCCAGGATGTCGTGGTTGCCAACGAGACCATCCAGCAGTTTGCGCGGTTTGTGCCGGGCGCCGCCACCATCACCATCAACGGTGCGAAACATGACATTCTGGCCGAGGGCGACACCTTCCGCGACCAGTTCTTTGCCGCATTCGATGCATTCGTGGCAGACCGGATCAAATGATCCAATTTAATCGCCCGACGCTCTAGACCAGCAGAGCCATCGCCTGTTCATGCAATGCCTGGTTGGCTGCCACAAGAATATCGCCGCCGTGTGATGCATCGGTTCCATCCCAGGTGGTGACGATGCCGCCGGCACCTTCTATTATCGGGATCAGGGCGGCAATATCATAAGGCTGCAGTCCGGTATCGATGCTGACGCCCAATTGGCCTGCGGCAACCATGCAGTGAAAGTATGAATCTGCGTCAAAGCGCAGGTGCTGAACCGCGTTTTCAATGCGCATCAGGCGCTCTTCATGGCCATGTTTGCGAAACAGGTAAGGTGCCGTTGTGCCCGCCAGTACTTTGGAGAGGTCGGTTTCGCCGGTGCAGCGCAATTCGTCTGTCTGATCCATGCGCAACAAATGCGCACCAGCCTCGCTGCCGGAAAATATCTCGTCGGTAAACGGCTGTCCGGCAGCGCCTGCAATCATGCGGTCCTTGTGCTTTAAGCCGACCAGTGTCATCCAGGTGGGCGTGCCACAGATGAAACTGCGGGTGCCGTCAATCGGGTCCAGTATCCAGGTGAAATCGCTATTTCCGGCCTTGTGGCCGAATTCTTCGCCGATAATACCATGATCCGGATACCGTTCCTCGATCATGGCACGCATGGTCTCTTCCGCGGCGCGATCGGCTTGCGTGACCGGATCAAACCCACCGGCCTGCTTGTTGTCGACCGCCATGGAAGTTCGAAACAGGGGCAGGGCTATGGGCGCGGCTGCCTGCGCCAACTCAACGGCAAAGGCCAGGAGTGTATCTGTTGACGTGCCGGCAGGGTTCGTATCTTGAGTCATGGATTGAAGCTCTTGTTTATGTTGCAGTTGCACAATAAGCGGTCACATTGCCGTCTCGAAGCTATGCAGCCTGTGCATTTCTGTAATGCAGTCAAGTGAAGTTGGAAGGTATCAGTGGAAATCTTG
>CALHUA010000119.1 GCA_938039915.1 uncultured Anderseniella sp.
GTCGGAATAACCACCGGGATACTTCGGCGTCATGTCTTCCTTGACCATGCCAGGCAGGCCAAGTCGGGCGCCAAGATCCAGCATCACGGTCTGGAACGGGCGCACATCACGGTCCGGCTCAACGACGGGCCGGCGGATTGAATCAGCCGGTCCATGGGGTTCTGAAATGGGACGATCCAGCATGGAGATGCAGTCCCAGCGCTCCAGATAGGTGGTGTCCGGCAGGATCAGGTCGGCATAAGCCACTGTCTCTGAGTAGTAGGCATCCGAATAGATGAATTTCGGGATCACATAGTCGCCGGTTTCTTCATCGATTTTGGTCAGGTGCTCCATGATACCGGTGGTATTCATGGAAGAGTTCCAGCCCATGTTGGCCATGTACATGAACAGCACATCAATGCCGTACGGATCCTTGTTGGCGGCGTTGGTAATGACGGTGTGCATCAGGCCATGAGCGGCAATGGGCGCATCCCAGGAATAGGCCTTGTCGATGCGCCGCGGCGACCCGTCCTCGTTGACCAGCAGGTCTTCCGGTCCGGCCACAAATCCGAGCGGCGGACCGGGCAGCGGTTTGAGCGGATTGACTTCGCCAACCTTGCCGGCAGGCTTCAGTCCGGGAGGGGCCGCCTTCGGGAACGGCGGCTTGTACAGGAAACCGCCCGGTACATCGATGGTGCCCAGCAGAATCTGCAGAATATGGATCGAACGACAGGTGTGAAAGCCGTTGGAGTGAGCCGAAATACCACGCATGGCATGCATGGATACCGGCCTGCCGGTCATCTTGTCGTGCTTGTTTCCATGAGTATCGGTCCAGGCGATATCCAGCTCGAAGGCTTGCTCAAAGGCGGCATGGGCCAGTTCAGCGGCAATGCGCTCGATTGTGTCAGGGTCTATGCCGCAATGGGCGGCGGCCTTTTCGGCAGAGTATTCATCGGACAGATAGCGCTCGGCGACAAACTGGAATGACGGCACGCCCATGCGCTTGCCCTTGCCGGGCAGCTTCACTTCACCGTGCAGGGCAACCTGGTCCGCCTTGTCGGTCGTTACAGCCTTTTTGGACTTCGCATCCAGCACCAGGATCTTGCCATAACGGTCGCGCGCAATCAGGCCGTCGTCTTCTGCGCCGGGGTCCTTGATCACCAGATGACCGGCATTGGTATAGCGGGCCAGATAATCGAGGTCGATCTTGCCCGCCTTGAGCACCTGGTGAACCAGCGCACCGACAAACAGTCCATCGGTGCCGGGGCGAATGCCGACCCATTCATCGGCAATGGCCGAGTATCCCGATTTGACCGGGTTGATCGAAACGATCTTGGCACCGTTTTTCTTCAGCTTGCCAAGCCCGGTCTTGATCGGGTTGGAGGCATGATCTTCTGCCACGCCGAACAGCAGGAAGTACCTGGTGCGATCCCAGTCGGGTTCACCAAACTCCCAGAACGAGCCACCGAAGGTATACAGGCCGGCTGCTGCCATGTTCACCGAACAGAACCCGCCATGGGCGGCGAAGTTCGGGGTGCCGAACTGGCTTGCCCACCAGCCGGTGAGCGCCTGCGACTGATCGCGCCCGGTAAACAGTGCCAGTTTTTTCGGATCGGTCGAGCGGACCTCGGACAGCCATGTGGTTGCAGTCCTCAGCGCTTCATCCCACTCGATTTCACGGAATTCGCCTGACCCGCGCGGGCCGACCCGCAACAGTGGTTTGGTCAACCGGGCCGGCGAGTAGTGCTGCATGATGCCGGCGGAACCCTTGCCGCACAACACGCCCTTGTTCACCGGATGATCGCGATTACCCTCGATGTATTTGACGGTGCCGTCCTTCAGATACACCTTGATGCCGCAGCGGCAGGCGCACATGTAGCAGGTTGTGGTCTTCACCTCATCCCAGGTTTTCAGGTTGAGGTCGACTGTGGGCTCGCTGGCCATGGGCGCAGTACCATCCGCTGTTGAAATGGAAGACGTCTTCGATGGTCAAACTAGCAGAGCGCCGCACCATCGCAATAGCACCAGCCGCGGCAAAGCGACCAACCAGATGGCATTTATTGGAACAAAAAGTCTCAATAAATACTGCAGATTATGCGATCGAAAAGGGCGCCGCATGGTGCGACGCCCTGTAAATCAATGTAAGGAAGTTTGGTCGGTTATTCCAGAATCTGACCAGCCGATACCCAGCGGCCAAAGTTAGGCATGTCAAGCGTCGCGCCGTATCGATCCGTTTCCTGAATTGACCGGGTGCCGAAACGATGGGTGAAGCCCACCATTATCGTGTGATCCGTAAATTCTGCCGAATCGCCACCACTTTTGTCGAAGTGCGCACCGCGGTATCCGACAAAGACATTGCTGTCGCCCAATATCGGCAAACCGGCAATCATCGTGTCGTAACGCGCACCCCATTCCAGGATTGTCGTGTCGGCCGCATTGGAGTCGGTTTCGCCGTCCACATAAGCAATCTCGGCCTGCAAGCGGGTGTCGGGATCCATAAACCAGCGAACAATGCCGCGCCCGAACAAGGCGTTCCGCAATGCATCATTGTCAATTACCGGCACACTGTTTTCAGTTGCGCCATCTATATATCCGCCCTGCAGATAGAAGGTGAGGTTATCGGCATAAAATTGCGCTTCACCGCCTACCGCATAAAAGCTGTAGGCTCTGGAACCCTCGCCGTTTCCAGCATCATCGGAGGCACCGCCGCCGAAAGCTGCAAATCCACCAAAAAGCCCTGTTTCGGGATCTCTCCACGACAAATGGCCACCGGCCAGGAAAGAGTGAGCGAACAGGTCATCCTGCCGCGAACCGGACAATGCGTTTGAGGCGTATTCGAACTCTCCGTCCATCTGCACGGACAGGTTGTCGCCGAGAGGCATGCTCAATCGTCCGGTCAGGCCGGACACCAACTGATAGTCATCATCGTCGAAGTCAACATCGTCGCCATCGCCGTCGTAGAACATAATGCCTGAAAATGACTCCACTTCACCGCCAACGACCAGTCCGCGGATGGCCTCATCGGTGTCGAAATCTGCAGCACCTGCGCTGTTGGCGGATACTGTCAACGCGATTGCGATTGCTGAAGCTGCAACAAATCTTTTCATGATGTTTCCCTGCCGTCTTTAGATGTCGTCTGATTCTGAGTTGTGTCGGAAAAAAGGCCACAACCTGTAGCAAAGATCAACGCCTTACACCGGTTTGTGAAGGTTATTTTGGAAACTGTGACTTTTCTGCCACATCCTGAAAAAACAAATCCCGTGATCCGGGTGAAATCGGACGGGTATCGCAAGGATCTGATCCGACTTGTGCAGATCAGCGCCTGGCGATTGCGTGTTCACGAAACACCACATACAGGCCCGCACAAATAGTGATCACGATTCCCATGGCCGCCAGACCGTTGGGCAGGTCCGCAAATACCAGGTAGCCAATGACGGTTGCAACCGGAATTTCAAGATACTGCATAGGCGCAACCGTGGCAGACGGCGCAAACCTTAAAGACCAGGTCATCAGCAGGTGCGCCATGGTACCGACGACACCAATGGCCACCAACAAAAGTCCGGTACTGAAGTCAGGCATAACCAGTTGTGTCTCCAGGATACCCGTTATCTGGGTCAGGCCATAAATCAGCAACAGGATTATGGTGGCCATGCCACCGCTCACCGCCTGCAGCGAGACCGGATCAACCTGTTTGGCAATCTGCCGGGTCACCAGCATGAACAGGGCGAAATCTACCGCCACCAGCAGCGGCAACAGTGCCGGCGCTCCAATTTCTGAAAAACTGGGCTGGATTACGAGAAGGGTACCGAAGAACCCGACCGCGCAAGCAGCAAGCCGGCGAGCGCCAACCTCTTCCTGCAGCACAAACCTGCCCAGCAGAAGCATGATGAACGGCATAACAAAGGCAATCGCCACCGCATCGGCCAGCGGAAGAAACCGCAAGGACAGGAACATGGCCCCCACCCCGACAATATGAAGCAGTGTTCTGGCCACAGTCAGCCAGACAACGCGCGGGGACATTCTGAAGCTTCGCGCGCTGTGCAATATCAATGGCAGCAGCAGGACAGCCTGCAGTCCGAAACGCACAAGCAGCAATTGCAGCAGCGGAACGGTGCCGCCCAGCAGCTTTGCAATTGAATCCCCCACAGGAGCCAATATGCAAAACCCCAGCATCAACAGAATTCCCAATACAGGCCGGTCCGCAGTCATCCGCTACTCATAGGCGAAACGTATAAAGTCAGCAATCAGACCGGCGTTCAATTCCTGCCCACGCCTTAAATGGGGCAACCAGATGGTCGGCGTTCACCTTTCTGTCACAAACACTGATGACATCTGGTTGTTTTGGCGCTAGCGTGGGTCCAGATTTGTGACGATACAGGTCCAGAGGGGTCCAACCGACATGCGAGACTGGCTTCTTCAGATTAAGCGCGGCGAATATGCCAGTCTGCAAACCCAGATCAGGGAAGCCTTTGTTTCTGCCATTCTGGATGGGCAGCTGGGGCGTGATGAACCGGTGCCATCGACGCGAAAAATGGCCAAGGTGCTCGGCGTTTCCAGAAATACCGTCATGCTGGCCTATCAGGGCCTGCTGGACGACGGCTATCTGGTTGCCCGGGAACGATCAGGTTACTACGTCTCCGACAAGGCCATCCCGCAACAGGCAGCCCGCCCGACATCAACCCAGCGCAGCAGCACATCAGACCATGATGCGCCCGACTGGAATGCCCGGTTCGCGCGCACCCCGGCCACACTGGAAAACATCGCCAAGCCGCTGGACTGGTCGAGTTACAAATATCCGTTCATTTATGGTCAGGTTGACCACAATCTGTTCCCGATCGCCGAATGGCGCGAATGCGCCCGCCAAACTCTCGGCAAACGCTGGTTCAATGCCTGGACCGACGATCATGGTTCGCATGATGACCCCCTGCTGGTGGAGCAGATCAGGCGGCGTATTCTGCCACGCCGTGGCATCATGGCCGGTGAAAACGAGATCCTGGTAACACTGGGTGCGCAGCATGCGCTGTACATGATTTCAAGCCTGCTCGCCAAACCGCAAACCAAGGTGGTTGTTGAAAATCCAGGCTTTCCGGACGCGCGCAACATCTTCTCGCTGCACACCAACAACATCGACCTGCAGGAAGTGGACTCGCAAGGGATCGTACCTGAAAATATTCCTGATGAAGCCGAAATGGTATTTGTCACACCCAGCCATCAGGCTCCCACCACGGTTACCATGCCGTTGTCGCGGCGCCTGGAGCTGATTGAAAAGGCTCGCAAGAACGACTTTCTCATCATCGAAGATGACCATGAGTTCGAGACCAACTATGTCAACGAACCGTGCCCGTCGCTCAAATCGCTGGATGATGACGGGCATGTGATCTACATCGGATCACTGTCCAAATCGGTCTTTCATGGTCTCCGGCTGGGTTTTCTGGTGGCACCCAAGGCGTTCATCGATGAAGCACGCGCCCTGCGCCGCCTGATGGTTCGTCATCCGCCCAACAACAATCAGCGCACCGCTGCGCTGTTCCTGTCACTGGGCCATCATGACACCCTGATCCGCCGGCTTCACCGGGCCTACCGCGCACGCTGGGAGATCATGGCGTCCGCCATGCAGGAACACTTGCCCAACTCAACCAATGTGCCCAGCTTCGGCGGCACAAGTTTCTGGGTAGAAGGCCCCAAGGGTTTGGATTCTGAACGCCTGGCCCTGGCGGGGCGCGAACAGGGCTTGCTGATCGAGCCCGGCCGTATCTTTTTTGGCACCCCAAACCCGCCACGGAATTTCTTCCGCCTCGGCTTCTCGTCCATTGATGAAACCCGTATCGAACCGGGTATCGAATTACTGTCAAACCTCATTGACCAGGATCTGGACCTGGGCCAGGCCGCTGCGGAGTAGAGATGAATGAGCGCTGATTTTTCAAAGGGCGCCGCCTGGATGGATGGCGAAATCGTGCCGGTTGGCGATGCGAAGATCTCTGTGCTGGACTGGGGGTTCACCCGGTCTGACTGCACATATGATGTGGCGTCCGTCCGAAACGGCGCCTTTTTCCGGCTGAACGACTACCTTGAGCGGTTTCAGCAGTCTCTCGCCAAGGTACGCATTGAAGTGCCTCAGGCACCGGAAGAGATGCGCGACATCGTTCACGCCATCGTTGGCCGGTCGGGTTTGCAGGATTCCTATGTTGCCATGGTGGCAAGCCGCGGTGTGCCGCTCATTCCCGGCACCCGGGACCCACGCCAGTGCGGCAACCATTTCTTTGCCTGGTGCATTCCCTATGTGCATGTGATCAAGCCGGAAATAGCAGCACGTGGTGCCCACCTGTTCGTCCCGGATGACGTGCGCCGCATCCCGCCGGACAGTGTCGATCCAACCGCCAAGAACTATCATTGGGGCGACCTCACCCGCGGTCTGTTTGAAGCGCTGGATGCCGGTTTCGACACTGCCGTGCTGCTTGATCACCAGGGCAATGTCACGGAAGGACCCGGTTTCAACGTGTTCTCACTGAAGGGCAACAGCGTGCGCACGCCGGACACCGGCGTACTGGAAGGCATAACACGCCGTACCGTTCTGGAGTTGTGCGACGAACTGGGCCTGGAAACCGAAGTACGCCCCATTGGGCTCAGCGAGTTCATGGAGTCCGATGAAGTGTTCACCGCCACCACAGGTGGTGGCGTGGCCCCCGTCACACGGATCAATGACCGGGTTTTTTCGAACGATGCACCCGGGCCTGAGACAAAGCGTATTTCGGAGACTTACCTGTCATGGTTTGACCGGCCGGAACATCGCCAGCCGGTCACTTACGCATAGATTACCACTTGCCAGATCAGGCCGCCTTGGTCCCGTCATTGGCGTTGGCTGCCTTGAGCACCTTGCCGGTGGTCTGCGCCAACTCTTCCGCTTCCACTTCAACTTCGCGGACAAATTCCTCAACGGCTTCGGTACCGGTTTCCGCCAGATTACGGGCATGATCGGTATAGTTGCTCATGGCGGTGGAATAGAAGTCAGCCCAAACGTCCATGACTTCCATGGGGGTTTTGCAGGCGGACAGGCGTTGTGGCATGGCAAAGTCTTCCGACAGACGCTGGTTGATGAAGGCTGCGTACTTGCCCTGGCAATTACTCAGGGTTTTGATTGCATCAGCGCCGTAGCGGCCGGCAAAGTCCATTGCTGTCTTGGGTAACTCGCCCGCTGCGTCAATGGCAGCTTGCGGGGCAGATGATGTCGTGGTTTTCTCTGTCATTAGGGCCTCCTGATGATTGTTATGAAACACAAGTTGCCCCCCGGCCGTCGTCGGTACAAAGATAAACCGTTTCGCATGTCAACAAGATGACCGAAATCAAATTCAGCGACAATAATTTCAGGTACCGGTCAGACCGGCAGCCCGGTCCATGGTTTCACGGTCCTGAGCGCAAGTGATGACTGAATGCGCGCGACACCCGGCAACCGGGTTATGGCCTGGCGGTGGATACGCTCATAATCGGCCGCGCTGGAGACGGCGATGCGCAACAGATAGTCATATTGCCCGCCCATGAGATGGCATTCGAGAACATCGGGAAGCCGGCGCACGGCGTTTTCAAAAGCTTCAAGATTTTCCTCGGTCTGCGCCATCAGCGAAATCTCGACGAAAAACTCGATACTGAGACCAAGTTTCTCCCGGCCCAGTTGCGCACCATAACCGCTGATCATGCCGCGCTGTTCCAACAGCTTTATGCGGCGGTGACATGACGATGCAGACAGGTTCACCAGATCGGCCAGTTCAGCCACCGACTGCGTGCTGTTCGCCTGCAGCTCCCTGAGAAGGCGGCGATCCGCCTTGTCCAGTTCAGCGATGCTCATTCTAATAATTCCGTAACTGGTGAAATTTTATCCGGCCATGTTCTCGAATGGCAGAATATTTGATAATAAATTCTACCACAAGAGATGTATCCTCCTCTCAGAATACAAGCCGGGCAAAGCGACTTAAGGAGGAAACGGTGATGCTGGTAGGTGTACCCAAGGAGATAAAGAACAAGGAATTCCGGGTTGGCATGACGCCAACCTCGGTTCGCGAAGTGGTCGAGGCCGGCCACAAAGTGATGGTCGAAACCGGTTGCGGTGTCGGCATTGGCATGGATGATACATCCTACCGCAAGGCGGGCGCCAAGGTCGTCAAGACAGCAGCGGAGATATTTGCCAAGGCCGATATGATCGTCAAGGTCAAGGAACCACAGGCAAGCGAGCGCAAGATGTTGCGTGAAGGCCAGATCCTGTTCACCTACCTTCACCTGGCTCCCGATCCCGCACAGACCAAGGATCTGGTAAAGTCGAAAGCCACCTGCATTGCCTATGAAACCGTGACCAGCCCGACAGGCGGCCTGCCCCTGCTGGCGCCGATGTCGGAAGTCGCAGGCAGACTGTCTATACAGGCAGGTGCCTATTACCTGGAAAAGGCCCACGGCGGACACGGGCTGTTACTGGGCGGCGTGCCAGGTGTGGATCCGGCCAAGGTAGTCATCATCGGCGGCGGCATGGTTGGCCGTCATGCTGCACACATCGCGCTCGGCATGGGCGCCGACGTCTGGGTGATTGACAGGAATGTCGACGTGCTTCGCTCGCTGTGGGCGCAGTTCGACCGCCCGCTCAACACGGTTTATTCCACCAAGGATGCCATTGAACGGCACTGCAGCGAAGCTGACCTGGTAGTCAGTGGTGTGCTGATCCCGGGTGCTGCCGCGCCAAAACTGATCACCCGTGACATTCTGAAGACCATGAAGGCGGGTTCGGTCATCGTGGACGTGGCGATTGACCAGGGAGGCAGTGCGGAAACGTCAAAGGCCACCACCCATGACGATCCGGTTTATGTGGTCGATGACGTCATTCACTATTGCGTGGCCAACATGCCGGGCGGTGTGCCCAAGACATCAACCTATGCCCTCAACAACGCGACCCTGCCATTCATTTTGCAGATTGCGAATCGTGGATGGCGCAAGGCGCTGACTGAAAACAAGCACCTGATGGCTGGATTGAACGTGCATGCAGGCCATGTGACCTACAAGGCGGTTGCCGATGACCTGGGTTACCCGTTCATGGCGCCGGAAGAAGCCGTTCGCCTGTAAATCGAGGCGTTACAAGATACGTCGAAGGCAGCGCGGATTTCTCCGGCTGCCTTCTTCGTTTTCAGGGATTGTTCGCTACCGATATTAGTAGAAGAACCTGTCCCGGCAGTTGTAGTACCGGTTCCACCAGTAGCGGCGACCGGTGCGGCGGGCTTTCCGCTTCAGCCAGTGGCAATTGCGGAAACCGTAGCCGTGACCCCAGCCATAGCCGTGGCCCCAGCCCCATCCATGACGCCAGCGACGGCCATGACGGTGGCCACCGCCTGCCAGCACAATGCCGGCCTTTGCTGCAGGGGCAGCAGTAGTTGTAACGGCAGCAGCAGCGGCTGACGACATACCGCCGGCAACTGATGCATTGGCCGAAGGTACTGCTGTAAAGGCGGCAGCTGCGACAATCGCCACTGCCATAATGTTGGTCTTGTTGATCATGACTTCTTTTCCTTTTTGTTTTCGCGACCGGTTGTCCCGGTCATCGTTGAAAAGCAAACTAGCCGGATGAACACCCGCAAAATGTGCACTTGATCACATGCCGATCACCTGGAAGTGACCGGACCGGATCAGGCGGAGGCAAATAAGAACAGCATGGTTCCATTCGAAACCATGCTGTCTTGCGAGCCTTAGAAAGTCGCGCGGCCGGTATTGTCCGCTCAGGGTCTGCGGCCGGCCAGACGCGTCAGCTCGCGGGTGGGATCATGCAGCAGTGAACCGTTCATGGCCTGGATCACGTCTGAACGCGACAGGCCGATGTCGGCGAGCTTGCGATCATCCATTTCCAGCAATTGTGCCGCTTCGCGGCGATGGCGAACCAGCCTGGTTACTGCGCCCAGAAGCTGGACGATCCAGTGGCGCTGCCTCGGGCCTGTTGCAACGGTATCATTTGAATGGGTGGTGGTGGTCATTTGCGGTTCTCCTTCGCTTGTCTGGAAACCACCATGCACCACCCCTGCTGACAGCCTATTGTCAGGATGTGTCGGGCACTCCTGACAGCATGATGTCAGTAGGCTTATGCTAGGCACTGAATATCGATAACAAGGAGACGCCAGGTTCCATGCGCCGTGCCGACAGACTGTTCGAGATCATCCAGTTCATGCGCCGACAGCCGCTGACGCGCGCGCGCGACCTGGCGGAAAATTTCGAGGTATCAGACCGCACCATCTATCGAGACATTCAGGATCTGATGACATCCGGGGTGCCGATCGAGGGTGAAGCCGGGATCGGTTATGTCTTGCGCGCCGGGTATGACCTGCCACCACTTATGTTCAAGGAAACAGAAATTGAAGCGCTGGTGCTGGGGGCTCGCATTGTGCAGTCCTGGGCCGATAAGGAACTGGCGGACGCCGCCACAGACGTGATTGCCAAGGTCGAGGCGGTGCTGCCGGAGGCCCTTCGAGCCTACATGACCAATACGGCCCTGCTGGCGCCATCGGAACACTTCATGGCGCCGCTCAAGTTCGAGCTGGGAGAATTGCGCAACGCCCTGCGGGAAAACCGCAAGGTGACCATTGGCTATGAAGATGCCCGTGGTGACCCGACAAACCGGCAGATTCGCCCTTTGTCACTGGCGTTTTTCGGTCCCGTCTGGCTGATGGCGGGCTGGTGCGAGCTTCGCAATGACTTCCGGACCTTCCGGCTGGACCGGATCGGCCGGTTTGAGGTGGCCGAAGACCGGTTCAAATCGGAGCCCGGCAAGACACTGAGAGACTTCCTGGCCCGTGATGACACATGGATTCGCGGCAGCGAAAAGCGCAAAGACTTACCGGATCGTGAAATCACTTAATTATTGAGACTAAATTTCTCAAAAAATAATATGTGTCCATTACCTTTGGTGAATCTGGCACTGGCTGGCTCCACAAAGCCGCACTAGAACACCCTCCACGGGTTGATTGATTGCCCGTGATGGCGCGTGCGTCATCCCGGCAACATAGGAGAGGTAGTTTCCAATGAAGATGACAACAGAAGAAGCATTTGTAAAAGTCCTGCAGATGCATGGCATCGAGCATGCCTTCGGCATTATCGGTTCGGCCATGATGGCAATTTCGGACCTGTTCCCAAAAGCAGGCATCAAATTCTGGGATTGCGCCCATGAGTGCAACGCCGGCATGAGCGCAGACGGTTACACGCGCGCCACCGGCAAGATGTCGATGATGATTGCCCAGAACGGCCCCGGCATCACCAACTTCGTCACGCCTGTAAAAACCGCTTACTGGAATCACACGCCGTTGCTGCTGGTGACACCGCAGGCTGCCAACAAGACCATCGGCCAGGGTGGCTTCCAGGAAATCGAACAGATGAAGCTGTTTGAAGACATGGTCTGCTACCAGGAAGAAGTTCGCGATCCGTCACGCATGGTGGAAGTGCTGAACCGCGTGATTGAACAGGCATTCCGTCAGTGCGGACCGGCACAGATCAACATTCCGCGTGACTACTGGACGCAGGTGATAGACATCGAGCTTCCGCAGATCGTTCGTCTGGAACTGCCAAGCGGCGGTGAGCAAGCAATCAATGATGCTGCCAAGCTTCTGTCTGAAGCAAAATTCCCGGTCATCCTGAACGGCGCAGGCGTAGTCATCGGCGGCGCGATCCCAGCCTCAGCTGCACTGGCTGAAAAACTGTCCGCGCCGGTTTGCTGTGGCTACCAGCACAATGATGCCTTCCCCGGCTCGCACAAGCTGCACGTCGGCCCGCTCGGCTATAACGGTTCCAAGGCCGCCATGGAACTGATCGCCAAGGCGGACGTGGTACTGGCTCTGGGGACCCGCCTTAACCCGTTCTCGACCCTGCCAGGCTACGGCATCGATTACTGGCCGAAGGATGCCAAGATCATTCAGGTTGACATCAACTCCGACCGCATCGGCCTGACCAAGAAGGTTACCGTTGCAATCCAGGGCGATGCCAAGGCGGTTGCCGAACAGTTGCTGGACCGTCTGGCACCTACTGCCGGCAATGCCGGACGTGAAGACCGTGAAGCCCTGATCCACCAGAGCAAGTCAGCCTGGCTGCAGCAGCTGTCGTCCATGGACCATGAAGATGATGACCCCGGCACCAACTGGAACGAACGTGCCCGCGGCCGCGAACCGGAGCGGATGAGCCCGCGCATGGCATGGCGTGCCATCCAGAAGGTACTGCCGAAGGAAGCCATCATTTCTTCCGACATCGGCAACAATTGCGCCATCGGCAACGCCTACCCTACCTTTGAGAAGGGCCGCAAATACCTGGCCCCCGGCCTGTTCGGTCCTTGTGGTTATGGCTTCCCGTCCATTCTGGGCGCCAAGATCGGCTGTCCGGACACGCCGGTCGTCGGCTTTGCCGGTGACGGCGCATTCGGCATCTCCATGAACGAGATGACGGCATGTGGGCGCAATGACTGGCCGCCGATCACCATGGTGATCTTCCGCAACTACCCGTGGGGTGCAGAAAAGCGCAATACGACCCTATGGTTCGACGACAACTTTGTCGGCACCGAACTGAACCTTGGCGTTGAATATGCCAAGATTGCCGAAGGCTGCGGTCTCAAGGGCGTTCAGGTCACTTCCATGGACCAGTTGTCTGCGGCACTGGAAGACGCCATTGAAGGCCAGATGAAGCGTGGAGAAACCACCTTCATCGAATGCGTCCTGAACCAGGAACTGGGCGAGCCGTTCCGCCGTGACGCCATGAAGAAGCCTGTCTCTGTTGCAGGTATCGATCCCAAGGACATGCGTCCGCAGCAGTCCCGGGTGTGACCCCTTAAACTGTGACGGCATCTATATCTGTTATCGGCAGCCCGCGTTCTTAACTGAACGCGGGCTGTTTTCACAGGTATCCAATGTCTGCCTCAGGGGCCGGCACTTTTTGTGAACAAGCTGTAGAGCATTCTCGCCACCTCGCCTTCCAGAGGAAAAGACAGCATGCCCATGACCGAATAACCGAGCAGCCACGGCATCAGGTAAAACCGGACCATGTAAAAGAACCACGCCACGAACAGCGGCACCAGCGGCTTGATCAGGAAGCCCGGCGTAACGGGTGCGAAGAACTTGATGATCGGGTCTGTCGACTTCACGAAGACCTTCATGAAAAAGAAGTCGGAGTCCTCTGCAAGAAAGATGTTCATGGCGGCGCGACCGATCAGCGTCCACATGACAACGCCAAGCGCGTAGTCAACGACCACGATCCATACCGAAAAGCTATCCAGCGGATTATTTTCCATGAAGCACCAGTTGCCCTTTCAAGAAACCCGAAAAAAGGCGGGGCTTTCACAGCCCCGCCTCTCAAATATTGCAGTCGACGCGCTATTGGGCAGCGTCGAGTACGGTCTTGCCTCCCGGTAACCGGGTCTGATCCACCATGTCCTGGATTTCCTTGCTTGGCTCCGCTGTCATCAACGACACGACAACCATGGAAATCAGGCTGACAGGCATCCCGATGATACCGAACCGCAGGCCGTCAAGACCGGCAATCTGGGTGCCACCATTCTGGATGTAGATCAGATAAAGCGCACCTGACAGGAACCCGAGCACCATGCCGGCAATTGCACCTTGCCGGTTCGCCCGTTTCCACCACACGCCCAGTACCAGCGGGAAGAACAACCCGGAACAGGCAAAACAGAACGCCCAGGCAACAGCCCCGAGAATCCCGGTCAGCTTCAGCGATGCCACCAAAGCGCCGGCAACACCGATGAACACCAGCAGGATGCGGGCCGCCATCAGACGCTTCTTGGTGTCTGCCTTGGGGTCGATGATCTTGTAGTACAGATCGTGTGACAGGGCATTGGCGATTGCCAGCAGAAGGCCATCCGCAGTGGACATGGCAGCCGCCATGCCGCCTGCAGCAACCAGGCCGGAGATCACATAAGGCAGGCCGGCAATTTCAGGTGTTGCGAGAACAACGATGCCGCTTCGCATGAAGAACTCGTTGATCTGCAGGATACCATCACCATTGCCGTCAGTGACCTTGAGCATGCCAACTGCATCCCAGTTCTTGATCCACTCGATGTTGTTCACATCTGCAATGGACTTGCCGATGATGCTGGTCGCAAGTTGCGGGTCAAGAAGCTGCAACTTGGTCAGCGTGGCCAGGGCCGGTGCTGTGAAGTAGAGCAGGAAGATGAACAGCAATGACCAGCCTACTGACCGGCGGGCTGCACGCACCGACGGCGTCGTGAAGTAGCGCATCAGAATGTGCGGCAGCGATGCCGTACCGGCCATCATGCACAGAGCCAGGGTGAAGAACCGCCACGAGTCATAACCACCCTGGGGCGAATTATGCAGCG
>CALHUA010000120.1 GCA_938039915.1 uncultured Anderseniella sp.
ATGGCCGTTTGCCAGTGACGAGGTTAAGACAAATGGATTTCGATCATCCGACAGCTTCAGTAGCAATCCGAGGTAGTGATCCCCGAGTCCTTTCCCAATTCGAGAAGCAGGTTGAGTTCAAGCTGTCGATATTCTGTCCGACACAGGTCCCGATGTCACGTCGATGCCAATGTACAATGTCTCCGGAAACTGGAAACCGGGAAAATCGGCAACTCGCGCTAGCTGCCGCAGGCCTCGAGAACGTCTTCGAACGTGCGCAGGCCTGTGGTCGGCGCATTGACCAGTACGGCCATGTTGCCGGGCAGGTGCTTGTTCTCGCGCATGCGCATGTGGCCCTTGGGGATGTCGTTCCAGTCATAGACTTCCGACATGCACGGATCGATACGGCGATTTATGACCAGCCGGTTTGCCTGGCTCGCCTGCATAAGATGAGCAAAGTGCGATCCCTGAATACGCTTTTGATGCATCCAGACATAGCGAGCGTCCATGGTAATATTGTAGCCGGTCGTGCCGGCGCAGAACACGACCATGCCGCCACGTTTGCAAACCAGCGTGGAGACCGGGAAGGTTGCCTCGCCGGGGTGTTCGAACACCATGTCGACATTGTTGCCCTTGCCGGTGATGTCCCAGATCGCCTTGCCGAATTCACGGGCCGACTTGGCCCATGCGTTGTATTCGGGTGTGCCGACGGTGGGCAATTGTCCCCAGCAGTCGAAGTTCTTGCGGTTGATGACACCTTTCGCTCCGAGACCCAGCACGAAATCTGTCTTGTCATCTTCTGAAATAACGCCGATGGCATTGGCGCCTGAGGTGGCAATCAGCTGTACGGCCATCGATCCGAGACCACCCGATGCACCCCACACCAGCACGTTCTGGCCGGGCTTGAGCGTATGGGGGCGGTGGCCGAACAACATGCGATAGGCAGTGGCCAGGGTAAGCGTGTAGCAGGCACCTTCTTCCCATGTCAGATGCTGCGGCCGCGGCATGAGCTGGCGAGCCTGAGCCCGGCAGAACTGCGCAAACGACCCATCAGGTGTTTCATAGCCCCAGATGCGCTGGGAGGTGGAAAACATCGGGTCGCCGCCATTGCATTCTTCGTCGTCGCCGGCGTCCTGGTTACAGTGAATGACCACCTCGTCACCAACTTTCCAGCGCGTCACCTTGCGGCCAACGGCCCAGACGATGCCCGAGGCATCAGATCCTGCAATATGGTAGGGGTTCTTGTGACCGTCTATTGGCGAAAGAGGTATGCCGAGCGAAGCCCAGACCCCGTTATAGTTTACGCCTGCAGCCATCACCAGAACCAGAACTTCGTCGGAATCAATATCCCAGGTAGGCACCACTTCGACCTGCATGGCCGTGTCAGGTTCACCGTGGCGTTCCTGGCGAATGGTCCAGGCATACATTTCCTTGGGGACATGTCCGAGTGGTGGAATCTCGCCGATCTCGTAAAGATCCTTGCGCGCAGCACTGGAATTTGCTGCCGGTTCCGCCGTTTCGCGTACTGCTGTTACACCCATAACTGATCTCCTGCATAAAATTCCGGCATAGCTTCTGGCAGATAATGCTGCATTGCAACAAGCATTTTGTCCAATTAAAACTTTAAATAACCTGTTTACTTAATAGCAACCCCGATGGCGTAGAGTCACGTTTCCATCTTTGGAACTATGACATCGGGCTGTAGGCATGAACGACTTTTTGAGCCTTTTTGGCGTATACATTCACTGGAGTTCTTATTTGCCGTTCGCCAGTGGTGATCTTGGCACAACTCCGTTGCTGATTGTCTGTGCAATGTGCCTGGCAGGCACGACCATCATAAATTCCTATGTGAAATTCAGCTCACTTTTCAATACGATAATGAATTTTTCAGGACTTTTTGCAGGTGCCTACATCGCCAACATCTTTGCTCGCTCCTACCATATTCCGGGCATCGACAGCATGGTGATGATTGCCGTGGCGGCCAATATCGGCATGGCCGTGGCTGCATTGATGCTGCTGGTGTATTACCGCAACTCCACCAACTAGGCGTTGCATCGTATTTCCCGCCATATTACCGGCTGATTACCCCAGGCCGTCCCAACAAATCTCAAAGTCTGGTTGCGCTGCAATAAACTTCATGCTTCGATTATCGGCAATTGCCTGATTAAGTGCAGGTGCTTGTGATACCCCATGATAATCCAGCAACCGGACCAGCAGTTCGATGAATGACCAGATAAACCGTGATCGCCCGTGGATTTTCCGCACCTATGCCGGACATTCCACAGCTGAAGCCAGCAATGAGCTTTACCGCCGCAATCTTGACAAGGGCCAGACCGGTTTGTCGGTCGCTTTCGACCTGCCGACCCAGATCGGGTATGACAGTGATCATCTGCTGGCGCGCGGCGAGGTTGGCAAGGTCGGTGTGCCAGTGTCGCACATCGGTGACATGCGAACCCTGTTTCAGGATATTCCTCTGGAACGCATGAACACGTCGATGACAATCAATGCCACGGCCGCCTGGCTGCTGGCGCTGTATGTTGCGGTTGCCGAAGAGCAGGGCGCGCCGAGAACCAGCCTCACCGGCACGACGCAGAATGACATCATCAAGGAATATCTCTCGCGCGGCACTTATGTGTTTCCGCCGCAGCCGTCCATGCGGCTCATTACCGACACGATTACCTGGTCGCGCAATGAGTGCCCCAAGTGGAATCCGATGAATGTGTGTTCCTACCATCTGCAGGAAGCCGGCGCCACACCGGCTCAGGAACTGGCCTTTGCATTGGCAACCGCAATCGCCGTTCTGGACGGCGTGAAAGCATCCGGGCAAGTGCCGGATGATGATTTTCCAATGATCGTGGGCCGCATCAGCTTTTTCGTGAACGCGGGCATCAAGTTCATCACCGAACTGTCAAAGATGCGGGCGTTCACTGAGCTGTGGGACGATATCTGCCGGACCCGGTATGGGGTCGAGGATGAAAAACTGCGCCGGTTCCGCTATGGCGTGCAGGTCAACTCGCTCGGCCTGACGGAACAGCAGCCCGAAAACAATGTCTATCGCATCCTGATCGAGATGCTGGCCGTGGTTCTGTCAAAGAATGCACGTGCACGGGCGGTGCAACTGCCGGCATGGAACGAAGCGCTCGGGCTGCCGCGCGCCTGGGATCAGCAATGGTCCCTGCGGATGCAGCAGATCATGGCGTTCGAAACCGACCTGCTTGAAAACGGTGATATTTTCGACGGCTCAGAGGTCATCACTGCCAAGGTCGATGCGCTGAAGTCTGCCGCACTTGAAGAACTGGCCGTCATCGAGAAAATGGGCGGCGCAGTTGCCGCTGTCGACAGTGGCTACATGAAGGCCGAGCTGGTCAAATCAAACGCGGACCGCATCAAGGCAATTGAAGAAGGCCGCGAGACGGTGGTGGGCGTCAATGCCTACGAGAGCAGTGAGCCATCGCCATTATCGGGCGGCGACGGTGACAGCATCCTGACGGTGCCGGAGCACGTTGAGCAGGAACAGGTCGACCGTCTCAAGGCGTGGCGCAAGGAGCGTGACGCATCTGCTGTCGAGGCTGCCCTGTCTGATCTGAAAGAGGCTGCGCGCAGCGGCGGCAACATCATGGACCCGTCAATTGCGTGCGCGAAAACCGGGGTTACCACCGGTGAGTGGGGACAGACCCTGCGGGACGTATTCGGCGAGTACCGGGCACCGACCGGGGTTGGAACGGTTGTTACCCTGGCGGCGCCGGAAAACTCGGAGGCCGTGCGCGAGCAGGTTGCGGCGCTGTCGCAGCGACTGGGCGTGCCGGTCAAGTTCCTGGTGGGCAAGCCCGGTCTGGACGGGCACTCCAATGGTGCGGAACAGATCGCGGTACGGGCCGGTGAAGTGGGTATGGAAGTCATTTATGAAGGCATTCGCCTGACCCCGGAAGAGATCGTGTCGGCAGCCATTGAACAACAGGTGCATGTGGTTGGCCTGTCCATTCTGTCTGGCAGCCATGTGCCGCTGGTGCGCGATGTGATGAACCGGATGCGCTCTGCGGGCATGGACAAGGTGCCGGTGGTTGTGGGCGGTATCATCCCGGAAGAAGATGCCAATGTGCTGAAGCAGATGGGGGTCGCCAGGGTCTATACGCCGAAGGATTTCCGCATGACCGGGATCATGGGCGAGATTGTGAAAGAAATCGATGGCCGCCTTGATGACGCAGCAGCGTAAGGACTGAACAATGGAAGTCATCCTGCGACGTGCATGCAAGGAGGATCTTCCTGCTATTGTAGGATTGCTGGCTGACGATGGCCTCGGCAATGGCCGTGAAGATGCCGGACTACCGCTGGATCAAGCTTATATGTCGGCATTTGATGCACTGGATGGTGATCCGAACCAGTTTCTTGTGGTGGCCCAGGAAGGCGAAGTGATTGCGGCGACCATGCAACTCACCTTCATTGCCGGTATCAGCCGCAAAGGGGCCTGGCGCTGCCAGGTCGAGGCAGTGCGAGTTGCCGCCAGCCATCGCGGAAGTGGCTTGGGTCAGCGCATGTTCGAGTTCGCCATTGAAGAGGCCCGGTCACGCGGATGCAGCCTCGTACAACTGACCACCGACAAGACCCGCGATGATGCGCATCGCTTCTATAACCGGCTGGGATTTGTCGCCAGCCATATCGGCTACAAGCTGAAACTGTAACCTGTTCTAGTTCCTGCGCAGCACCAACATATGAGCGTCCGGCTCTGCGTCCGGTATCGTCGCCTCTATCCGGTTGGTGACGACCTCAACCGGCATATTGTCGATCAGCCCGTCAAACCGATCACGCTGCCAGACCGGGTTTGCAATGACGCAGGCCATCAGCCCATTGGCTTGAAGGTGAGCGAACAGGTTGTGAAACCCGTCCGCGCCCACATGTCCGGTGGTGAAGGTGCCGGCGCTGACAATGGCTGTGTAGGGACTGTGCGGCAGGTCGAGGGGCTGATTGAGATCCGCCTCGACCAGGGTTCGGTAAAGCTGTTTTGCGTCTGCAATCTTCAACATCTCCGGAGACAGGTCCACACCGTCAATCTGGTCAAATCCGTGAGCTTTCAGGCGGGCTGCCACCGCGCCGGTGCCGCAACCTGCATCAAGAACCCGGGCCACGCCGATGTCTCCGGTATGGTCGTACAACAGGTCTGCAATCGTGTCGGTACCGGTCACCCTCAGGGTGGAAAACACGTCACGGTCATAGCTGGCAGCCCATTGTGCATAAACCGAGCGGGCATCGTCACTGCCGGTAATGGCCCGGGCACGCTGCAGGTTGCGGCGGGCTTTGTCACTATCGCCGTTCATACAGATTGAGCCATGAATCTGATACGGAGGATGTTTCGTAATTGACCCCGGCTTGCCGTGCCACCAGGCGAACTGCGCCGGACGTCTCGAGCCGTTTCAACTCGGTTTCAAACCCTCCGTCCGTCCACACACCTGTGTTGATCGAGAACGCGAACAGCCCGCCCGGCGCGATAATGCGGAACAGTTCTGCCAGGCAGGACGGACCTACATGACCATGGGTGAAAGTGCCAGTACACACGGCTGCGCCATAGGTCGCGTCAGCAATGTCGAGCGGTTTGGTAAGATCACCCTCGATCAGCCTTGTATATATGTTGCGCTGTGCCGCCACTGCCAGCATGTCCGCCGAATAATCCACCGCATCAATGCAGGTGAAACCCAATGCCGCGAGTTCCTGCCCGGCCAGACCTGTTCCGGCACCGACATCAAGCACGGGCACGGTCTCGTCCGACACATGGTCGGCCAGCAGTCGGCTCACCAGACGAGGCGACAGATATCCCAGTCCTTCCAGCATCGTCTTGTCATAGGTTTCCGCCCAGTCGCGATAAAGCTCGTGAGTGTCTGCATCGCTTGAAAGCGCGTAGGCACGCTCGAGCAGCCTGGCGGACTTGTCGTCAACTTTGGGCGGTATTCTGCTGGAGCTTGCCATGGCAGCAGTGTATCCCATCGGGAGCTTGAGACAATATCCGGGGTTAGCCGAACGGCAGGGGTCGTATGGAAAGTGTGATTACAACAGTAGTGCCGGTGTTCGTGCTGATCGTGCTCGGCTTCGGTGCCGGCCGCCTTGGGTTTTTCGTTGAAGGCTCGGCGCGCGGGCTGTCGACGTTCGTCTTCACATTTGCGATCCCCGCCATGTTGTTCAAGGCGATGGTTACGCTGGGCATACCGGCCAGCCCGCCGTGGGGCTTGTGGGGGGCCTTCTTTGCCGCCGTGGCTGTCGTCTGGATACTGGCAATTGCAGCTTCGCGTTTCGTGGCGGGCCTGGAAGGCGCAGGCGGTGCATCGGCAGCCCTTGGTGCGGGGTTTGGCAATACTGTGATGCTGGGCCTGCCGCTGGGTGTTGCCTATTTCGGCACCGATGCCCTTCTGCCCATGGCGCTGATCATTTCCATTCATTTGCCGGTGCAGTGGTTTGCCGCCACCTTGCTGGCGCAATGGGGGTCGCAGACCGAAGGCCTTAGGGTTTCGGTATTGCTGCGGACCCTGGCGAAAGACCTTTTCACCAACCCGATCGTGCTGGCGCTGCTGGCGGGAAGCCTATGGAACCTTGCCGGGTTCGGACTTCACTCTATGGCGGAAAAAATTGTGTCGATGCTGTCCCAGGCTGCTGTTCCCGCCGCCCTGTTTGCGCTCGGACTGTCGCTGGCGCGCTTTGGCCTGATGGGCAGCGGGCTGGCGGCCGGGGTGCTGATGGTGCTCAAGCTGGCGGTGATGCCGGCGGTCGCTGCCGTCCTGGCGTTCGGTGTGTTTGATCTGACGGCAGTGCAGGCCGGCATCGTGGTGTTGTTTGCAGCCCTGCCCACAGGTGCGAATGCCTACATATTTGCAGAACGCCAGGGTGCCGCAGAAGCAGCCCTGTCAGCCAGCGTGGCCGCGGGAACTGCCTTGTCCATCGTCACCTTGTCCATTGTGCTGACACTGGTGCCGCACATCTAGATTTGTCCGCAATGGTCTAGAATCCGAGTTGCGCCCGTATCATGCCCGCTGTGACCCCTTCGTCACGCAGGGCCGCAAGTGACCGGTCACATGCGCTCTTCGACAGCTTGCGTCCGGTGTCATCGGGGATCAGCTTGTGGTGCATATAGACCGGTACCGGAAACTCCAGAATGGATTGCAGGACGCGGTGGATGGAGGTGGCGTGAAACAAGTCGATGCCGCGGGTTATGTGGGTAATACCCTGGACGGCATCATCGTGAACGACGGCGATATGGTAGCTGGTTGCGATATCCTTGCGGGCCAGCACTACATCGCCCCAGGCTTGCGGTGTGCAGGGTACGACGCCGGTTTCGCCATCCGGGCCACAGCCGGTCTCATAAAAGCTCAGGTCCGGCCCGGCAGCGAGTATGGCCTTGGCCATGTCCAGGCGCAGCGCATAAGGTTCGCCGGCTGTCATGCGCCGGTTGCGATCCATCCTCGTCATTAGTCGGCAGTAGCCGGGATAAACGGTCGTGCCGTCGGGGTCCTTTGCTCCCGGCACAGCTGAGAGTTTTGCCCTGGTGCAGAAGCACGGATACAGCAGGCCCAGCTTTTCAAGCCGGTCGATGATAATGGTGTATTCGTGCATGTGCCGGGACTGATGGCGTACCGGCTGCGGCCAGTCCAGGCCGAGCCATTTGAGATCGGCCTCAGCCTGTTCGGCAAACTCCGGCTTGCACCGTGCCCGGTCAATGTCTTCGATGCGCAGCAGGAACCGAGCCTTGTGAATTTCCGCCTGCTGCGCGCTGAACAGGGCTGAGTAGGCATGGCCCAGATGCAACCTGCCATTGGGGCTGGGGGCAAAGCGAAAAGTCGGTCCTGCCATTCGTCAACTTTCATACCAATTCATTCAGCCAGACTCTATACTGGCTTCGATGAAACATCCCAGCATTACCATCAATACAATAGATGACCTTGCCGCCGGGGCGGAAGCCCTGTTCGAGCTTGATCCCCGGTTCCGTGCACTGCATGCGCAGAACGGTTTGCCGCGGCTGCGCAGACGTGACGGCGGCCTGGCCGGTCTTGCTCACATTGTGGTCGGGCAACTGATTTCCACGAAAGCCGCCAACTCGATCTGGGCGAGAGTTGAAACCGCCCTGTCGCCGTTCGACGTGGCGCGCATAAGTGAAATGGAGGTGTCCGATCTGGCCGGTTACGGCCTGACCCGTGCCAAGGCGACGGCCATCATCAATGCGGCAAAAGCCGAACACGAGGGAACGTTCAGCTTCGCGGCGCTGGCACACCTTGATGACGATCGTGCCGCTGCTGAACTGAAAAAACTTCGCGGTGTCGGTCAGTGGACCGCCGACATTTACCTGGTCACCTGTCTGGGCCGCCGTGATGCGTGGCCAGCCGGTGATCTTGCCGTGCGCGCCGGTGTGCAGCTTTTTGAACAACTTGGTGATATGCCGTCTATCGCAGACATGCCCGTTCATGGCGAACGCTGGCGGCCCTGGCGCTCGGTTGCGGCATGTTACCTGTGGGGCCTTTACGCAAGTCACCGTCAGCGCGAGGTGGGAATCTGATCATCCGGCGCATCACAAACTGCCCGATAAGCGACAAATTTGCACCCTTCACACGCCCGTTGCACAAGATATAGTAGTTTCGAATCGTTGCTCGCATCTGTTGCAACCAACCTGGAAGGACAGGACGTGCTGCATCCGAATGTTGCGCCGGACAGTTGCCCGGCTCTTGTGTTGAATGCTGACTACCGACCGTTGAGTTATTATCCGTTGTCACTGTGGGGCTGGCAGGATGTGGTCAAGGCCGTGTTTCTGGAACGGGTCCACATCGTTTCCGAATACGATACTGTTGTGCGCTCGACCAGTTGTGAAGTACGGCTGCCCTCGGTGGTGTCTCTCAAGACCTATGTAAAACCGGCGCGCTATCCGGCGTTCACACGCTTCAACGTGTTCCTGCGCGACAAGTTCTTATGCCAGTATTGCGGTCAGGCTGAGGATTTGACGTTTGATCATCTGATCCCCCGGTCAAAGGGCGGGCAGACAACCTGGGACAATGTTGTGGCTGCCTGCAGCCCGTGCAACCTGCGCAAGGCCAACAAGATGGCCAGGGACTGCGGCATGCACCCGGCCATGCATCCGATCAAGCCGACGGTGCATCAACTACACGCCAATGGCCGGCATTTCCCGCCGAACTATCTGCATGAAAGCTGGCAGGATTATCTCTACTGGGATACCGAGCTTGATCCGTAGGTTCGCTTGACGCCGAGAGCGGTGATGACAGCGATGATGGCGGAAATGACCATGTTCCAGCCGGCAAACGACAAGCCCAGCATGCGCCATTGCACCTCTGAACAATTGATCACGGTTGCCTTGCTGAGATCCGGCAGGCCGCCGGACAGGCCGGCGCCGGATGAACAGGCGGAGGGCCCTTCAAACCAGCCCCATTCAACCCCGGAATGGTAAAATCCCATGCCGGCATTGATCGCCATGGCGATGGTCACGGCAATCAGGCCCCAGCGTACGACGTCAAGGTCTGCCTGTAGCGTTATCATGCGCAGCCAGATCAGGCCCAGGACCGGCAAGGAGAAATAATAGGCCCAGCGCTGCTGCAGGCATAAGGGACAAGGCTTGTATCCACCGATGATCTCAAATGTCCATGCCGCTGTGATGGTTGCCAGTGCGATCAGGAATGCATTGAGCGCAAGCTCCTGTACGGTTTTTGTCTTGATCACTGAAGCCTCCGTAGATTGGTTCACAGCGCGAACTTGACGGCAGCGAATCCGCCGACAAGGGCGATGCCTGCGGCAAGCGTCAGCCAGCCCAGATATTTCTCAATGAACTCCCGCATTGGTTCGCCAAGCCAGTACAACAGGCCGCAAACCAGATAGAAACGCATGCCGCGCGACACCACGGACGCTGCGATGAATATCGGCAACGCCATTTCGGTCACGCCGCTCATCAAGGTCACGACCTTGTAGGGAAATGGTGTCAGGCCGGCAAAGAACACGATCGGCAAGCCCCATTCATTGAACTTCTGCTGGAAATCAAAGAATTTGTCGTCGAGATTATAGACGCTTAAAATCCACTGGCCGAGCGTGTCAAACAGCGCATACCCGATATAGTATCCTGCCAGCCCGCCGAGCACCGAGGCGATGGTGCAGATGGTTGCATAGCGCCACGCATTTGCAGGCTTTGCGAGTGTCATCGGGATCAGCATCGCATCCGGCGGCACCGGAAACACGGAACTTTCAACGAAAGAAACCACCGACAGGTACCATTGGGCATGGCGGTGGCCGGCAAGTCTCATCAACCAGTCATAAAGTCTTCTTAGCATGGGCGAAGGCAATACGCCGGGAGCCACGATTTGTCCATCTAACTTGTGAATTGACTGCCGTTGGTATGCCTCATTTGAGTTGCGGGTGATGTTTGATGTTGACGGGTGATCGCTCTTGCCTATTATCCGGCTCGATTTGAGGCCCCTGTGGCGGAACTGGTAGACGCGATAGACTCAAAATCTGTTGTCCGTGAGGGCGTGCCGGTTCGAGTCCGGCTGGGGGCACCAGTTTTTCCGATGAGAAGTGGACTTCCTCGACTGCGCGTGGATTTTTACCGGCGCGCCACTTAAGTGGTGCATCAATCGGGTGAGCAGTGATTTGTCCCATTGATCCGTCCGCCGCCGAGGTGTTAGGCATAGTCAACCCGGGGGCGCGGCGAGTTTACAGGAACATGTTTTGGCAACATCACTTACACTCATGATCCGGGTTTTCCTGACAACCGGATTGATCCTTCTGGCCGGCTTTTCAGCGGCGTCTGCAAACCCCGTGGTGGTCTATGACGGCAAGACCGGCAAGGTCATGGTTGCCAAGGATGCCGGCAAGCCCTGGTTTCCAGCGTCCCTGACCAAGCTGATGACCGCCTACATCGTGTTTCAGGCCATAGAGCAGGGCAAGATCACGCCTCAGACCAAGGGCACGGTCACCAAGACGTCTTCGGCTCCGCCGCCCAGCAAGATCGGGTTCAGGCCGGGCAAGAAAGTGTCGGTTGATCTGGCTCTCAAGGCGCTGCTGATCTACTCGGCCAACGACATGGCAGCGCTTCTGGCTGAAATCGTTTCCGGCACGCAGGCAGATTTTGCCCGGCTGATGAACGCGACGGCCCGCGATCTCGGCATGACGGGCTCGCATTTCGTCAACCCGCACGGCCTTTATGACAAGGGCCAGTACACAACCGCGCGGGACATGGCGATCTTGTCCTACGCCTTGCTGAAAAAGTATCCGCAGGCGCGCAAATACTATTCCGCGCCGCACCTGAAGCTCGGCAAGAAACGGCTGCGTAACCGCAATTATCTGCTGCGCATATGGGACAAGGCAGACGGCATGAAGACCGGTTTCATCTGCCCGTCCGGTTTCAACCTTGTCGCCACCGCCAAAGTCAACGGCCGGCTGGTCGTGGGCGTGGTGTTCGGCACCCGCAGTGGCCGGGCGCGCGCCCATAAGGCCAAGGTGGTCATGGAAACCGCGGCAGGCTATCCGGCAACGACGTCAATAACGCAGCTGCAGAATGAAGGCGGTACACCGCCGAACCTGCGCAAGCGGGTTTGTGGCGGCACGGGCTTGCAGATGGTAAGCGCTGACAAGTTCTCCGGCTGGGGCGCGACATTCGGCAAGTTCAAGAGCGCGGCTGAGGCCGAAGCCGTGATCAACGGTATTCAGGCAGTCAAGGTGAACGCCTTCAGGAAAGCCGGAAGCGGCGTGGTGCGGATTCCGTTCACCAAGGATTTCGTGCCGGTCACATACAATATCTCAAGGAGCACCAGCCAGACACTGTGCCAGCAGGTCCAGGGAGCCGGTGGCAAATGCGAAGTGGTCACCCCATCAGTGTTTGCATCCTTTGCCAGCCTGTCCGGCCGCGAAAAGGCCAAGGGTGGCAAGTCGGCAGGAAAGACAGTGAAAAAGAAGCGCCGGAAGCGCCGCAAGCCCGCGTCCGACAAGTAACGGCAGGTTTAAGACATGCTGGCATTGCTGGCGATATCGGGCATGGGATAAGCTTCGAAGTTGCAACAACGGCGCTGCCGCAAACGAGAACACAAGTAATGGCAACACTTCCTTCGATTCCGGTTTCGGTTCTCACAGGTTTCCTGGGAGCTGGAAAGACCACCTTGCTGAACGGGCTGCTGAAGGATCCGGTATTGTCGGATGCGGCGGTCATCATCAACGAGTTTGGCGAGATCGGGCTCGACCACCTGCTGGTGGAGACAGCCGACAGTAACGTGTTCGAGATGTCGTCGGGTTGTTTGTGCTGCACCATCCGTGGCGATCTTGTCGACACGCTCATCGACCTGATGGCGCGGCGTGATGCCGGTACCATCAAGTCGTTCGACCGGGTCATCATCGAAACCACCGGGCTGGCGGATCCTGCCCCTGTCCTGCAAACGCTGATGTCCCATCCGGAGCTTCTGCAACGCTACCGGCTGGAAGGGGTGGTAACCCTGGTTGATGCCGTGAACGGGCCTTCAACGCTTGATCAGCATGACGAGGCGGTCAGGCAGGTCGCGGTTGCCGACAAGCTGGTACTGTCAAAGGCGGATTTGTTGTCGGGAGCAGACGGCGAAGATGCACTGGATAATGTCATTGCGCGGATGCGCAAACTGGCGCCGGCGGCCCGTATCCTGACCACTCATAATGGAGAGGCAACGGCGCAACGGCTGTTTGACGTTGCCGCCGCAGATGGTGAAGCCCGGCCGGATCAAATCCGGCGATGGCTGGGAGCAGAAGCGTTTGACGCGCCCGAAAGGGCAGGCCGGCGTCGGTCGCGTCGCGCCACGGCTGAAACGCCCGGTGAACATTCCCATGCAACTCAGCATGATCATTCACACGACCATGCCCACTCACATGATGTGAACCGGCATGACGAACACATAAGCTCGTTTTCCATCGCCACCGACAAGGCCATCGGGCAGATGCAGTTCGATCTGTTTCTGGAACTGCTGCAGAGCTATCACGGTCCGAACCTTCTGCGCATGAAGGGTATCGTCAAACTTGCAGACGATGACAGCCGGCCGGTGGTGGTGCACGGGGTGCAGCATGTGCTGCATCCGCCGGAACGGCTTGAGCGCTGGCCTGATGCGGATCACCGGACCAGGCTGGTATTCATCACCCGCGATATCCGGCGTGATGAACTGGACGGGCTTTTGAAGGCTTTCACTGATCCGATTACCGGCGGTGCGGAAGCATTCTCCGATGACACATTGTCGTTACGCAGAGGTGGATGATGATTGAGGTTTACGGGCTTGCCAATTGCGACACCTGCCGCAAGGCGCGCAAATGGATGGCGGCCGAAGGGATCGCGCATGAGTTTCATGACATTCGCAAGGCGGACCTTGAAGACAAGGTGATTGCCGGATGGGCCGGCAAGGCAGGCTGGGAAACACTGCTCAACCGGCGCGGCACGACGTGGCGCGGATTGCCGGCGCAGGACAAGGAGTGTGTCGATGAAGCCGGTGCGGTAAGGCTGATGACGGCACATCCGGCCCTGATCAAGCGGCCGGTTTTTGTCGTGGACAATGACGTACTGGTCGGGTTTACGGCGGAAGTCCAGACCGCCCTCGCGACCTGAAAACCCATTATTTCCTATAGCATGCCGGCATGCCGAGTAATTCAGAAACCTCACTTGGCATGAGTTTTCCTGATGATGAAAACAAGGACCCCGGCGTCTTCATGCTGGCTTACCAGTTCGTTTCCGCTTTCAGCGCAATAGTGCGGAAAGTCGATTGCCGCGGCTGGATCTGTCGCAAGAATTTTTAATGATTCTCCATATTTAAGAGACATCAACCGCTTTCTGGCCTTCAATACGGGCAGTGGGCATTGCAGGCCTTTCACGTCAATTTCATAGTCGAAATCTTGCATTAAACTGGACACCTTCAGGTATAACATTTAATTCTGACTGGCAGAATTGACCAGTGCTGTTGCGCTCTCCGGTCTGAGCCATGGTCTGACGTGCCGGCAAATCCAGCATTCAAATCAGGCATGATGGCGGTTTAGCGGGCAGCGTAACGCGGGTCCAGCAACATTTCGCAAAAGGTATGGGCGAACATGAACAAGCACACAGGTAGTGAAGGTTTCAAGCCTATCCGCCCCGGCCGCGGTGGCAAGGGCAAGGGCAGGGCGTTTCCGAAAGGCCGCCAGCTTGACCCTGTTGCCGATCAGGAAATTACAGACTTGCTGGACCCCCATCAGCCGCTGCAGCGCGACATGCTGATTGAGTACCTGCATCTGGTACAGGACAAGTGGGGACATCTGTCAGCCGGCCACCTGGCTGCACTGGCCAGTGCCATGCGATTGCCCATGGCGGAAGTCTACGAAGTAGCAACTTTCTATCATCACTTCGATGTTGTGAAGGAAGGCGAAACTGCACCGGCAGAGATCACCATCCGGGTCTGTGATTCACTGTCATGCGAACTGGCGGGTGCGCAGGACATCATCAAGGCGCTGGGCGCCAATGCGCCTGACAATGTGCGCGTGGTGCACGGGCCGTGCATGGGTCTGTGCGACGTGGCACCGGCAGCAGCCGTAGGGCACAACTATGTCGGCAATGTCAGTGTTGACAAGCTGACCATCATGGCCGCCAACAAGGCTGTCGAACCGGACATGCCCGAGTACCAGTCTCTTGACGACTACAGGGCTGAAGGCGGTTACAAACAGCTGGAAGCGTTGCGCGGCGGGTCGCAGACGCCGGAGCAGGTTATCGACACACTGCTTGAAGCCGGTCTCAAGGGGCTCGGCGGGGCAGGCTTTCCATCAGGGCAGAAGTGGAAATTCGTGCGCGCCGGTGACGGCCCGCGTTATCTGTGCATCAATGGGGACGAAGGCGAACCGGGCACCTTCAAGGATCGTCATTACCTGCATATCCGTCCGCATCAGTTTCTCGACGGCATGCTGATTGCGGCCTGGGGCGTCGATGCATCGGCCGTCTACATCTACATGCGCGATGAATACCCCGCAGTGGTGCAACTTCTCAAAGACGAAATCGGCAAGCTGGAGGCCAACGGCATCGTGCCGGTAGGCTATGTGCATGTCAGGCGTGGCGCGGGTGCCTATATCTGCGGCGAAGAAAGCGCGATGATCGAATCCATCGAGGGCAAGCGCGGACTGCCCCGGCACCGGCCGCCCTACGTGGCGCAGGTCGGACTGTTCGGCGCCCCGACACTGGTGCACAATATCGAGACGGTCTACTGGATGCCGCAGATCCTTGAACAGGGACCGGACTGGTTCGCCTCGCAGGGCAAGGACGGTCACAAGGGACCACGCTCTTACTCCGTGTCAGGGCGTCTGAAAAACCCGGGCGTCGTGCTGGCACCGGCAGGTGCAACGGTCAACGAACTGATCGACATGTGCGGCGGCATGGCCGACGGACACACTTTCAAGGGCTATCTGCCCGGAGGCGCGTCCGGTGGCATATTGCCGGCCTCGAAAGGCGATGTGCCGCTGGACTTTGGCGGTGAACTTGCCGAGCTTGGATGTTTCGTGGGCTCGCATGCGATCGTGGTGATGTCCGACAAGGATTCCATGCGCGATGCGGCGGTCAATCTGCTGAAGTTTTTCGAAGATGAATCCTGCGGCCAGTGCACGCCGTGCCGGGTGGGCTGCGAGAAAGCCGTCAAGCTGATGCAGAAAGGTCCCTGGAACGAAGATCTGCTGGGTGAACTGACAACTGCCATGGCTGATGCCTCCATCTGCGGCCTGGGCCAGGCAGCGCCAAACCCGATACGTACTGTCATGACGCACTTCAAGGAGGACGTTTCCTGATGTCCGGTAGCACAATCAAGTTCACCCTCGACGGCCGTGAAGTCGAGGCTCAAGACGGCGAAACCATCTGGCAGGTCGCCAAGCGCGAAGGCACCACCATTCCGCATCTGTGCTGGAAGGATGCGCCGGGTTACCGCGCAGACGGCAATTGCCGGGCGTGCATGGTCGAAATCGAAGGCGAACGTGTCCTGGCGGCGTCCTGCGTGCGGGCACCATCTGAAGGCATGGTTGTAAACTCGCAGAACGAGCGCTCATCCAACGCCCGCAAAATGGTGATCGAGCTGCTGATGGCGGACCAGCCTGAGCGTGAAGATGCCCATGATGACCAGTCATCGTTCCTGAAATGGGCCGATGCAATGGAAGTGGATGTCTCGCGCTTTCCACGTGACACATCTCCAAAGCCCGATATCTCGCACCCGGCAATGGCGGTCAATCTGGATGCCTGCATCCACTGTAACCTGTGTGTTCGCGCCTGCCGCGAAGTCCAGGTCAATGACGTGATCGGCATGGCGTTCCGCGGTCCTCATGAAAAAGTGGTTTTTGATTTTGATGATCCCATGGGCGCGTCTACCTGCGTGGCATGTGGCGAATGTGTTCAGGCGTGTCCGACCGGTGCGCTGATGCCGGCCACCATTGTCGATGAGAAGGGTCGCGGCAGCCGCAAGGCGGACCGCCAGGTCGACAGCATCTGCCCGTATTGCGGTGTCGGTTGTCAGATCACCTATAATATTCGCAAGGACGAAAAAACCGGCCAGGATCATATTGCCTTCGTTGAGGGCAAGGGCGGGCCGGCCAACGAAAACCGCCTGTGCGTCAAGGGTCGCTTCGGCTTCGACTACATAACGTCACCTGAGCGCCTGACCACGCCGCTCATTCGTAAACCCGGTCTGGCCAAGGGCCTGAACATGGACCCGGCCAATCCCCTGACGCACTTCCGTGAAGCGAGCTGGGAAGAAGCGCTTGATGTGGCCGCCAAGGGTCTGCGGGACATCCGCGACAACAAGGGTCCAAAGGCGCTGGCGGGCTTCGGGTCGGCGAAATGCTCCAATGAGGAAGCCTATCTGTTCCAGAAGCTGGTGCGGGTCGGGTTCGGGTCCAACAATGTCGATCATTGTACAAGGCTTTGCCATGCCTCATCCGTAGCGGCACTGATGGAAACCATCGGTTCTGGTGCTGTAACGGCACCGTTTACCGCGGTCCGTGATTCCGATGTCATCGTGGTCATCGGCGCCAATCCGACCGAAAACCATCCGGTAGCCGCCACCTTCTTCAAGCAGGCGGCACAGCGCGGCGCAGAACTGATCATTCTTGATCCGCGCGGCACGGCCATGAAACGTTATGCCAGCCATATGCTGCAGTTCAACAACGGCGCCGACGTATCGCTGCTCAATGCCATGATGAACGTGATCGTCGAAGAGGGCCTGTATGACCAGCAGTATATCCAGGCGCATGCCGAAGGCTTCGACAAGCTGAAAGACCACCTGGCCGATTACTCGCCGGAAGCCATGGAAGCCATCTGCGGCATTGCTGCAGATGAAATCCGCACAGTGGCGCGCAAGTACGCCAAGGCCAATGCGGCCATCATCTTCTGGGGTATGGGCGTGTCGCAGCATACCCATGGCACCGACAATGCCCGGTGCCTGATTTCGCTGGCCCTGATGTGTGGCCAGACCGGGCGCGCCGGTACAGGCCTGCACCCGCTGCGGGGCCAGAACAATGTGCAGGGCGCGTCTGACGCGGGCCTGATCCCGATGGTGTTCCCGGACTACTCGAAAGTTGTCGAAGAGGAAAACCTCACAAAATTCGAAAAACTGTGGGATGCAAAACTCGACCCCGAACCCGGCCTGACCGTGGTGGAGATCGTGCATGCCATCCATGATGGTGCGATCAACGGCATGTATATCCTGGGTGAGAACCCGGCCATGTCCGACCCGGACGTGAACCATGCCCGTGCGGCACTTGCCAAGCTGGATCACCTGGTGGTGCAGGATATCTTCCTCACCGAAACGGCCATGTTCGCCGACGTGATCCTGCCGGCGTCCGCCTGGCCGGAAAAGAACGGCACGGTGTCCAACACCAACCGTCAGGTGCAGATGGGCCGCAAGGCGCTTGAGGCACCGGGTGAGGCGCGCGAGGACTGGGCCATTACCTGTGACCTCGCCAACCGGCTTGACCTCAACTGGACCTATGCCACCCCGGCTGACGTGTTTGCCGAAATGAAACTGGCCATGCCGTCGCTGGACAACATCACCTGGGATCGGCTGATTGCTGAAGACGTGGTTGCCTATCCATGTCCCGCGCCGGATCATCCCGGTGAGGATATCGTGTTCTCCGACCGCTTCCCGACCGAGACTGGCCTCGGAAAAATGGTGCCGGCCAAGGTAGTGCCGCCGGATGAGACGCCCGACGCGGAATACCCGTACATTCTGTCAACCGGGCGTCAACTCGAACACTGGCACACAGGTGCCATGACACGGCGGTCTTTCGTGCTTGATGCGGTGAACCCGGAGCCTGTGGTTCAGATGAATGTGGCAGACATCGTGAAACTTGGCATCGAGGCCGGCGACAAGGTGCGTGTTACAACGCGGCGCGGAGAAGTGGAGATCATGGTGCGGCAGGACGATCAGGTGCCGGTTGGCGCCATCTTCATTCCGTTCGCCTTTGTCGAAGCGGCTGCAAACCTGTTGACCAATGCAGCGCTGGATCCTTACGGAAAAATTCCGGAGTTCAAGTTCTGTGCGGCCAAAGTCGAGCCTGCCGGGGGGCATCAGAGTGTAGCTGCCGAGTAGCTGGTATGCTCTGTAAAACGGTTTCGTTGACGCGCTAAGGTGCTATACACAAGCCCGAAATTGAAAAGGGCGTATCATGGCAGTACTTGAGAAATCAAAACTGGTCGGCAAGGTCACCGCATTGCTGTCCAGTCCGGATCGCGAGACCGGGCTGGAAAAAGCTCATGTCAACCGGATGGACCTGGTGTTTGACGGCATTGTCGGTGACTGCCATGCTGGACGCGGCTACGAGTCAGACAGCCGCATGCTGGCGCAGTACAAGCGCGGCACACCGGTGGCAAATACCCGCCAGGTGTCGATCCTGTCGGCTGAGCAGTTGCGCGAGGTTGCCGGCCTGCTTGGAATTCCGGAACTGAAACCGGAATGGGTCGGCGCCAACCTGGTGACCTCGGGCATTCCCGATCTTACCTTTCTGCCGCCGTCAACACGCATGATGTTTTCTTCCGGCGCCACGCTGATTGTCGACGGTGAAAACGCGCCGTGCCGCTATGTTGGTGATGTCATCGAAAAACATCATCCCGACCAGGGCATGGCGTTTCCGAAACTGGCGCGCAACAAGCGTGGAGTGGTGGCATGGGTCGAGCGTGAAGGGCGTATTGCGGTGGGTGACGACATCGTGCTGCACATGCCGCCGCAACGGATTTACGCCCACGCATGAATACACCGCGTGACATATCGGAATTTGCCATCGTGCCCGATCCGGACGATGAACGGCTTTCGCGGGCAGTTACCGGGATCGACCAGTCAGGTGCGCCAACCGATACGCATGTTGTGCATGAGCGACCGCTCACCATCTATCTCAACGCCCAGGAAATCGTCACGTCGATGACCATCGGCGATCACCCGGACTGGCTGGCCGTGGGTTACCTGCTCAACCAGGGCATGCTGCAGCACGACGACGAGATTACCGGCATTGATTATGACGACGATCTTGAAGTGATTGTGGTGCGCACGGTGCGCGAGACCAACTTCGAAGAGAAGATGAAGAAGAAAACCCGCACATCGGGCTGTGCGCAGGGCACGGTGTTCGGCGACATGATGGAGAATTTTGAAACCATCGAACTGTCTCAAGACGCCCGGATAAGGACGTCCTGGCTTTATGCGCTGACGAAGAAGATCAATACCGCGCCATCGCTCTATCTCAAGGCCGGCGCCATTCACGGCTGTGTGCTGTGTAAAGGCGACACACCGCTGGTCTACCTGGAAGATGTCGGCAGGCACAATGCCGTCGACAAGATTGCCGGCTGGATGTTCCTCAACAAGGTGTCTCCGCACGACAAGATTTTCTACACGACCGGCAGGCTGACGTCTGAAATGATCCTCAAGTGCGCAGCCATGCGCATTCCCATTCTGGTGTCGCGCTCAGGCTTCACCGCGTGGGGTGTGGACCTTGCCCGCCAGGTGGGCATGACGGTGATTGGCCGGGCGCGGGGCAAGCGGTTCCTGGCCTTGTCGGGTGCGGAACGGATCGAGTTTGATGCCGATCTGTCCCAGGTTGAAGATGAAGACCGCAAGCACCGGCGCAAGGGAGCGGATCGTGACTAACGTGGTTGGTTGCATACTTGCCGGTGGCCTCGCCCGACGCATGGGTGGTGGCGACAAGGGCCTGATCGAACTGGCCGGTCGCCCGGTGCTCGATCATGTCATTGACCGGTTCGGGGCGCAGGTCAGTACCGTCATACTCAATGCAAATGGCGATCCTGACCGGTTTGCCAGGTATGGCTTGCCGGTCATGCCGGACACGGTTGATGGTTTTGCAGGTCCGCTGGCCGGTGTGCTGGCCGGGTTGTCGTGGGCGGCAGAAAATGCACCCGATGCCGACTGGGTGGCGACTGCCGCAACAGATACACCGTTCTTCCCGACCGACTTTGTCAACCGGTTGCTGGCTGCAATCGAAGACCAGGGTGCCGACATGGCGTGTGCGGCATCTGACGGGCGCAATCATCCGGTTTTCGGCCTGTGGCCGGTCCGCCTGAAGGACGAGCTGCAATCGGCCCTGGTTGATGAAGACATCCGCAAGGTTGATCTGTGGACTGCACGCCACAAGCTGGTCGCGGTCGAGTTTAAGGCGAGCGGCTTTGATCCGTTTTTCAATGTCAACCGGCCCGATGATGTGTCGGAAGCCGAACGCATTGCAAAAGGGCTGGCAGCATGACACAGCGCGTCATCGGGGTGGCCGGGTTCAAGAATGCCGGCAAGACCACGCTGGTGGAGAAACTGGTGACCGAACTCACCGGCCGGGGTTACCGGGTATCGACCATCAAGCATGCGCACCATTCGTTCGATATTGACCATGAGGGCCGTGACAGCTTTCGCCACCGTGCGGCGGGCGCTGCGCAGGTAGCCGTTGTGTCCCGGCATCGCTGGGCGGTGATCTCCGAATTGCGGAATGATGCGGAACCGTCGCTTGACCAAATGCTGGCCAGGCTGGATCCGTGCGATCTGGTGATTGTCGAAGGCTACAAGCGTGATGGTCACGACAAGATCGAAGTGCGTAATCTCGACAATACCAATCCGAACCTGAGCGACGAGGATGAAACCATCGTGGCGGTTGCCGCCAATGGCGAGGTAACCGATTGCCCGGTTCCGGTCTATGATCGGGATAATATTTTCGCGCTGGCTGATTTTATCTGTGGGCGGACCGGTCTCGTCGAGGTACCTTGAAGCCATGTCGCGAAAATTACTTGATGACTGTTTTCTGCATGACAAGGACCGGATGCGTCATGACGATGCGGTCGCGCTCATTCTGGAGCGGATGTCACGGGTTGCCGGCGTAGAAACCGTTCCTTTGTCCCAGGCCCATGGCCGCGTGCTGGCTGAACAGTATGCAGCCCTCAGGGATATTCCCGCTTTCGATAATGCAGCCGTGGACGGTTATGCGTTTGCGGGCAAGGCGCTGACCCCGGGCGAAGATGCGCAGTTCAAGGTCGTCACGCGCATTGCGGCCGGCCATGCACCGGAGCGCGCTCTGAAAAAGGGCGAAGCGGCCCGTATCTTTACTGGTGCCGTGATGCCGAAAGGCGCAGATACCTGCCTGATGCAGGAGGACGCCAGCGTTGACGGAACAAAGCTTGTGGTTCCCAAGGGGCTGAAGTCCGGCGCCAATACGCGGCTTGCCGGTGAAGACGTCAGGCAAGGCGAGGTCATGCTGCCATGCGGTCTCCGCCTGCGGCCGCAGGACGTGGCGGCGATTGCATCCGGCGGGGCCGGCCGCATCAAGGTGTTTGCCCGCCTGAAGGTGGGCCTGATTTCTACCGGGGACGAGATTGTCCGGCCCGGCATCGTGCTCGGCGATGGTCAGGTTTATGACAGCAATCATCATTTGTTGCGTGGACTGCTGGACACGGTCGGGGCCGAACCGGTGGATTATGGCGTAATACCGGATGATCGGGTGCGGGTTGAACGGGTGGTGCGCAGCGCGGCACATGAGTGTGATGTCATTCTCACGACGGGTGGCGCGAGCCGTGGCGAAGCGGATTTTATTGTCGAGACCATCCAGTCGATGGGGACACTTCATGCCTGGCAGCTGGCGGTGAAACCCGGCAGGCCGCTGGCCATGGGGCAGATTGCGGACACGGTTTTCTTCGGTCTGCCGGGGAACCCCGTGGCGGCTTTCGTGACCTTTCTCCTGTACGCGCAACCGATGCTTGCCCGTCTGCAGGGTGCGGCATGGCAAAAGCCGCAACGTTATCCGCTGCCGGCCGGTTTCGTGATTGCCAAGAAAAAAACCGACCGGCGCGAGTTCTGGCGCGGATGGATAGACAATACCGCCGAGGGGCCCGCCCTGCAGAAGTTCCAGCGCGACGGGTCCGGGCTGATATCCGGACTGCGGCAGGCAACCGGGCTCATCGAGGTTCCGGAAGAAGCAACATCGGTGCAGCAGGGTGATCTGCTCGGGTTCATTCCGTTCAGCGAATTCGGCATCGGCTGATGACCATCAGGCACGTCGTTTTTGATCTTGGTAACGTGCTTTTGGATTTCGACCCGGAACGGGCGTATCTGGACCTGATACCGGATCAGATGAAGCGGCGTGCCTTCTTGCGCGATGTCTGCTCGCGCGACTGGATTGTCGCACAGGACCGGGTTCATGCCTGGGCGCCGGGTGAAGCGGAACTGATCGCGCGATACCCCGGCCAGGAAGCGCTGATCCGTGCATTTCGTGAGCGCTGGCATGACATGGTGCCGGGTCCGATCACAGACAGTGTCGGCATTCTTGAGGCTCTGTCCGGCGATGGTCTCGATGTAACGGCCCTGACCAATTTCAACGGCGAGACGTTTGATGAGGCTTCGCAGCGGTTTGGTTTCTTCAAATTGTTTCGGGGCATGACGGTTTCCGGGCGGGTTGGCCTGCTGAAGCCAGAGGCGGAAATTTTCGCACATCACGCCGCAAGCTTTGACCTTGTACCTGAGGCGACCTTGTTCATTGACGATGTGACTGCAAATGTCGTTGCAGCCCGCAATGCGGGCTGGCAATCGATACAGTTTGTCGATCCTGACCGGTTGCGGCGAGATCTGCACTCGCTGGGTGTGAAGCTCTGAGACACGTCCAAGTGTCGTAATTTTGCGCTGCCCGGTCGTTTGACTTCACACGTGTTGAGTTGTTTTCACTATGGTTCGTCATAAAGTATCGCTCGGACCCCGGAGGGTTGATTATGAAGTCGCATGCACGTGTTGTTGTTATTGGGGGCGGTGTTGTCGGTGTCGGCACGCTTTATGCGCTGACCAAAAAAGGCTGGTCGGATGTTGTGCTGGTCGAGCGCAATGAACTGACGTCGGGCTCGACGTGGCATGCCGCAGGCCTGTTGCCGCTGTTCAACATGTCCTACTCGGTCGGCAAGGTGCACCAGTACTCGCTTGATCTGTATTCAAAGCTCGAGGAAGAAACCGGCCAGCATGTGGGCCTGCGCCAGGTGTCGAACATCCGGCTGGCCCAGACAAAGGATCGCTGGGACGAGTTCATGTATTATGCAGGTGTGGCTGAAACCATCGGCATTCACGTCAATTTGCTGACCCCGGAACAGGTCAAGGAAATCTGGCCAATGTGCAACACCGACGGCCTGCTCGGTGCGATCCAGCACCCGACCGATGGTTATGTACAACCTGCCGACCTGACCCAGGCCATGGCCAAGGGCGCGCGTGACAAGGGCGCGGAGATTTATCGCAACACCCGGGTGATCGCCATCGAGCAGAAGGCCAATGACGAGTGGCTGGTGAAAACAAACAAGGGTGACATCACCTGCGAGCATCTGGTCACGGCAACCGGCAATTTCGTGCGCCAGACCGGCGACATGCTGGGTCTGGATATTCCCGTCATCCCGGTCGAACACCAGTACATCGTCACCGAGGCCCATCCGGAGATCAAACAGCGCCACGCAGACGGCCTGCCTGAAATGGGCGTGCTGCGGGATGCGGATTCTGCGTGGTACATGCGCGAGGAGGCCGGCGGCCTGATCCTTGGTCCTTATGAAGCCGGTGCACCGGTGTGTTATGTGGATGGTCCGGATGAAGACGCTGAATACGAGCTGTTCCAGGAAGACCTGGACCGGATCGCACCGCACATTGAAAGTACGTTGCATCGAGTACCCGCCTTTGGCGAAGTGGGCATCAAGAAAGTCTATAACGGAGCGATCTGCTACACGCCCGACGGCTCGCCGATCATCGGACCGGCCTGGGGCAAGAAGAACCTGTGGCTCAACGAGGGCCATTCGTTCGGTGTGACCGCAGCCGGTGGAGCCGGATGGCAACTGGCAGAATGGATTGTCGAGGGTGAAAGTTCGATCGACATGCTGGGCGTGGACCCGCGCCGGTTCGGCCCGTATGCGTCGCGCGGTTACCTGAAGCGCAAGAACGAAGAAGCCTACCGAAACGTGTTCACACCGCATTACCCTGACGAGGAACGCTGGGACGCGCGTCCGCTCAAGACATCGCCGTGTTATGACCGGATGAAAGCACTCGGTGCGGTGTTCGGTTCCGTTTATGGCTGGGAGCGTCCGAACTGGTTCGCGCCAGGTGCCGACTATGGTTTTGAACCCGATGAAATCGTGCGCCCCGACGTGATCACCAGCGAAAACCATGCACCGGCAAAGCCCGGTGAAAAGGTCAAGGAACTGTGGTCGTTCCGCCGCTCCAACTATTTTGAACATGTCGGCAATGAAGTGAAGAACGTCACCGAGAATTGCGGCCTGCTGGATATGTCGGCATTCGCCAAGTACGAGGTGTCGGGACCGGGTGCGGCCGAATGGCTGGATTCGATACTGGCGAACCGGATCCCCAAGGCGATCGGCCGTGTCGGCCTGTGCCACCTGCTCACCAAACTGGGTGGTGTGCGCTCCGAGTTCACGGTCTACAAGCGCGGCGAAAACGATTTCTACCTGGTCGGTCCCGGTGCCTATGAACGCCATGACTGGGATTACCTGACCAAGCTGAAACCGGCCACGGGCGTCGAGCTGCAGAAGATCACCACTCAGATGGGCGTGCTGGTTCTGGCCGGTCCGAAGTCCCGCGATGTGCTGCAGAAGCTGACCGACACCGACCTGTCCAATGACAGCTTCAAATGGCTGACCGGCAAGTTCATCAATGTCGGCATCGCACAGGCGCATGCCCTGCGGGTGAACTTCGTCGGCGAGCTCGGCTGGGAACTGCATCATCCGATCGAGATGCAGAACCTGATTTTCGACCTGGTCATGGAAGCTGGTGAAGAGTTCGGCATCAAGCCGTTCGGGATCCGGGCCATGGGCACGATGGCGGTGGAAAAATCCTATCGCCTCGTCGGGCGCGAACTGTCGGTTGAGTATTCAGCCTATGAGTCCGGACTGGACCGGTTCGTGCATCCCAACAAGGGCGACTTCATTGGCCGCGACGAACTTGTCAAACGTCATGCTGCCGGGGATGAATGGACCTATGTGACGCTCGACGTGCACGACATCAAGGACTGTGACGCGCGTGGCTCCGAAGCTGTCTATGATGCATCAGGTGCACTGGTTGGCCGGGTAACCACAGGCTCGTATGGCTGGCGGGTCGGAAAATCCCTGGCTTTGGCCATGGTCAAGCCGGCGAATTCCGCCGAGGGCACAAAGCTGCAGGTGAAAATCCTCGGCGAGCTGTTTCAGGCAACGGTCATTGCAGAAAGCCCGTTTGATGCGGACAACGAACGGTTGAGAGCTTAACTCACGAGCGTTACACAGGGTTGTGAGTTGATCCATCTGGGGGCAATGTCCAGTTATCGGACATTGCCCCTTTACCTTTTAAATGGAGATGACTTCATGCACTCGACACTTGTTCCCGGACAACCTGTCCCGGCCCTGACCGTACCTTTGGCCGGAGGTGGTGAGTTTATACTCAACGCCGATGCCCCGGAGAATTTTACCATTGTCATCTTCTACCGCGGCCTGCACTGCCCGATCTGCAAGGGGCAGCTGACCGACTTCCGCGCCAAACTGCATGATTTTTCCGCTCTCGGCATTGATGTCGTTGCCCTGAGCATGAACACCCAGGACCTGGCGGAACAGACGACACGTGATTGGGACATCTCCGGATTGAAACTCGGTTACGGGCTCACGAAGGACCAGGCCAGGGCCTGGGGCCTGTTCCTGTCATCTGCCATCAAGGATGCAGAGCCTGATGTGTTTTCCGAACCTGGCATGGCGATCGTGCGACCGGACGGAACCTTGTACCACTGGTCGGTGCAGACCGCGCCGTTCGGCCGGGCCAAGGCGGCAGAGCTTGCCGGTGTGTTGAAGTTCGTGATCGAGAACGACTATCCGGTGCGCGGCACCCTGGCGGCCTGAGACGTATCGTCCGAGTAAAGGAAGGGCGCGGAAGGATGTACCTTCCGCGCCCTTTAATTTGTCAAATGCATCAGTGATGCTGCTGATCAGAACAGGCCTTCGATCTGCCCGTCGTCATTGAGCATGATCGATTCAGCAGCCGGTACCGACGGCAGGCCCGGCATGGTCATGATCTCACCGCACACGGCAACCACGAAACCGGCACCGGCCGACAGCCGCACCTCGCGCACCGGCAGGGTGAACCCGGTCGGTGCACCGCGCATGTTCGGATCCGTGGTGAAGGAATACTGGGTCTTGGCCATGCACACCGGCAACTTGCCGTAGCCCTGGTCTTCCCAGGCCTTCAGCTGGTTCATGATCTTGGCATCGGCGACAACCCCATCGGCACGGTAGATGCCCTTGGCGATGGCTTCCATCTTCTCGAACAGACTCAGATCGTCGCCGTACAACGGCTTGAAGTCGGCAGTGCCGCCTTCGATGATTTCCACTACCTTGTTGGCCAGGTCCTTGGTGCCTTCCGAGCCATGGGCCCAGTGCTTGCACAAAACCGCTTCGGCGCCCTGCGATTTTACGAACTCGCTCAGGGCGGCAACCTCGGCATCGGTGTCTGTGATGAAATGGTTGATGCCGACAACGGCGGGAACACCGAACTTCTTGATGTTTTCGATGTGACGACCGAGATTGTCGCAGCCTGCCTTTACGGCATCGACGTTTTCCGTGCCGAGATCGGCCCTGGCAACGCCACCATTCATCTTCATGGCACGAACGGTTGCCACGATCACGACGGCCTTCGGCTTGAGGCCGGCCTTGCGGCACTTGATGTCGAAGAACTTCTCCGCGCCAAGGTCAGCGCCGAAGCCTGCCTCGGTCACCACATAATCGGCGATCTTCAAAGCCGTGGTGGTTGCCATCACCGAATTACAGCCATGGGCGATGTTGGCGAACGGGCCACCGTGCACAAAGGCGGCATTGTTTTCCAGTGTCTGAACCAGGTTTGGCTGGATGGCATCCTTCAGCAGAACGGTCATGGCGCCATCTGCCTTGATGTCGCGGCAGTAGACCGGTGACCGGTCGCGTTTGTAGGCAACAATGATATCGCCGAGGCGGCGCTGCAGGTCTTCAATGTCGGTTGCCAGGCACAGGATTGCCATGACTTCGGATGCGACGGTGATGTCAAATCCGGCTTCGCGCGGGAAGCCGTTGGCCACGCCACCCAGGTTGCATACGATCTGGCGCAGTGCGCGATCGTTCATGTCCATGACCCGGCGCCACGATACCCGGCGAACGTCGATATCGAGCTTGTTGCCCCAGTAGACATGATTGTCGAGCATGGCCGACAGCAGGTTGTGGGCAGATGTGATGGCGTGGAAGTCGCCGGTGAAGTGCAGGTTCATGTCTTCCATGGGAACCACCTGCGCGTAGCCGCCGCCGGCCGCGCCACCCTTCATGCCGAAGCAGGGCCCAAGCGAGGCCTCGCGAATGCAGATCATGGCTTTCTTGCCGATGGCGTTCAGGCCGTCACCGAGACCAACGGTGGTGGTGGTCTTGCCTTCGCCGGCAGGCGTTGGGTTGATGGCGGTGACCAGGATCAGATTGCCGTCATCATTGCCCTGA
>CALHUA010000121.1 GCA_938039915.1 uncultured Anderseniella sp.
GAGCAGGATGCGAGACACCGCATCCTGCTCCGGATCCTGTTACCGGGTTGACAACAACCCGTGATTGTTCAGCGCGACTTGATCATCCGGTACACGTAGATCAGCAGACAGGCGCCGGCAACAGCCACCACCAGTTGCCCGATCAGACCGCCAAATCCCAGGCCAAGCAGGCCCAGTATGAAATTGCCGATCACCGCACCGCCGATACCAAGCACGATATTCATCAAAAGTCCGGTATCGAACTTCATCACCTTTTCTGCAATCCACCCGGCCAAAGCGCCGAGAATGATTGTCATGATCCAGCCTATACCTACCATAATCCCCTCCTGATTGGGTTTGCATCAGCAAGCCGATGAGACTCACTTGCCCCTGAGCATACGATAAACCGTAATTAGAAGAACAGCCCCGACAACAGACACCAGGACGTTGCCCCAGAACCAACCGTCGAAAAGCTCACCCAGTTGCAGGCCAAGCGCATTGGCAATCCAGCCGCCTATGAAGGCACCCAGGATACCAATCACGATATTGGTCAAGAGCCCGTGGCTCGCACCGGTCAGTTTTTCTGCAATCCAGCCGGCAACACCGCCAATAAGCAAGGTGCCGAAAATCCCCACACCGCCGCCAAGATCCATCAATGACATATCCATGTATGTAACTTCCTTAAACAATCCCCGTCTCAGATCAGTGTGGCTTTAGATTGCGTCAATCAAATGCCACAAAACTGTTCGCACACATAGTGCTGGACCAACATGGGTTCAACTGAAGCCATGTTGGTCCAGAGTTACATATGGATCACGCGGCCATAGGCATCAAGTACACTTTCATGCATCATTTCTGACAATGTCGGATGCGGGAATACCGTGTGCATCAGGTCTTCTTCTGTTGTCTCGAGCCCCATTGCGATAACGAAGCCCTGTATCAGTTCGGTAACCTCCGCGCCGACCATGTGCGCGCCGAGTAATTGCCCGGTCTTCTTGTCGAATATTGTCTTGATCAGGCCCTGATCCTCGCCCAGCGCAATGGCCTTGCCATTGGCCATAAACGGAAACCGGCCAATTTTGACATCAATGCCCTTCTCCTTTGCAGCGCGTTCCGTCAGTCCGACGGAGGCAACCTGCGGATGGCAATAGGTACAACCCGGTATCTGTTCCTTCTTCATGGGATGTACGTTCGGCTGGCCGGCAATCTTGTCGACACAGATCACGCCTTCATGTTCGGCCTTGTGTGCCAGCATGGGCGGACCGGCCACGTCGCCGATGGCATAAATACCGGGCACATTGGTATTGCCATAGCCGTCGATCACCACGCAGCCGCGGTCGGTCCTGACGCCAACCGCCTCGAGACCAAGGTCTTCGATATTACCGACAACACCCACAGCGGAAATAACCCGGTCCACTTTCAATTCTGACTTGGCGCCTTTGCCATCTTCAATGGTGGCCGTGACATCATTTGCACCCTTTTTCAGGCTCGCAACCTTGGTACCGGTCATGATCTTGAGGCCCTGCTTCTCAAGCTGCTTGCGGGCCAGTCCGGCGATTTCGGTATCTTCCACCGGCATGATCTGATCCATGATTTCAACCACAGTAACATCAACACCCATGGCATTGTAAAAACTGGCAAATTCAATACCGATGGCACCGGACCCCACGACCAGTAGCTTAGCCGGCATTTCCGGCGGCACCATGGCCTCGAAATAGGTCCACACCAGTTTGCCGTCCGGTTCCAGCCCCGGCAGTGCCCGCGGCCGCGCACCAGTGGCAATGATGATATGCTTGGCCTTGTAGGTGCCGGGACCGGCTGCGCCCTTGGGGTCAGGATGAGCCGGCTGCATCGGTTCCTTGGAGGTTTTCGCCACCACCACTTCACCAGGCTTGGTTACCTTGGCCTCACCCCAGATCACCTGGACCTTGTTCTTTTTCAGCAAATGCCCAACACCGCCATTGAGGCGCCCGGACACCCCGCGCGAGCGCTTGACCACTGCGGCGGCGTCAAAGCCGACATTGTCCGCCGACAGCCCGTAATCGCCGGCATGGTTCATGTAGTGATAGATCTCGGCAGACCGCAACAGCGCCTTGGTCGGAATGCAGCCCCAGTTGAGGCAGATGCCGCCCAGATGTTCGCGCTCTACAATCGCGACCTTCATACCCAGTTGTGCCGCACGTATAGCGGTCACGTAGCCGCCAGGGCCGGCGCCGATGATGATTACGTCGAAACTTGTGTCAGTCATATGTTCAGGTCCTTCACCATCAACAGCCACTCTGCAGAGCCTGTCCGATCCGTTTCAAATGCCACCCGCGGCCGCCGCGTCGTGACTTTGTAGCCCTTGGCCGCGTACAACCGCCGGGCGCCATGGTTTTCACTTTCCATTATGATGCTCATGGTGCGAGCGCCTGTTGTTGCAGCGGCCTGGTCCGCGTGATCAAGCAATGCGCCGCCAACACCTTTGCCCCGCCATTCACCATGCACCGCCAGAACATTGACATACCAGCTGCCCGGCACTTCCGCCTCAAGCTCCACGAGTGGACGGAATGTGGCAGGCACGTTGTCAATGTCAGACAGGTCCACTTCATCATCAAGCCGGTACCCGACCAGCGCACCGGCCACCGCACCGTCACGTTCTGCAATCCAGGCATTGCGATAGGAAAACCCGCCCTCGTCGCGCATGGCCCGCTTGCGGCCAACCTCCAGCACAGATGCCTCACCGTCCAGCATGGCATCCCACACACCCAGAGGAATGCCGTAGCCGGCACAGTCGATCAGGCAAACCAGCTCGGATGCATCCTGTTTCGTAGCAGGCCGGATCAAAGCTGGCCTCTGCATTCTGCCATATCACTCACTCAACTATCTCTCACGACACTGGATTCCCGCGTTCGCAGGAATGACGGGAAACAAATCACACCAGCATCGCCAGCGGGTTCTCCAGGTAGTTCCGGAAGGCCGTTGCCAACTGGCCGCCGAGAGCGCCGTCGATGACGCGATGATCGAATGCGAACGTCGCACTCATCACCGTGGCAATGGCAACCGCACCGTCCTTGACCACCGGCTTCTGCACCCCTGCCCCGATGGACACGATGGACGCGTGCGGCGGATTGATGATGGAGGTGAAATTGTCGACACCGAACATGCCCAGATTGGACACTGCCGTGGTGCCGCCCTGATACTCCTCCGGTTTCAGTTTCCGGTCACGGGCACGGCGTGCCATGTCCTTGACTTCGGCAGAGATCATCGACAACGGCTTGATTTCAGCGTTCCGCACAATGGGTGTAATGAGCCCGTCGGGGATGGCAACAGCAACGCCGACATCGGAATGGGAGTGCAACAGCCTGGCGGTTGATGTCCACGACGCATTGGCCAGTGGCACATCGCGCAAAGCCAGCGCAAGCGCCTTAATGATGAAATCGTTCACCGACAGCTTGTAGGCAGGCTTGTCATCCTTGTCCTTCGGGGCTGCCGCATTGAACTCGGCACGCGATTTCAGCAGGGCATCGAGCGTACAGTCCACCGAGATGAAATATGCCGGAATGGTCTGATGGCTTTCGGTCAGGCGCGACGCAATGGTCTTGCGCATGCCGTCATGCGGCAATTCCTCGAACGAGCCTTCAGCGAAGAATCTGCGCACCATATCATCAGACGGGCCCGACGCCATGGCAGGTGCAGACACGGCAGAAAGTGTCTTGGCATCGCCCTGAGTGGCGGCCTTGGGCACACCGTCCTTGAGTGCGGTCTCCACATCTGATTTGACGATGCGGCCATGCGGACCGGAGCCTGACAACAACGCAATATCGATATTGTTCTGCTTGGCAATTCGTCGCGCCAGTGGCGAAGCGAAGATGCGGGCATCAGGTTCACGCACCGGCGCTGAAGCGGGTGCCGGCGCTGCAGGTTTTGCCGCAGGCTCCGCATGAGCAGCCGCAGCAGGTGCTGGTGCCGGTTCGGGTGCTGCGGATGGCGCTGCAGCAGGTGCCGCACCGGCCTTGATATCGTCAGCGCTTTCGCCGTCCTCCAGCAATACGGCAATGGTGGTATTGACCGCCACATCTTCAGTGCCTTCGGCAATCAGGATTTTACCGACCTTGCCTTCGTCCACGGCTTCCACTTCCATGGTCGCCTTGTCGGTTTCAATCTCCGCGATAATGTCACCTGAGGTAACCGTATCGCCTTCCTTGACCATCCATTTGGCAAGTTTACCTGTTTCCATCGTGGGCGACAGTGCAGGCATCAGGATCTCTGTTGGCATGACCTTTGCGCTCCCCTTACCGGTACAGGACGGACTTGGCCGCCTCGATAACTTCATCCACATTGGGCAGCGCCAGCTTTTCCAGATTGGCGGCATATGGCATCGGCACATCCTTGCCGTTGACCCGGGCCACCGGCGCATCGAGATAGTCAAACGCATGGGTCATGATCTGAGCTGCCACTTCTGAACCGACCGAGCACACCGGCCAGGCTTCTTCCACCGTGACGCAGCGATTGGTTTTCCTGACGCTTTCCAGAACCGTTGGAATATCCATTGGCCGCAATGAACGAAGATCGATGACTTCCGCCTCGATACCGTCTGATGCAAGTTTTTCCGCCGCCTCCATGGAATAGGACATGCCCATGCCCCACGACACGATGGTGACATCACTGCCGGCGCGTGCAATACGCGCCCTGCCGATCGGCACCACCCAGTCATCCACCTTAGGCACCTCGAACTTGCGCCCATACAGGATTTCGTTTTCCAGGAAGATCACCGGATTGGGATCGCGTATAGCGGCTTTGAGCAGGCCTTTCGCATCGGCCGCCGAATAGGGCATCACCACTTTCAGGCCGGGAACGTGAGCATACCAGCTGGCATAATCCTGCGAGTGCTGCGCACCGACGCGCGCAGCCGCACCGTTGGCCCCGCGAAACACCATCTGGGCCCCCATCTGGCCGCCGGACATGTACAGCGTTTTGGCGGCAGAGTTGATGATGTGATCAATCGCTTGCATGGCGAAATTCCATGTCATGAATTCCACAATCGGTTTCAGGCCGCCGAATGCCGCCCCCACCGCAATGCCGGTGAAGCCGTGTTCGGTGATCGGCGTGTCGATGATGCGCTTGTCACCAAACTCTTCCAGCAACCCTTGAGAAATCTTGTAGGCGCCCTGGTACTCGGCGACTTCTTCACCCATCAGGAACACAGTCTCATCACGGCGCATTTCTTCCGCCATGGCGGAATTGAGCGCTTCGCGCACTGTCATCTCAACCATCTCGGTGCCTTCGGGAATTTCCGGATCAGGCGCTGTAACAGCACTCAAAACCGCTGGTGCCGCCGCCGGAGCAGGCTCTTGGGACAGTGCCTGCGCCGCAGGTTCAGTTTCGGCAGCCACAGGTGCAGCACTCACAGCAGACGCATCCTCCCCGTCTGCCGCCAGAACGGCAATCACCGTGTTGACCTTCACGCCCTCGGTCCCTTCTGCAATGGCGATGGAGGCAACCGTTCCCTCGTCCACGGCCTCGACCTCCATAGTGGCCTTGTCTGTTTCAATCTCTGCGATGATGTCACCGGAGGTGACGCTGTCGCCCTCCTTGACCAGCCAGCGCGCAAGTTTTCCCTCTTCCATGGTCGGCGAGAGGGCGGGCATCAAAATTTCAGTCGGCATCGGTTTACCTTCCCTCAGGCGTCCACGTAAATATCAGTCCACAGCTCTTTCGGATCAGGCAGGGCATCCGCCTGGGCGAAATCGGCAGCCTCGGTCACGATCTTGCGGATGCGGGCATCGATGGATTTCAGGTCATCATCATCAATGCCGTGATCGCTGCTCAGGCGGCGTTTGACCTGTTCGATCGGATCATGTTCTTCACGCATTTTCTGCACTTCATCGCGCGAGCGGTATTTTGCCGGATCAGACATGGAATGTCCGCGATAGCGATAGGTTTTCATTTCAAGGATGTAGGGACCTTTGCCGGACCGGCAATGTTCGGTGGCCTTGTCCGCAGCCTCCTTGACCGCGCGCACGTCCATGCCGTCGACCTGCTCGCCGGGTATGCCATAGACAGAACCGCGATTGAACAATTGCTCGGCCATAGCCGCAGAGCGTTTCACCGCCGTGCCCATGGCATAGCCATTGTTCTCGATAACGAAGATAACCGGCAGTTTCCAAAGTGACGCCATGTTGAAGGTTTCATAGACCTGACCCTGATTGGTTGCGCCCTCTCCGAAATAGGCGGCCGACACCTTGCCGTTTTCCTTGTACTTGTTGGCAAATGCCAGGCCGGCGCCAAGTGGCACCTGCGCTCCGACAATGCCGTGGCCGCCGTAGAATTCCTTCTCGCGCGAGAACATGTGCATCGACCCGCCCTTGCCGCGCGAATATCCGCCCTGTCTGCCGGTAAGCTCGGCCATCACACCTTTCGGGTCCATACCGCAGGCAAGCATATGGCCGTGATCGCGATAAGAGGTGATCATCTGATCACCTTCGACCATCGCCATATCCATACCCACGACGACAGCTTCCTGCCCGATATACAGGTGACAGAACCCGCCGATGTGTCCCATTCCATACAACTGACCGGCCTTTTCCTCAAACCGCCGGATCAGCAGCATGTCTTCATAGGCCTTGAGGTCTTCGTCCTTGCTGAACGTGGAATTGGATTTGGCGCTCGCTGATGCAGCTTTGCCGGATGCACCAGACGTTTTCTTGGCAGCTTTTGCCATGCAACCCCTCCCTGAGAGATGATAAAAGACCCTCTTTGCGGGGTCGGCGGAGGTTTGGCATAGCACAACTGGTACCAGAATGGGTATTGTTCTGGGTCAGTTACCTTGATTTCAGTTATTTTAAATCTGACAGACCAGGCATTGCATCTAATTTGGCAAATTAACTACAATTGAGTTAATCTTCTCATAGCCCAGTTTCTCACGAACAAGCTCAGAAGCCATATCCGGATCAACGCTCTCAGGCCGCATGAGTTTCACCCGTGCCTCGATAGCATCGCGCCTTGCCCTGACTTTTGCAAGGTCAGCTTTACGGGCTTCGAGTTTGGCCACCTGTAGGGCGTGGTTTTCCAGGCTGCGCGGGCCTTTGGTGGCGTGCCAGTGGAAAAAGGACAGCATGGCGACACAACCTGCGCACACCAGCACATCAAATAGTTTGGGGCGTCTGAACATGGATCAAGCGTGACTTTCCGGCTGAAGCGAATCCTGTACCTTGGGTAAATTGAGGCTAGCAACCAAGCCATTAACGTTTTGCTAACCGCATGGCCGCGATGTCGGTTGCGCTGCAATCAGATGCCCGAGGATGGCCATTCACCCGGCATCGTCGGTGTGCGGAGAACATTCCGCAAAGCTCAACTGCCAGTTATTCCATTACCAACCCGCTAACTTTGCCGGCAATTACCTTGATTTCGCCAGGTCAGAACAATCGTTTTTTAACCGCCGTCCACCAGCATGTCGGCCTGATTTAAAGACCGGAGGGCCTGTCATGTTCAAACCTGTTTCCACTACGATTACCTTGTCTATCGTCGGCTTGGCGCTGGCCGGTTGCAAGGTTGAGAAAGGCACCGTCTACGACATGACGGCAGAGCAAGTGTATGCAAAATTGCTCGACAAACGCCTGGTACAACCGACCGTAGCGAAGAAGTTTACCGAGGCAGGAACTTTTCGCCGCGTTGATTCCCTGCGCTACCAGTATGTGACATTTACCTACAACTATGGTGGCACCGAGCGTTGGCGGTACGTTGTCAGCATTGATCCTGTCAGTGAAACCAGAACGCGGGTTTCCATCGAATTGTTCCCCGGCAAGTTCCTTTCCTCATTGCCGAAAGCGTCTGTGAAATTGACTTATGGCAAAGCAGCCGAACGGGTATATTCCACAATTGAAGACCGTCCGTTCAGCGACCGCAAGGTCTCAAACTACACAATGGCCTATATCACCATGAACCCGACCGAAACACACACGGACCTCAGCAAAATGAAAGCCAGGGCAATTGCCGAGGCCAAGGAAGCCGGTATCAAGGTCGAGTAAAGGCAGGCAATGCTCTTCACTGCATCAGTAATCAGGCAGACTACTACCCCCCCCTGCTTCAACAGCTGTTCCAGAAACGCCAGAACCCGTTTGCTGTACTCATCCTCATCGAACCGATGAAAATCCTGATGTCAGCTGGCACGCCTACCTCAGGACGTCGCGGCCCGCATAGATTGCCTGGCTCCCAAGTTCTTCTTCTATACGGATGAGCTGATTGTACTTCGCCAGCCGGTCGGACCGCGCCAGTGAACCGGTCTTGATCTGCCCGCAATTCGTCGCCACCGCCAGATCGGCAATGGTTACGTCTTCGGTTTCGCCGGAGCGATGCGACATCACCGCCGTATACCCTGCCCTGTGTGCCATATCCACGGCAGCCAGAGTTTCCGTCAGCGAGCCGATCTGGTTGACCTTGACAAGGATGGAGTTGGCCACGCCTTTGCTGATGCCGGTTTGCAAGCGCTCTGGATTGGTAACGAACAGGTCATCACCGACCAGCTGGCATGTGCTGCCGGCCAGGTCCGTCAGTTCCTTCCAGCCCTTCCAGTCATCTTCATGCATGCCGTCTTCGATGGAGATGATCGGGTAATCCCTGGCCAGCTTGGCCAGATAGTGCGCCTGCTCCGACGAAGAACGCTTCACGCCTTCGCCTTCATAGTCATACTTCTTTGCCTTGTAGAATTCAGACGCTGCACAATCGAGAGCCAGATACATGTCCTTGCCAGCCTTGAAACCGGCTTTCGCGCAAGCCTCCATGATAAAGTCAAGCGACGCCTCGGCAGACGGCAGGTCCGGCGCGAAACCGCCCTCGTCACCCACATTGGTGTTGTGACCGGCCTTTTTCAGTTCGCCTTTCAACGTGTGGAAAACCTCTGCGCCCATGCGCACGGCGTCCGCAATGGATGACGCTCCCACAGGCATGATCATGAATTCCTGAAAATCAATCGGGTTGTCGGCATGTGCCCCGCCATTGATGATATTCATCATCGGCACCGGCAATATCCGCGCAGAGGTGCCGCCCACATAGCGATACAATGGCTGGCCGCAGGCTTGCGCGCCCGCCTTGGCCACAGCCAGCGACACACCGAGAATGGCGTTGGCCCCCAGCTTGGCCTTGTTTGGCGTACCATCCAGGTCGATCATGGTCGCATCGATCAGCGTCTGGTCTTCACCGTCGTGGCCCAGTATCGCATCGCTGATCTTGCCGTTGACCGCTGCCACCGCCTTGCTGACACCCTTGCCAAGGTACCGCTTCTTGTTACCATCGCGCAGTTCCACCGCCTCATGCGCCCCGGTCGACGCACCCGACGGCACCGCAGCCCGGCCGAACGATCCGTCCGCCAGGGCCACATCCACCTCCACGGTCGGGTTGCCCCGGCTATCAAGAATTTCGCGCGCATGTACGTGAACGATTTCGGTCATGGAAAGCCAGGGCCCCTCAGATCAGTGGAGAATGTTGAAGCCGCATATAAGACAACGCCCGCACCAGAGTCTATCCGGCACGGGCGCACAGGGTCATTATTAGTGGTCGAACAGCTTTACCCAGCACTTCGTGCTTCGCGCCGTTCTCCGACCCTGAACAAAATTGGTGATGAACTCCAGTCCGAGGCACACTAGTGCTGAGGCAAGCGCGACTGCGCGCCGCACGAAGTGCGCCCCAGCGGAGAGCAGCCGTCAGGCTGCTTGCGTGAGCGGGACAAACCACCCCGGTCTCCGACCCCGAACAAATTTAGTGATGAATTCCAAACCGAGGTACGAAGTGCCGAGGCAAGGTCGACCGACCGCCGCACGAAGTGCGCCCCAGCGGAGCGCAGCCGTCTGGCTGCTTGCGTGAGCGGGACAAACCCTACCGAGCGGGATAAACCCTACCCACCCAGCTGATTATCAAACTCGCTTGTCAGCGCTTTCAGCGGCCAGGGATCGGCTTCTTCGGCGAGGTCCTTCAGCGGCAAGGCCATGACACCGGAGACGCCGGCTGAATAATCAGCTTCCCCCAGTGCCAGCTCCACCAGGTTTTCGGCAGCAAGGCTGTAATCTTCCGCACGCTCTTCGTCCCAGTCATCAAGGCCGATGGCAATCTCTGCCTTGCCCTCATGAACCTCCAGCACGAAAACGGCTTCCCGGATATCGACTTCACCACCACCCGGCAAGGAAAGTTGATCACTCAGCTCTTCACGATCGCGCAATGCCTTGAACACCCAGCCCTTGTTATCGGGAGCCAGAGCCACGACGTCGCGCGCAGCCAGCAGGGCCTCGCGCTCGCCTTCAGCAGTGATCAGTAGAACAGGCGACCCGTCTTCAGTGACATCAAGTTCGGCAAACAGCCGGTCATCAACGTCATGGATTTCCAGCGCCAGTTCATCCAGAACAGGCTCCAGTTCGTCCATGGTCATGTCATCAAGCTTGACGGCCAATTCGGCCAGAACAGTCTGGTTATCTTCAAACCAGGCCCAAAAATCAGCCGCTTCCGGCTCTTGCTTCACCGCCAACATACAAGTGTCTCCACACATTACGCTTCACTAACACGCGCATTTCCAGACAGGCTGGACACCGGAGTCTAGCTCCGAAATGCGACCGCAATAACCCGGGACGATGCCGCAACAAGGTTAACGCCCGGTTGCGGCGTTCGGAAAAATTTGCATGATTCGTTCATCGACCGACACAGGATTCGGCACGCCATGATCTCCAAAGACAGTTTGAAATACGAAGCAGTGCCCCTGATCGGGCGCAATCCGTTGAGCGATGCCGATAGCCTGGCAGCGGCATCCTCTTTTCTGGAAACCATAAAGACCAGGCACACAGTGCGCGATTTCGCCAGCACGCCGGTACCGCAAAATGTCATCGAGACCTGTATCGCCGCGGCAGGTCGCGCACCGTCGGGTGCCAACCATCAGCCGTGGCATTTCGTGGCCGTCGCCAATGCAGATCTCAAGCGTCGAATCCGCCAGGCTGCGGAACAAGAAGAACGCAATTTTTACGGCGGGTCCGCCGGTGATGAATGGATAAAGGCGCTGGAGCCCATCGGCACCGGTCCCGACAAACCGCATCTTGAGACCGCGCCCTGGCTGATCATCGTGTTTGCCCAGCGCTGGGGCGAATTCGACAATGGGTCCCGCTACAAGAATTACTACGTCCCGGAAAGCGTCGGCCTGGCCACCGGTTTCCTGATCACCGCCTTGCACATGGCCGGGTTGTCATCGCTGATCCACACTCCCAACCCGATGAAGTTCCTGAACCAGTTGCTCAACCGGCCGGCGTCGGAAAAACCGGTCATGATCATCGCAGCCGGTCATGCCGGTAAGAACGCCACTATCCCGAAGGCGGCCACCGTCAAGAAACCCCTGGATCAGATTTTGACCGTTCAGGTCTAGAGCCCTGCCTACCGGTCGGCAGCCAGCACCTTGGTGATTGCTGGCGAAAAAATCTCCCGGCGCCGGTCTGCAGCGCGCTTCTTTTCTACTGCACCTGTCCCGCCGGATGTCTCCGTGAAAATTTCCAGCACATCGTGCTCGGTATCCGAGGCAACGGAGATTGCAGTGTCCATATAGTCGAGCCGCTTCGGATCCGATCTCACCTTGTGGGCAATCCGGAGCGCCTTGATGGTGTAGGCGGCATAGTTCCAGAGTTTCCAGACGATCTCTCCAGCCAGCTTGAGGTGAAACACCCCGGGCAACTCCATCGGACGGTCAGGACGGCGGTCGGTGCGGTACTTCAACCGGAAAACGCCACCTTCCAGCGGGTGTATTCCTTCCACGTCATACAGCACACGGAAATGCGTCATGAACTGCACGACCTTGCCGGGGTCGCGCTTGCCGGACGCGCCGTGACGGCGTGCTACGGTTTCAATGTGCTCGTCAGAAAAATAGCTGTCCCACGCAGCTTTGTAGGCGTCTTCCCATTCTGTATCAGTCATTTTGCCATGATGGGTAAGGCGATGATGCAGATCATATTTGTTGAGGTCCGGATCCATCCACTGGCCGGCCTTCAAAAGGTTACGGTGATCTTCCGATCCCGGAAGCGGCGTCAGAAAGAAAATCTCGAGTATATCGACCGGTAACTCCCGCTTGATAATCTCGATATCCCGAAGGATGGATTCCTTCGTGTCAGCAGGAAATCCCGTGATGTAGCCGCACCAGGTATAGACTCCGTGATCCGACCATTTTTGCAACATCTCCCGGTAATCGGTGATTTTGTTCTGGCGCTTTTTTGCTCCCAGCAAATTGTCAGGATTAATGTTTTCCAGCCCGATGAACGTTCGTCTCACGCCTGCCTTTTTGGCTTTTTCGATAAAATTCGGTATCTTGTGACACAGCGTATCTACCTGAATGATAAGACCCACCCTGAGCCCTTCTGACGTCTTCAACTCAATCAATCTGTCAAAAAACGCTTCCCAGTGACGATTGCGTGCCAGATTGTCGTCCGTTACGAAAAAGTCCTGGATCCCCTGCGCAGCATTTTCGCGGACAATTCTCTCCAGGTCATCAGGCGTGCGAAATCTGCTCTTGCGCCCCTGAACATTGATGATTGTGCAGAAAGAACATTGGAACGGGCACCCGCGGCCAAGGTCAAAACTGGAAAAACTGCCGTGCGTGAGCGCAAGCACATCAGCGGACAGATTGGGCGCCGGCTGACCGTCAAGCGCCGGCAAGTCATCAATGTAATTGTAAAGCGGTTTCAACGACCCGTTCCAGGCATCCCGCAAGACTTCATCCAGCCGGCCTTCCTCGGCCTCGCCGGCAAACATGGATATTCCCATATCCATTGCCGCACTGATTTCAGGTGGCAACTCGTCCAGCATGGACAGACATCCGGCAACATGAAATCCGCCCAATGCCACGGGCAGGCCGGCATCGAGGAATGGTTTGGCCAGATCGATTGCGCGGGGAAACTGATTGGTCTGAACACCAACCATGCATATCAAAGCTTTGCCGCCGCGGGCCCGGATCGATGCAATGATTTTTTTCGGCTGAATGCGTCGGTTGCACTCATCATAAGGTTCAAGCACCAGTTCGACATCATCGCCAAGCACCTTGCGCGTGTTGCAGTCGGAAGCAATCCCATTAAGGGCGGCAAGTGTGTTGGATGGGATTATCGATCGGAACCAGGTGATCGGATAGCCGTTATCATCATAATGGGTCGGCTTGATCATGACCAGGGTCATGAAACGGCTGGAACTGGAAGCAGGCATGCTAAGCATCCTCAAACTGGTGCGCTGTCGGCAACGAACTGATCAGGGTTACGCAGTACTGAAGATGATCGAATTGCACTACTGGCAATGATTGGTGCGATCAGACTATGCCGAACCGGAGATTGAGTCGAATCCAATATGAAAAGGTATGGTTGCAGCACACCGGCCCGATGGCGGCTACCGTCCAGACCCTAGGACCGAGCACGCCCGATCAGGCTGGCAAGGCTTGATTTCTGGACACCGTTCTCATCAAAATTCGACGGCTCCAGCCAGGCTTCATAAGCACGTTCCAGCGTCGGCCACTCGGTGTCCAGGATCGCATACCAGTTGGTGTCCCGGTTGCGGCCCTTGTACATGGTGGCCTGGCGGAACTGGCCTTCATAGCTGAAGCCGAGCCGCCCGGCAGCAGCGCATGATCCTGCATTCAGGGCGTCACACTTCCATTCATACCTGCGGTAGCCCAGTTCCCCGAACACCCGCTGCATCATCAGGAACATTGCCTCGGTGGCACCGCGCGTCTTCTGCAAAGCCGGCGAATAGTTGATGTGCCCGACCTCGATCACGCCGACGGCAGGCTCGATTCGCAGGTAACTGGCAACCCCGACCGCCCTGCCCGTGTCACCATCAACGATGGCATGAAACATCGGATCATCGCCCAGGCAGGTGGTCTCTATCCAGGCCCTGCAGTCATCGACACTCACAAACGATCCGTATGGCAGATAGGTCCAGATGCGGTTTTCTCTGTCGGCAGCAAACGCCTCGAACAGGTCTTGTGCATGGATGGCCGCATTGATCGGTTCCAGCCGCACATAGCGCCCCTGCATGGGTTCGCTCGGCGGCCTGGAACAAGGTGTCCAGTCCGGAACATCAAACCCGATGGGCTGTCCAAGTTCATTCGTCCGATCGCTCATTACCCGTTTCCCGTCTCTGCTATGGCAGTGCCTGCCGCCCAGCCGGACGACCATGCCCACTGGAAATTATACCCGCCGAGCCAACCGGTCACATCGACCACCTCGCCGATGAAATACAGTCCCGGCACTTGCTTTGCCTGCATGCTGCGCGAACTCAGGCCTTGCGTGTCCACACCGCCGAGCGTCACTTCCGCGGTGCGATAGCCTTCCGTACCGACGGGATAAACCTGCCACTGTCCGATAGCTGCTGATATAGCCATTAAGGCCTTGTCCGACAGGTCCGCCAGATTGCCGGTGATACCGGCGTTTTCGCAAACGTATCCCGCCAGCCGGTTGGGCAGAAACTCGCCAACCACGGTCGCAATTGCCTTCCTGCCATGACCCTTGCGCATGCTTTTCAACTCACCAAACACTTCACGCCCAGGCAACAAATTCACCATGATCGGGGCAGTCTCACGCCAGTAAGACGATATCTGAAGGATCGCCGGGCCAGACAAACCGCGATGAGTGAATAGCAGCGCTTCGGCAAATGCCGCCTTGCCGCAACTGACCTCCGCGTCTGCGGACACACCCGCCAGGGGCTCGAACGCGGCAAGCACCGGTTCGGAGAATGTCAGTGGCACCAACGCTGGCCTTGTGTCGGTGACTTTCAGGCCGAACTGCCCGGCGATCCGGTAGCCAAACCCGCTGGCCCCCATTTTCGGTATTGACTTGCCGCCACACGCCACCACGAAGTTGCGGCATGACATTCGTGTTGATTGGCCATATTGGCAAAGTTCGACGTCGAACCCGGTATCGGTCTTGCAAACAGCGCTGATACTGGTTTCCAGCCGCAACTCAACTCCCGCCCTGGCCATCTCCGCCAGCAGCATATCGATGATCTCGGTGGCCGACCCGTCACAAAACAACTGGCCGAGGGTTTTCTCGTGGAAGGCAATGCCGTGCTGTTGCACCAGCGTGATAAAATCATGCTGCGTATAGCGTTTCAGTGCCGATTTTGCGAAATGGGGATTGTTGGAAATGAAAGTCTGCGGCGCCGTGTACAGATTTGTGAAATTGCAACGCCCACCGCCGCTTATGCGAATTTTTTCACCGGGTTTTCGGGCATGATCGATAATCATAACCCTGCCACCGCGAGCTGCTGCATGGATCGCACACATCATGCCCGCCGCACCGGCGCCCAGAACAAGCGTATCTACTGTCGTTTCAGACATCTCGACGGTGGTCAGGCGCCCGAGTTTTCAAAGGATCATGCATGTGCACGACCCGTGTGCCAGCAGCCTGCCGTTTTTGTCCTCCAGCCGGGCATCAGACGTCGCCACCCGGCGGCCCAGGTGGATGACTGCGCCGCGCGCGCTCACCGGCCCGGTTTGGTCCGTCAGCGCCCGCACCATGTTGATTTTCAGTTCCACCGTCGTATAGCCCTGGCCAGCTTCAAGTCGCGAGTGAATTGCGCAGCCTAAGGCACTGTCGAGAATCGACGAAATCCATCCGCCGTGCACCGTACCGGCAGGGTTGTAGTGCTTTGCGCCAGGATTGCCTTCAAACACTGCAAATCCATCTCCAACGTCGACTAGCCGGAAGTCCATGAGGCTGCCAAGCGGTGCACGCCCGCCGGCATCACGCAGGCGTTCAAGGTTCTGCATACCTGTCAGTTTCGGATCCAGCATCGCCGTCAGAAAACCTCTGAAAACGCCATGACCGCACCTGACGCGACATCCGGCCCGATCGCATGGCCAGACGGCGTCTCGCGCCATGCAACATGCGCCGCGTCAAGCTGGTTCAGGGCCACTTCCCGGTTTTCCACCTCGATCCGGTACCCGGCCAGCACCGGTCCGTCGGCAAGCGACGGCGCTGCAAATCCGAAAGCTGTTTCAAACGCAGATGGCGCGTACATGGCCAATTCCCCCCGCGGTGTCCTGATCCGCACCATGTTGTCTGCCGACACAACGGTTTCGCCCTGGCTCAACGTCTCAAGGAACCCCGCATAGTGCAAGGGCTGGGACGCAACCATGGCAACTTCACCGATCCCCACGGCAGTGTTGGCGTGGCGCTGATACTCTGATTTCCAGAAATATTGCGGCGCATGCTGCTGGCAATAGAAAAACGCCACCCTGCCCATGTCTGCATGGGTGGCGAAGGCAAGAGAGAAGCCCACTGTGACTTCTTCACCGTCTGGCTGCTTTGCCAGTCTGGAGAAATCAAACGTCTTGTAGGTATCCAGCCCCTCATTGACAAACCGGGCTTGTTCGGCACCAGCGTCGGCACTTTCAAACACCAGCATCGAGATCCCCTCGCCACCGTCTTTCAGGTAATCGGCATTGTGTGCTGCAAAGCCGAATTCACCATCGGCCACCTTCGGCACCAGATGCGGATTTGGCAAATGCAGAAATTCCAGGAAAAATCCGTCAAGCTGAACCAGCGAGTTACCGGTACCAAACGGATGTTCCGCGGGCGGGGTCAGGGTAAAGCCGATCTGTGCCATGGTGGTGCGCAAGCCTTCAAAGTTGCTTGTGCAGTGAACCACATGATCAAGACCAGCCATACTTAACCTTTCGGCTTTGCTTTGCGTGCAGGCCTTGCCTTTGGCTGCACTGTTTCGGAGACCACTTCCCGGAGACCCCGCACATTGATGTCGCGCTGCGGGAACGGAATTTCGATACCCGCTTCCTTGAGCGCCTTGTGGATGGAGAACCGCAGCTCACTGCCGACAAAGGCGACCCAGTTCACGTCATTGATAAACACCCTCAGCTCAAAGTCCAACGAACTTGCGCCGAAATCCTTGAACAGGACCGATGGTAACGGATAGGCCATGGCACGCGGATGATCACTCGCACACTGTACGAGAATATCGTGCACCTGTTGCGGGTCAGCATCGTAACTCACACCCACCGCCACCTTGCAGCGTCCCATCACATCGCCATGGGTCCAGTTCTGCACTGCATCTGAAATCAGGCTCGAGTTCGGCACAATGATCGAACAGCGGTCGAAGGTTTCAATCTCGGTGGCACGCACGTTGATTTTAGTGACCGTCCCCTCACCCGCCGTCACCGACACCCAGTCACCCACCTTGATCGGGCGTTCCGCCAACAGGATAAGACCGGACACGAAGTTGTTGACGATGGACTGCAGACCAAAACCAATACCGACCGACAGGGCACCAGCCACAATGGCGATATTGCCGAAATTGACACCGGCGGCGGCGAACGCCACCAGAAGCGCCAGAATGGTTGCAGTATAGCTGGCCCCGGTGCGGATCGAATTGCGCACCCCTGCATCCATGTCTGTAGCAGACAGAATACGCCGATCCAGCCATCCGGTGATAAAACGGGTCAGTACCAGACCGACCACAAACACGCCAACCGCCAGCAGGATGGACGACAGCGAAATGGTAATGTCGCCGATATCAAATCCGAAAAACGCGGTGGAAAACCAGCTGCGCACGTCCACCCATGACAGTGCAGTCAGGCCCAGCAGCAAAGGCAGGCCGAGTAGCAAAAGCGTGAAGTCAACAACTGCATTGAGCGCAATGCCCGACCGCTTGATACCTTGTTCCGACATGGAAAACGTATGTTTCAGCGTCTCGGATATGCGGCTGCCTTCGGAAATACTCTGCGCTACGAAAGCATCGGCCAGACGGCGAATGCAATACAGGAAACTGACCACGACGCCGACAACAACAATATTGCCGACAATGTAACTTGCCAGCGTTATGTAACCGGTAATCAGCGCCAGTCCCGTGGCAAGCACCAGCAACCAGATTGGCTGGACCAGGTAATTTGCCCAGGAAAAATACACCGTACTGAACTGCTCTGCATCATCGCTGCGCCTGTCACGCTGCGCAATCAGGATCAGCCTCACAAGAATGAACATCAACGCCGGAAGCACAATCGCCCGTCGCAATGCCGTCATTTCATCTGACAGGTTGACGACCAGGAACAGTTCGTTGAGCACGGAACTGGCCGCCATTATGACGAACGCAATCGTCAGCAGGTTAAGCCACTTCTGGGCCACCTTTGTTGACAGATTGGCTATTCGCCAGTCGGGTTGGGTCGGAGACAGAATTGATCTTGCGAGGCCGCGGGTAAACGCAAACAACACCATCAGCACGGCAAACGCAGTATAGAACTGCTCGATGCGCGCTGACTCCGCGCCAAGTTCAAACAACAACAGACCGAAGATAGTCGTCGCGACAGCCGCAACCAGGCCGTAGCCGATGGGCACAGCCACAACACGTATCAGTTTGCCAAGTTCGCCATTCGGCGCCTTGCCCGAACGCACACGGAGAGCCAGCATACGGCAGGCCTGATAACCACCCGTGGCAAGCGCCACGAACGCGGCCAGCAGGAACCAGGCCACCCATGCGCCATTATTTTCCGCGATCAGTTTGTAGTAGCCTGACACCAGTCTTTGCGATCGCAGCCAAATATCGGAAACCCTGGCAAGACCATCAGACCAAAGGTTTGGCGCCAAAATTGATTTTTCGTGTTTGAACAGCCTGTCGAAGTAACGCGTGCGCTCAAGTTGACCTGCCTGGCTGGCGAGCTGATCTGCCGCTCCTGCCGCAAGCGCCAGCTCGGCACGTGCGCCGAGTAGCACCCCGCGCACACGTTCAAGTTCCGCGCGCTGGGCGGCAACGGTTTCAGGCTCCGTCGCACCGTCTTTTGGCGCAGGCCCCAGCCTGTTCACCTGTGCTTCCATCTGCGCCAGCGGAGACGTGAGTTCGAGGTCAACCACCTTGGCGCGTTCCCGCTCAATCTCCAGCTGCTCACGCGCCTTTGCCAGCTCACCTGCAGGCAGCGATGGATCGGCCAGCTTGGCCTTCAGATCCTGAAGGGTCTTGCTGATATCGGCGGCCACCCGCCTGGCCTTGCCGGCAGCTTCCCTGATGCCAGCCGGCAGGGCAACGGCTGAAACACGACCTTCGGCTTTCGGTTGTTCGGTGTTCTGGCCTGTCGTTGTCTCGACGGACTGTCCTGTCGGCTGGCCACCCGACTGCCCTTCGGTCTGAGCTGATGCAAGCGCTGAACCTGCCAGCAACAGCGCCAGCACAAGCCAGACATGAGTGAATGACCGAAAAATGTTCATCAACCGATGATACCTATACTAGGCGGCTTTGCTCAACCGCCGCTTCAATGAATGACGCAAACAGCGGATGCGGTTCAAACGGCCGTGACTTCAGTTCCGGGTGATATTGCACGCCGACAAACCACGCATGGCCGGGAATTTCAACAATTTCCGGCAACAGCCCGTCCGGTGATGTACCGGAGAAACTGAGCCCGGCATCTTCAAGCTTGTCACGATACCGGGTGTTGACCTCATAACGGTGCCGGTGGCGTTCGGAAATTTCCTCTCCACCGTAGATACCGGCAACTCTTGAGCCCGGCTCGAGTCTGGCCGCATAAGCCCCCAGCCGCATGGTGCCGCCGAGATCACCTTCATTGGCGCGCTGCTCCAGTTCATTGCCGCGCATCCACTCGGTCATCAGGCCGACAACCGGCTCTTTGGTCTCACCAAATTCAGTTGAAGACGCGGCTGATATACCGGCCAGCGACCGCGCAGTTTCAATGCACGCCATCTGCATGCCGAGGCAAATCCCGAAATACGGCACATTGCGTTCGCGCGCGAAGGTGACCGCGGCAATCTTGCCTTCCACGCCCCGCTCGCCAAAGCCGCCGGGAACCAGTATGCCGTGCACGTGTTCCAGCAGCGGCGTAGGGTCTTCAGCTTCGAAAACCTCTGATTCAATCCATTCGATATTGACTTTCACCTTGTTGGCGATACCGCCATGCACAAGCGCTTCATTGAGTGATTTATAGGCATCCAGCAGTCCGGTATACTTGCCCACAACAGCGATTGTCACCTCGCCCTCGGGCTCCTTGATGCGGCTGACGATGTCGTTCCACATATCGAGCTTGGGCGCCGGCGCACCTTCGATGCCGAATGCCGCCAGTATCTCGTCGTCCAGCCCTTCGCGGTGATAGGCAAGCGGCACTTCGTAGATTGTCTTCACATCAAGCGCCTGAATGACCGCGCCGGGGCGCACATTACAGAACAGTGCAATCTTGCGGCGCTCGTTTTCAGGGATCTCCCTGTCTGCACGGCACATCAGAACATCGGGCTGAATGCCGATTGAGCGCAGTTCCTTGACTGAATGCTGCGTCGGCTTGGTTTTCAGTTCTCCGGCAGCCGGTATCCACGGCAAAAGTGTCAGGTGCAGATAGATGCACTGGCCGCGCGGCGCTTCCTGTCCGAACTGGCGGATTGCTTCAAAAAACGGCAAACCCTCTATATCACCTACCGTGCCGCCTACCTCACACAGCACGAAATCGTAATCGTCATTGCCGTCTGCGATGAACGCCTTGATGGCATCGGTAACGTGCGGGATTACCTGGACAGTGGCTCCCAGATAATCGCCGCGTCGCTCCTTGGCGATGATGTCCTGGTAAATCCGTCCGGTGGTGATGTTGTCGGCCTGGGTGGCTGCTCTGCCGGTAAAGCGTTCATAATGACCAAGATCCAGGTCTGTTTCAGCCCCGTCATCGGTGACAAATACTTCGCCGTGCTGATACGGGCTCATGGTGCCGGGATCAACGTTGAGATAAGGGTCGAGCTTCCGCAGGCGGACCGAATATCCGCGGGCTTGCAGCAATGCTCCCAGAGCTGCTGATGCCAGGCCTTTGCCAAGTGAGGAAACCACGCCGCCGGTGATGAAAATATATCGCGCCATGGGAATTAACGTTTAGCTGGAGTCGTGCAGTGTGGAAAGGGCTAAATGAGGCACACAGTGAGTTATCTACAGGACCACAACACATTGCCAATCAGGATCAGGGCAGCAGCCATGCGCCCACTGCAATTGAAATTTTCCTCCGCAGAGTGACTTTCACGTGTACACTCCGCGTGAGCTGTTCACGCACTGTGAGAGGTGGTGCAAGTGTCCGAACCCGAACCGGATTTTGAAATGGATTTGCGATGCGCGCAATGCCCGGTGCGCCATCATGCGATTTGTGATGCGCTGGGTGCATCGGACATCGGTGAATTGTCCGACATAATGACCCATCGGACCCTGACAGCCGGGGAAGTCATTCTGCATCAGGGTGAAAGCAGCCAGCTGTTCGCGGTCATCATGTCCGGCGTCGTCAAACTGACCCAGATTTTGCCCGATGGCCGGGAGCAGATTGTCGGACTGCTGTCGGCGGCCGACAGCCTCGGCAATCCGGTGTCCTCCTTAAGCAACGAAAATGCCGAATGTGTAACCGATGTGAAACTGTGTTGCTTCCGGCGGTCCCAGTTCGGTGCCGTGCTCAGAGCCAATCCGGAACTCGAACACCGGTTACTTGAACAGACAGTCAGTGACCTGAAACAGGCGAGACAGTGGATGACTGTTCTCGGCAAATTGGGCGCACAGGAAAAGATGGCGCGTTTTATCCTCTGGCTGTGGAAGGAAAACCGAAGTGCCTGCCCACACAGAAGCCAAGGCGACCCTGGATCCGTCATTTACTTCCCGCTGAAACGGGAAGAGATTGCCGGTCTGCTCGGGATGACAATTGAAACCGTCAGCCGGAATATCAGCAAACTCAAGTCCGACGGCATAATCGATTTGCTCGATGCCAAGTCTATAGAACTCCGCAATGTCCCGCGTTTGCAGCAGATCGCCCAGAGCTACGAAGACGACCACGATCAGGACAATTGCTAAAGGCCGGCCTGTTTAATCCGCCACCCGCAGATGGCGATCCCGCAAGCTGCGATTTCTGGTCAATCCGGCTCTGAGAGCCGCGCTATCGACACTTTCGACACCATATTTTCTTCCGGCGAAAAAGATTGCGTCTTCCCAGCGCAAATGCTGGCGGATGTATTCAAAACAGCTTCTCAGCAGGTATCCGGTCGCATCAGCGTTATTGGTTTTCCTGCCCGCGCAGATGTCACCAATCGGCTCTGCAAGTTCCAGCGCATGGGACCCGATGGCGATATGCTCCGTTTGAGCCAGACTTACACATCTTGCAAGCAGTGCGTCGTCCGGGTTGCGATGCTGGAGCAGCGCGAAAAACACATCTTCATCCTGCTGGTGATGCAGCAGATCCTGTCGCAACCGGGACAGAACAGAGCCGCACAGTTGAATATCGATCGAGCCGCCAAGCTGATCGGCAATTTGTTCCATGTCGTCACAAATCTCATAAAGGCTGGTACGATCACGCGCTATCACAGACAATGGGTATTGATCTTCCATCTGAGTTCACTTGAATTGTTCACCGTCGGCGGCCCGTTGGGCCAGATTGCAATTCGGACAACCGTTTCCGGGCTGCATGTTCGCAGCAAAAGCAGGCCTTCACGTTGATCTTCATCAATTGCATTCATGTCGGCAAAGCCGGTCAGCAATGCCCGCATCAAAGACAGTTTCCACCGCATCGCAAGCGAAGTGCAACCTATGACTGAAAAATGTAGGTGCCTGGTGCATCACAGATCGCCATGATCTCCAGATCGGCATTTCCCATCGGCGGTGTCGGACCCATTTCGCCGCAACGGGCCTTCAGCCAGTTTGAAAATTCAGGCCACCATGACCCCTGTTTCTCGATGGTCTGCGCAATCCAGGTCTCGGGATCCATGTAAGGTTCATCGTGCACCATGGTGGTGAGCCTATAGTGACGGCGGGGGTGTCCGGGCTCGGAGACAATGCCGGCATTGTGCCCGCCATTCGTCAGCAGGAAACTAACCTCCGTGTCCGAGAGAAGATGAAACTTGTAGACTGAACGCCATGGTGCGACATGATCCCGCTCCGTGCCCACGGCAAACACCGGGGCCCGGATATCGGACACCGTAACCGGACGACCTTCCACCAGGTAGCGACCCTCGGCCAGGTCGTTGTTCAGAAACAACTGGCGCAGATATTGCGAATGCATCTTGTAGGGCATGCGGGTAGCATCAGCATTCCAGGCCATCAGGTCACTCAGTCCGGCCCTGTCGCCCATCAGATAGTCATGCACCATGCGCGACCAGATCAGGTCATTCGACCGCAACAGCTGAAAAGCACCGGCCATCTGTTTGGTATCAAGAAACCCCTGCTCCCACATCAGGTCTTCCAGGAATGTCACCTGGCTCTCATTGACAAACAGCATCAGTTCGCCCGCTTCGGTAAAATCAACCTGTGCGGCAAACAGGGACAGTGTCTTCAGACGCTCGTCGCCATCGCGCGCCATGGTGGCGGCTGCGATCGACAACAAAGTGCCGCCCAGGCAGTATCCGACACCATGTATGTGCGCACCGCCTGTTATATTCTCAACCACATCCAGAGCGCGCATCACCCCCAACGTGCGATAGTCGTCCATGCCCAGGTCACGATCATCCGGATCGGGGTTCTTCCATGACACCATGAATACCGTGAACCCCTGCCCGATCAGGTAATTCACCAGAGAATTGTGGGTCGACAAGTCGAGAATGTAGTATTTCATGATCCAGGCCGGCACGATCAGGATCGGTTCGGCATGCACTTTTTCGGTCACCGGTGTGTACTGGATCAGTTCGATCAGCCTGTTGCGGTAGACAACCTTACCGGGTGTCGCTGCCAGATCGGTTCCCACCACAAAATCCTCTGCACCTTCAGGCTTCCTGCCACTGACGACGTGATCCCAGTCTTCCATGAAATTCTGCCAGCCCCGCGCCAGGTTTTGTCCACCCTGCCTCCGCGTGGCGTCGATGACCTCGGGGTTTGTGAATGCGTAGTTGGAGGGCGAGAACACGTCGAGTATTTGCCTTGTGGCGAACTCAACCACGTTCTCATGTTGTTTTGTGACACCGCGAACACCGGTCGTTGCATTGTGCCACCATTGCTGATTCAGCAGAAACGACTGGTACATCAGATTGAACGGCCACTGCTGCCAGGCCTTGCCGCGAAACCGGCGGTCATGGGCAAGCGGCTCGATACACGATGAGGTATGCTCATTGCCGGTTGCACACATGGCTGAATACCGGAGCAGCCTTTGTGTTTTCCTGGCGGCTTTCTCCGCCAGTTGCACCTGTTTGCCGGGAGAGGTCATGAGATGCACTGCCCAGTCGGCCCAGGCCCCGGCCAATGCGCTGGGCGAAAGTCCGGCTGTGGCGCGGGCCGCGAATGCATGAAACGAACGGTCCAGGATTTCCTGAAATGCAGTCGATGCATAAGAGTCACGCTCGAACAAATGCGGTCCTGCAGATAACGACCTGCCTGTGGAGTGGGCGGTTACTTCGCCGTCAGGACACACCCCCTTCTCGTCACCGGAAACCGGTGAACCAGCTTGCGCCTGACCTTCAACAGCATGCGAACTCATCACATTATCCAACCATCGAAACTATACCACCCCGCTTCCGGCAACAGGCTACGGGCAACTGCGCTTCATATCATTGACTTCGATCATGCTTTCGAGCCAATCGGGGGACATCTTCACTCTGCGGCAAACCGGTATGTGAGCGATGCCCGATTGCAATTCACGTCGCAGGGGTATGTTGAATCACATCGCGTTGGTCCATACTCTGCACAAGGCTGCAACCCATGCCTCCCCCCTCCATCCGGGAAAGTACATGCCATACGGGGTTTCATTTTCATCGAACCGACTGTTCGGGCAACACACATAAGGAGGGATTGTGAAAACCGCCCGCAATAGGAGGTTTTTTTGATATGAAACTGTCTGCCCCCATTTATCATCTCAAGCGCCGGGCCAGGGCCCTGTCGCGGGAGGATGACATTCCGCTCAACAAGGCGCTGGACCGGATCGCCCGACAGGAGGGCTTCAACAGTTGGAGCCTGCTCGCTGCAAATGCGGCTGCAGCCACGCCCTCCAGTGAACTACTGGCCAGACTGAAGCCGGGAGACCTTGTCCTGCTGGGCGCACGTCCCGGTCATGGCAAGACAATGATGGGCCTCAAGCTCATCGTGGACGCCTTGAAACTTGGTCGACGGGGCATGTTTTTCACGCTTGAATACAATGAGACCGACATTGTGTCCCGCTTCAAAATCATCGGTGGAGATACAGAAACCTTCGACGACCGGTTTGAATTCGACAATTCCGACGCCATCAATGCCGACTACATCATGGCTCGGCTGGCGTCTGCCCAGTCAGGCACGGTCGTGGTCATAGACTATCTGCAGATTCTGGATCACAAGCGCAGCAGCCCGGAACTGACCGTGCAGGTCCAGGCATTGAAAGCATTCGCGCGCGACACTGGTTTGATCATCGTGTTCATTTCCCAGATCGACCGGTCCTATGATGCCGCAGCCAAACCGTGTCCCGATCTCGGCGATGTGCGGTTGCCCAATCCGCTCGACCTGTCACTGTTTGACAAATCCTGCTTTCTGAACGATGGCCAGGTGCGGATCGAGACGTCAAACCGGCACCCGCCCTAGTCAATACGGCATGGCTGGAAATGTTTCACCTGGCCGGGCAGCATTGTGAAACCGATCCGGCCTAACCTGCCTGCACCCGCTCTTTTCGCATCCCGGCAGCAATCAAACCATAGATTGCAACGACCACGACAAGGAATGCGAAAACCTGATGAATTTCTATTCGATCGCCCAGGAAAATGACGGCCAGCACCATGGTCAGTGCCGGCCAGGGTGCCGTTATTGAACTGGCCAGTGAAACATCTATGTGTCTGACGGCGTAGAACCAGACAATCAGTTCAAGATAGTAGACCAGCCCCATGGCCGCTGCAAAAACCTGCAGGTCCACCCGCGTCAGTGCCTGCAGGAATCCGGCAGGCCCGGCCAATGCCAGAACACAGGCCAGAAACACTGCGGAAATCGCTACACGAAACAACGTGACCTGTGCCGGGGTTATGGCAGTGCGCCCCAGTTCCTCCTTGATCAGCACATGCGCAATGCTCCACAGAAACGGTACACCGAGTGCGACCAGAAACCATATGGAGAACCCGTCAATCCGCCAGGTTCCTCCGGTACCAAGATAATACAGCGTACCGACAAGCACCAGAGTCAGGGCCAGTTCAACTGCTGTCTTGCGACGTTTCAGGAACACCGTCTCCCACAAAATCGCGAACAGCGGGTATGCCTGCATGGCGATGGCGGCATTGACCGCGCCGGCCTTCTCGACCCCGAGGACATAGAGATACGTCGACAGTCCGAACATCATGCCCGTGATCAGTGTTACGCTGATGGTTCGAACCGTTCTGTGCTCCTGGTTACGCGATGAAAAGACGCCGCTGTCGCCTGAGCGGAGTTCCCACAGGAACAACGGCAAACCGAACAAGATCTGCCAGATCGACAGGAACAACGCGAAACTGAGCGCACTGAATTCCAATGGCCGGCTGTTGGCGATAATTGGCATTGCGCCAAGAATGCACAAACACGCCAGCGCCAACCGTATCCCGTGCGCGGTTTTCGGATTCATCATGCCGTCCTCCTGGACAATTGGGAGCAGCAGCTTCAGCGCATTTCGTGCAGAATTTTTCGCGCATCTCCTGCAGTGGCGTCAGCAACTGCAGCGTGGAGCCACCAGATACACCTG
>CALHUA010000122.1 GCA_938039915.1 uncultured Anderseniella sp.
TGCCGGCGGCGGTTTTCCTTCCACAGCTTCTCGTAAACACAGTTGTGGAAATAGAAATACTCCATGTGCTTGAACTCCGCGCGCGCGGCGGAAAACAGTTCCTCGCACATGCGGATATAGGGATCCATCGATCCGCCGACATCGAAGAAGATCAGCACCTTGACCGTGTTGCGCTTTTCAGCGACCAGCTTCAGGTCGAGATAACCCTTGTTGGCGGTGGAACGGATGGTGTCGTCAAGATCGAGTTCTTCCGGTGCGCCTTCGCGGGCAAACTTGCGCAGCCGCCTGAGGGCAACCTTGATGTTGCGGGTGCCGAGTTCCAGCGAATCGTCCAGATCCTTGAATTCGCGCTTGTCCCACACCTTGATGGCGCGATTGTTGCGGTTCTTGTCCTGGCCGATGCGAATGCCGGCAGGGTTGTAGCCATATGCACCAAACGGCGACGTGCCGCCGGTGCCGATCCACTTGCTGCCACCCTGATGGCGCCCCTTTTGCTCTTCGAGCCGCTTTTTCAGCTCTTCCATGATCTTGTCCCAGCCGCCAAGCGCTTCGATCTGGGCTTTTTCTTCTTCGGTCAGGAATTTCTCATTGACCTTGCGCAGCCACTCCTCGGGGATATTGGCGAGCAGTTCTTCCGGCGACAGGCCTTCCAGGCCCTTGAAGACATGACCGAAAACCTTGTCGAACTTGTCGAGGTTGCGCTCGTCCTTAACCAGCGTGGCCCGTGACAGGTAGTAGAAATCCTCTACCTGGTAACCGGCGATATTGGCTTCCAGCGCCTCCATCAAGGTGAGGTACTCTTTCAGCGTGGCGGGCACACCGGCAGCTTTCAATTCCTGGAAGAAGGTCGTGAACATGGTGGTCTGTCTAGCGGATTTTAGCGCGCTCGTCACGCGTCGGATTGTGCCGCCATCCGGTCAAGTCGCGACTTCAACCAGCGCGCATAGGCGCCGCGCCAGCCAGATTGCGGTTGGGTCAGGAACCAGGTCCTGCGCAGGTCCCAAAGCCGGTTGAGCTGGGGAAATTGCCGTTTTACTGCGGAACCAAGTTTTCCACCGATCGTATGAAAGGTGAATTCGGAAAAATAGATTGTTCCGTCCAATTCATACAGATCCACTCTGACATGATCTCTTCCCGCAGCGAGCCGGCTGGCTGTTTCCAGTAACCGCGGATGCGACGGCGGCGGCGGATCAAATGAAACCGGGTAGTGCAGGTATTGCGTGTACGAAAAGACGTTGCCATGTGCGTCGTAGAAGCTTTGCCGTGCCTGATCTGTCAACCGATCATGGAAACAGAACGAATAAAGGGCCGTTTCCCCGAAAACATAAACCTTGGCTTCCAGACTGACCGCGCGGCCATCGCCATGTGTGAGAAATTCTTCCACGAACAGTTTTCGGTCAATGTTGCGATAGTTCCATTCTCCGCAATACCGGCTGTAGTCCGTGTGCATCCACTTCCGGGTCTTGGCGATCATTTCCTGACGGTCGTAGCGTCCATCGCGAATGATGTGGAAAAATCCTGATCCGTGGGTGCTCTTCACCACTGCGTTCCTGGCAAGCAGTTCTGCTGGAATGTCTTCAAACCGTTCGCCAACCCACAATGTTGCCGGAACCTTGATGTCCGGGCACAGGTCGCAGGCGATCTGCTTGGCATGCAGCTTGTCGCTCATGGCAACTGTTGACGGGTCGCGATCGAAGATCTTGCGCCAGAAGAACTTGTCCACCGGGTGGTCGGGGCAGGCAGGTGCAGGCAGTTTCCTGTGCAGCTGCATGGTGAAACAGGTCAGATACGGGTGGCGGACATAACAATAGGCAGTGATGAAAACCTGCCAGAAGACATCATTGCAAACATCTGAAACTATGCGGGTTTTGCCGTTTGATAGCATCCAGTCAAGTTACCAGGTTACAAATCATCCAAAATCAGCTCCGCAATTAGCGCCAGGGACAATCCGATTGCAACATCTGAAATGAAGTCGCCGGTACCATTGGGTGGGAGGAGGCCCTTTGGTACCGGCGCTGTTGGGCAATAGCCCAGTTGCCTTTATGGGGTGATGTTTGTTTTTTGTTTTTGCGGAGCCCGGTTTGCAGGGGAAGGGGGAACCGCTTTTTTTTGTTCATCACCTTGTTGTTGAGATGAACCTAGGTGAAACGGCAGCGGGCGGATGTGCAGTTGATCACATCGTGAAATGCCAGCCTTGTCCCGCTCTAACCAGCCTGCCACTGCCTCACCCAGTCCAGTGGATAGAGCAGCATGATGATGTTGAGAAGCAGCCCATCCCGGATGATCAGCCCCACAAACAGTTCTGCGGCAATGAACAGGCACACCGACAGCCACACCGGGGCACGCGCGGCAATAAAGAAACCGACCACCATCATGGCCATGTCGGACGCAGAGTTCAAAACGCTGTCGCCGTAATAATCCAGTGCAATGGTGTCTTCGCGGTACTTGTCGATTATCCAGCTGGTGTTCTCGACGATTTCCCATGCTGCCTCGACCACTGCTGCCAGCACCAACCGCCAGCCGATGTTCATCCGCGGGAGAAGAAAATGCAGGGCCATGTAAAAGATGAGCCCGTGCAGCACGTGAGACGGTGAGTACCAGTCGAGGATGTGTTGCGAGTTCTCAGACGAGATCACCTCGCCATGCCACAGCTTTACATATCCGCACTGGCAGATGAGGTTGCGGCCAAGGCCGATCAGGCTTGCCGTCATGGCGACGGCTACAACAGCCAGTGCGCCCCAATGCTGGCGGTACAAAGTCAAGCGTTGGCCTCGGCTGCAAGGGCTGACTTGCTGGTTATGGTGTCGGTAAAACGCGTCAGTGTCCGGGAGAACACGTCGCCCGGCAACATGACTTCGATGAGTTGAAAACAACTCTCATCATTATGGGCCTGCTCCAGGGCTGCCGCCAGTTGTGTCGGCGTCGACACGCGCACGCCCTTGCCGCCCATGGTGCCAGCATGTTTGGCGAAGTGCCAGTCATCCAGATCGTTGTATCCGGTGTCTTTCTGGAACGCCTTCAGCATTCCCCACGCCGTGTTGTTGAACAGCAGTACAATGGGGTTCAGCCCAAGGCGTGCGCAGTTGCCAAGCTCCCAACCGGTCATCTGGAATGCACCGTCGCCCACCAGCACCAGCGGGCGCTTGCCGCTGGCGGCCTGCAGGCCGAGGCCGAACGGAATGCCTGTGCCCATGGTGGCATAATAGCCTGGCGCCAACAGGGCCGTATGCTCGATATCCATCGCCGTGAACAGGCAGTCTCCCATGTCGGATGCGATCGGCATGACACCGTGGTCTGCAAAGAAGTCATTGACCGCGGTTGCAACGTCTTGCGGCAGCAGCTTGCGTTTGGAGGGCTTCAGGCCGTTCGGATAAGACGCCGTGATCGGTTTTGCGTTGCCCAGCTTCTCAGCGCCTGCCAGTAACGCATCCACAAACGCCTCCAGTATGACACCTGCATAGGAATGGTGTTCGAAGTGCACAGCACCGTCAAAGGCATGAATGCTGGTGCGCATGTCGATCTGGCGTTTTGATACGCCGAAATTGGTGTCGCACAGTATGACACCCAGCATCAGCAGACCATCTGCACGTTCAACAAGGCGGCGGGTCGAGGCGTCACCGGCAAGGCCCAGATAGGTGCCGGCGGTCGGCGCTCCGGTTTCTGCAAGGATACCGCGTCCCATGAAAGTGGTCAGAACCGGGATGCCAAGTGTTCGGGCAAGCTTGGCAACTTTCTTTTCCAGGCCGTATCGGCGAACCTCGACACCCAGCAGCATGGCAGGTTGCTTTTTTGCCATGAGCAATTTCAGGGTGTGCTGCGCCGCTTCCCTGGCCGCAGCCACATTTCTTGTTGGCGGTTCAAAAGCCGGCACTTCAGCCACGTCCGCTTCAACCATGTCACGCGGGAATTCGATGTAGACGGGTCTCGACAAATACCGTGCCGCCGTCAATACCCTGGCAATTTCGGCAGCCGCTGTTGCCGGATCATCCAGCACACACTGGGCGCATGTCACTTCGCGCATGATCAACATCTGGCTGTCGAAGTGCTTGACCTGATGATGCAGACCGAGCCCCATGGTACGCTCTGCGGCACCGGGTGCGCCGGAGATTACCACGAGCGGAGATTTTTCAGCATAAGCTGTTGCCACAGGGTTGATCATGTTCAGGGCGCCTGCACCATAGGTGACACAGGCCACCCCGAGTGTGCCGCGATAGCGGCCTGCCGCATCTGCTGCAAAACCGACGGCAGGTTCATGGCTGAGTGTGTAAAGCGGCAGGGTGTTGATGCGTTCTATCTGGCGAAACAGCGGGAGAGCAAAGTCTCCGGGAATGCCGAAAATTTCACCGGCGCCATAGTCTTTGAGCGCCTGCAGCAGTGCGTGTGCGAGTTTCATTGTTTTATCTCCGGGGTAATGGCGAAAACGCCGGGGGAGGGAGACACAACTATGCGGGTAAGCACGCGTGCGGGCAACAGCAATTCATGCCGGTGATCGCGGCTATCAGTACCACAGTCCCATGCGGCCGATATTGATGCGCGGCCGGCGCATCGGAGGAACTATCGATCGGGAAGGGCGCAGCGGATTGTCGGGCCGGGCAATGATCGGTGGCGTATCGGTGCGCAACGACAGCAATCGCCGCACCCGGTCCGGTGTCTTGGGGTGGCTGCGCAACAGGGAAGGCTGTGGCGACCTTGAACCGGGCAATACCAGCTTCTCCCACATGCCGCCCTGCTTCTGCTCCAGTGTCAGCAGGGCAGTTGCAAGCCCTTCAGGGTCACCGGTCAGACCTGCGGCGTCCAGGTCGGCGTCATATTCGCGGGTGCGGGACAAGGCCAGTTGCAACAGTCCACCCACCGTCGGGGCGGCGACCAGTATGGCAATGGTCAGCCATGGCACCACTCCGCCATTGGTCAGGAAAGCCATCGGGATTCCGAACAGCAGGCCAACGGTTGCAAGGGTGCCGGTGAGCCGTGACAGGACATCACCCAGCGCCATCACCGTCAGGTCCTCATTGCGAATATGACTGACCTCGTGCGCCAGCACGCCAGCCAGTTGCCTGATCGTCAGGTTGCGCATCAGCCCGTCGGTGACGGCAACAGCGGAATCGTTGATCTGGCCGACTGCAAAGGCGTTCATCATCTGCGACGGTACATAGTAAAGCTGCGGCACCGCTGGCAGGTCTGCGCGCTTGGTCAGTTCGCGCATCAACTGGTGCAGTTGAGGCACTTCATCTTCCGTCAACGCGCGTGCCTTGTAGAGTTTCAGCACCATTTTCGGCGAAACGCGAACCGCCTGCCAAAGTCCGATGGCGGTGAGAATAACGGCCCATGCGACGCCGGTTGCGCCGAAGGCGCTGTAGGCAATCAGGCCCATGAGCAGCGCAGAGCCGGCGATCATCAGCCAGGTGTGCAGCGTGTTCTGCCATTGGTGGGCACGCTGGGCTTCAGGGTTCAGGGGCTGGAGTGACGGGGTCATCAACTGAATTTAGGGAATGGCCCGATGGTTTACCAGCCTCCACCACCGCCGCCGCCGCCACCGCCACCGGAGAACCCGCCACCGCCGGAAAACCCGGATGATGACGATTTGGGCGCCGGCATTGCATTGGTCATCGACTTCCCGATGGAGGTCGGCAGACCGGACATGGTCTTGCCGATGCTGCCGGATGAAAAATTACCGCCGTGATACCAGTTCGGGGAGTAGCTGGCGGCCGCGGCCGCACCGGCAGCCGAGGCAAGCCAGGCCTGAAACGCGTTTGACCAGGGTTTTTCCAACCCCAGTGCGACGGCATAAGGCAGCATGGTCTCGAAGTGCTGCGGCGACATTGCCGGAGCGCCGGCAAGGTTCATGCGATCCTTCTCAGCCAGGTTTATGTAGGTTTTCAGACCCTCGATGCCATCCATCAGGTGGCGCCCGAGCGGGGTCGGCGCACCCAGCAGGAAGAAAAACAGGATGTTGATCATGAAGACGCCGGCGATGATGGCGAGTATCACCGGCTTGACGGTCATGTCCACGGCCAGGGAGCCGAGTAGCGGAAAAAGGTTCATGGCGAAAAAGCCGACCACGAACCACCGCATCACCGATCCGACCTTGCCGACCAGATTGCTTGCCCGTGATACCTTCAGTCCGATGCTGAAGGTGGCGATGGTAATCCCGGTGGCAACGATGATCAGGATACTCAGGGGAATAACAAAATTCGCGCTCCCACCTGCAGACACTATCGTCAAGATCAAGGTCAGCACTGAAATGCCGATGCCAACAAATACGTAAGTGAGGTTCTGGTCGAAGAATTTGTTGCGGTGCTCGGTATCGAGAGCCGAGCGGAATTTCCTGGTGATCGACTTGACCGCGGCGGTGTTCGACTTGTTGATGCGGAATTCCTGTCCGGCACCGCCCAGTTTCTGCAAAATCGCTGTTTCGCCGACAGGCAGAGACTGACGCACGGTTGCCCCAGTCGGCTTTATCGACACATCCCCGTCCAGATCTTCCAGTTCTACCAGTCCCTTCACGGCCAGGTTGAGCAGGGCGGACGAAAATGCGTCGTGGCCGGACAGGCCTCGGTTTTCGATGTAGTTCACCTGGGCGGGCGAAATGCCGTCCGGCGCATCCCAGCGCGGCACCATTACACCGGCAGGCGGATCCCGTCCGACCCGCTGCCAGGCCCAGAAGTAATAGTAACCGATCACCAGGAAGCCAATGAACCCCATGAGAAAGGCTGCATTGTCGCGCCAGAACCAGCTCAGTTCCTGGCTTTGGCTGGGTTCTGCAATGCTGCCCTTCGGCATCTTGACCGCAATTGTCAGACCTTCCCGGGGCTTCAGCGGCGCGGTTGTCTGAAACTCGATAATGTTGCCGTCATTGCTGGTGCGCGAGCGTGCGTCCCGGCCGGTAGCACCGTATGGCCCGGTGTAGAAGGCGGTGTCGCTTGCCCGGACATCTTGTGGCAACATAATCTCGGCGCGAGCCTGGCGGATTGGAAAGTTCCAGAAATTCCCTGTAACGTTCCAGTTCAGTTCGTCATAGTCGGAAAAGAACCTTATCTGCCTGTCGGTTTCATAGGTAATTTCGTAGGTGAACTCGCCGGCTCCGATGAAGACGTTCTTGCTGCCGATATAGACCCGCGTCGCACGGCTGGCCTTGTCAATGCGGAAATTGTCAGGCTTGCCGTCGCGGGTTACCGACAGAACCTCGAAACCGACTTCGCGTTCGCGCCCGCCCGCGTCCTCCACCATCAGCGGAAAGTCGCGATAGATGCCGCGTCTGATCTGGGAGTTCTCGCCGCGCACGCGAATGGTTTCCACCACCCGCAACTTGCCGCTCTGAGACACTTCAACCCTCGAATCGAAGTTGAGAATTTCTTCCGCCGAATGGGCGGAACCAGCCATCCAGAACAGAGCGAACAGGGCGCATAAAGTGCAGAACAGGCGCTGCGTCATGCCGGTAACTCCTTGCATCCTGCAGACGTCCCTAGAACTTCACTTCCGGAACATTGCGGTCGGCCGCGTCCTCGATCTCGAAAAATTCCGCTGTCTGGAACTTGAAATAATTGGCGACAAAGTTCGACGGAAAGCTTTCGACCTTCACATTCAGATCACGTGCAGCACCGTTGTAATAGCGCCGTGACATCTGAACCTCGCCCTCGATCTTGTCGAGGGTCTGTTGCAATTGCAGGAAATTCTCGTTTGCCTTCAGGTCCGGATAGGCTTCGGCCACGGCCATCAGCTTGCCAAGTGCCTGGCCCAGAAGGCCTTCCGCAATGGCCCGGCCGGCAATATCGCCTTCCGGTACGGCCTGAACGCGGGTGCGCATTTCCGTCACTTCGCGCAGCGTGTCCTTTTCATGGCCTGCATACCCCTTGATGCTTTCGACGATATTGGGGATCAGGTCAGTTCGGCGCTTGAGCTGTACATCGATGCCGCTCCAGGCCTCCTTGACCATCTGGGTGGCCTTGACCAGCCCGTTGTAGATGGCAACGCCGTAGAATGCGATGGCACCCAGGATGCCGACAATAGCTAGTGTGGTCATGGATTGATCTCCTTGTGCAGGCTGGCGACCTTAGTCGGGTTTGTCCGATTTGTCTTGGGTTCCCTGTTCGCCATCCCCGCCAAAGCTGACCACTTCGCGCATGAAGTCAGACAGGCCGGGCCTAGGTTGTGTCAGGAACGGCAATGGCCGGCACAGCTCCAGGGCAGCCAGGCCTATGCGGGCGGTGAGAATGCCGTTGACCGCACCTTCACCGAAACGGGCCGAGAGACGGCCGAGCAGTCCTTTGCCGATGACGGCGCTTATAACGCCGTCCGACAGGGCAAGGCCTCCCGTTACAGCCAGGTGGCCGGCGACCATTTTTGCTAGACGCATGGTGCCCAGCGTTCCGGGCCTGCCGCCATAAAGCGTTGCCAGTTCCCGCATCATGCGCAGGTTCTGCGCACCGACCAGCGCGATATCAAGGGCGGCAGGGGCGAACGCCGTCACCACGCTGACACGACGCGCGGCGCGGGCAATGATCCGGTTTGCTTCCTCATCCAGCGGTCTCATCAGGTCGCGTTCGGCCAGCTTTATGCGGTCGGCGGGGTCCATGATCGCCTTCGAGTGTTCCTTCAACTGGGCAAGTCCCCAGCGCATGTCGGACCTGGCGTCATAGATCGAATGCAGATCCGTGAGAGTGGCCTGTGCGGCCTTCGCATCGTCAGCGGAAATGGCCCGGGTGGCGTCAGCCTGGGTGGTGCCCAGTCTTTTCAACCGCCACAGACCGAACAGTTCGCGCAGGATGATGGCAAAAGCCGCAATCAGTATCAGAGCCAGCAGCCCGGTTCCGATCCAGCCCAGGGCGGGAGAACGGGCAAACAGGTCCTCGATCAGCTGGGTTGCGGCCAGACCCGCCCACAGGCCCGCCAGCCCTAGCGCGCCGGACGCCAGGATGCCGCCCCAGCGGAATCTCTTTGCAATCGTATGGTCGCGGGCAATGGCGGGAAGAAGCGCATCATCGGATGGTTCTTCGAAATGGATTTCCGGTGCTGCCAGCGCGCGCGGTTGTCTGCCCTTGGGCTTGGTCCGGGCTTTCCGGGCTCCGGCTTTCGGCTGTTCTACCTTTGCTTTCGGGCCGGACGACTTTTCATTGCTGGCGGGATCGGGCTCCAGGCGAAACGCCTTCGGCTTGCGCGGGTCATCGGTCATATCAGGCGGTCTCCCACGAGAAATTCCAGCGTCCGGTCCAGCCGGATGTGCGGGAACGTGGCCACGGCGCCGACGGCACCGGATGTCTCAGGCAGTGGCGGACGGAAGCGAACAAATTTCAGTTCACCTTCCAGCGAGCCATCAAGAGCCGCTGCGGGATCATCCGGCAGGTCGCCGGGAAAGATCGCGGCTTCCGTGGTACCGTCAAATTCCTCTCCTGCCACTTCCTCGCCCGCAATCGGCGTACCGGCAATACAGTCCAGCGTTTCGCCGTCCTGTTTGACACTTGCCTCGCGGGTGGCGCGGATGGCGGCAATTGCAGCCACGTCAATCTGGGCACCGGCGAACTCTGCCCGTTTGGTGGCGTCGGCGACAATCAGGCTCAAGACATTTTCCAGCTTGTCATGGCTGGAATGATGCAACAGGTCTGACTTGGTTGCCGCGAAAAGGATGCGGTCGGCACGCCTGCCGAACACTGCCGATGCCCATGAATTCGCTCCTTGCCTGAAACAGGACAAAACATCCGTCAGTGCTGCCTTGAGATCTTTGACCGCTGCCGGGCCGGCATTCAGCGCGTTCAGGGTATCGACCAGGACGATCTGGCGGTCGAGGCGGGCGAAATGGTTGTAGAAGAACGGCTCTACGATGCGGCTGACATAGGCGTTGTAACGGCGCTCCATCAAGGCGTGCATGGAGCCATCTTTTGCCGTGGTGGCAGGATCGAGTGGCAATGGTGCAAAGGTCAGCAGGGGTGAACCCTCCAGGTCACCCGGCATCAGAAAACGCCCCGGCGGCAAGGTCGACAGGGACACTTCATCTGACCGGCACGAGGCCAGGTAGGCGGTAAACAGTTTCGCTGCCTTCTGCGCGGCAGCTTCATCGGCAGGCGCCGTGGCATCCAGCGTCTTGAGATGGGCCTGCCATTTCTTCGCAAGCGTCCGGCGCGGTTCGACCTGGCTGGCCGCCAGGGTCGCTGCGGACCATTGCGCATAGGACTGTGTCATCAATGGCAAATCGAGCAGCCATTCGCCGGGATAATCGATGATGTCGATATGAAGTTTTGAACTCTGCAGATTGCGGGCGATGAAGCCGGATGCCTCATATTCAATGGTCAATCTCAGTTGAGACAGCCTGTTGGTGCTGCGCGGCCATTGCCGGTCTGAACCGGAAAGCGCTTCCACATGGTCTTCATAGGCAAACCGCGGCACATCATCGTCAGGCTGTGGTTCCAGATATACCCGGTTGATGCGGCCCTGCGTGAGGCTGGCAAACAGCGGCAGGCGGCCGCCGTGCAGCAGCGCATGGACAAGCGCCGTGATAAACACCGTCTTGCCGGACCGTGACAGCCCGGTCACGCCGATGCGCAGGCTTGGCGAGACCATGCCGGTGGCAAAGTCCTTCACACCGCCTGCGGCGTTGCGGGCCTCGTTCATGATGCCTGTCAGAAAAGAACTCAGTGGTCTGTCCCCCGGAACTGCTTGTCCTTCCGGCATATGGTGTTTTCAGGGTGTGCAGTCAAATTCAAGGCACGTGATGTTGGAAATTTTCTCAAGTTTAGAGTGTAACTAGTTGAAAAATATGTTTTATTCAGTTTGATCAGGTGACGTCACGGGGTTTCCAGAAGGCCCTGATGCTGCCTTTTGTACGCGGGAGCGCCGACCAGTTGGCCATGTCATACTCGATATGGGTGATGGCGGCAGTGGGGTATTTGGCCGAGAGATCAGCCCTGGCATCGGCATCTCCGTCCTTGTTGCTGCCGTGCAGCGCGAAAGCCTGCACGCATGGATTGTGCCCGACCACCAGCAGACAGGAATGGTTGCCGCCGTGCATGGCTATGGCGCGCTCGACGGCCTCACCGTCGCCGAAATCATACAGTGTCGGCACTTCGGTTATGGGGAAGTCCCGGCCCATGGCTGCCGCTGCCAGCCAGGCGGTGTGGCGGGCGCGCACAGCGGTCGAGGTCAGGCAGGCATTGGGCATCAGTTTCGCGTCGCGAATGAACTTGCCCATCAACGGCGCATTGCGGAGCCCGCGCCTGTTCAAAGGGCGATCGTGATCGTCCAGGTCAGGGTGGTCCCAGTCCGACTTGGCATGACGCATGAGCAGCAGGGTTTTCATGGCTGCTGAGTTGAGCATGGGGCAGGGATGGCGGCAAGAGTGTTTCGTCGCCTGTCGTGATGCCGGACTGCTTCATCCGGTTATCATTCTAGAGTGTTGGCAGTCCGTGCCCAGTCTGCAGGCCGCGATCAGATTCCAGCCTTGCAGACTTCCTGCGTGGCCATCTCTGACCATGCATGATTTTCAGCAAATCCTGCAGATGCAGGGGTTTTTGCAGACAGCCGATAGACGTCAGGCCGCTCGCTTCGGCAAGGGTGTTGGACATTTTCACGACATCCCGGGGCAAGCCTGAAAGCAGGAGAAGCCGCGTCTTCACGTTTTGGCTCTCAAGGTATGAAATCAGCCTGATCCCGTCATATTCAGGCATTACGAGATCGAGTACGATCAGGTCGAATGGCTCGATCGAATTTTCTATAACCGATATCGCATCATGGCCGCAGGCTCCGGTCTCCACGTCTGCCGAGCCATGAGTCGTAAATATCTGTTCCAGCACTGCAAGCTGGATGGGATCGTCATCGACAATCAGAACACGTTGCGGAAAGTCCATTGTTTCGTTGCCCCTGGAAATGTAATCGACCGTTGCGCTTAATCGGCAACCGGTTATGGGCCAAGTATACACCAGCAAGCGCATTGGGAACGGCCAGACTCTGCGTAGAGTAAAGCGTTTGTTAATCCGCAGAAATTGAGCGTTTGTGTCGCTTGCCTCGGACATCGTGTCAAAAAGGCATGTTCACGTGCCGCGAGCGAGCGACAAGGTGATGGAAGTGGGTGACTAAAATTGTTCAAAATTGATTAGAATTTTCGATAATTTATGGACGTATCTTCAATACTGACCAGTTAAAAGTACTGTCAGAGACACGGTGAAATCGTCAAGCAGCGACGCATTGTGTCACGACGGCCATAATTGTCTTTCTGTACATTGCGTGCTCTCGCAAGACAGTTTTTCAGACTCGTGTGGTTGTTATCCGGCGAGATTGTATATGAATCTGTTGAATAAATTTTGGTCTGATAAGCGCGGCGGTATCGCCGTGCCGCTTGCTATCGGCGCGACTGCATTGATGATGGTCGCCGGTGGCACGATAGACGTCGGGATGATGGTCAAGAAGCAGTCAACTCTGCAGGGTCTGGCCGATAGTGCTGCATTGGCATCAGCCAAGCAGTTGGCAATTTCCAACGTGACACAGTCTCAAGTGGCATCCGTTGCCACGGCATTCGTGCGGCAAAACGCCGGGACGGCAGAAGGCGTGCAGGTCAAGGTCGAAACAGATCTGAAGTCGAAAGTGGCAGTTCAGGTCACGGAAGTATGGCAGCCGATATTCGCCCACTTGTTCAATGACCAAGTCACACCAATTGTCGCCGATGCAACTGCCAGGGTATATGGCACCGGGAGCGTTTGTGTTCTGGGTCTCGACGAAACAAGCGGACAGACAATCAGGCTTAATCAAAGCGCGAAGCTGACTGCGAATTCCTGCAACGTTGTCTCCAACTCGGAGCACAGCGAATCGCTTGTGGTTGGTGGCAACGCCACGATGTCGGCGACAAACATCTACACCGCAGGCGGGTATGCCGGCGCAACGTCGGCGTTTTCTCCCACACCGGTTGAAGATGCCCGCAAGATGGATGATCCACTGGCGGACCGGCCAGCCCCGTCGTTTGCCGGTTGTGACCATGTGGACTATGCCGTTTCGGCCGGCATGACCACCCTCTCACCAGGAGTTTATTGCGGTGGCCTGACAGTATCCGGTAATGCCGAGGTCACATTCGATTCCGGCATCTACATTGTCAAGGATGGGCCGCTTGCTGTTGTTGGAGGGGCAAAGATTTTCGGAAAAAATGTTGGTTTCTATCTGACAGGAACAGATGCGGCCATTCAGTTTGCGGTCAAGTCGTCAATCAGCTTAACTGCACCGGATGATGGCGCACTGGCAGGGTTGCTCTTCTACGAGGACCGCAGTGTTCCAATGTCACTGACACATAGGATTGGAAGCGACGACGCGCGTCTGCTGCTCGGCACGGTTTATCTGCCGAGGGGGACCCTCTTGGTTGACGCGAACAAGCCGGTTGCAGACCAATCGGCCTATACCGCAATCGTCGTCAGGAAACTCAACCTGATGGCAGGGCCAAACCTGGTGTTGAATTCAAACTATGCAGCTACCGACATACCCGCACCGGCGGGACTGTCTGAAGGCAGAGTTTCCCTGGTAAAGTAATCGGCGGATCTTGCCGCACAAATGTTATTGGGGCCACAACTTGTTAACACGCCGCCGCTATCATTCTGGCTAGTAAGACCCATTCCCACTTGAGTGCATCTGCATTGTTCCAAATTTTGCCGCAACTGCTGAACTTGACCATTGCCCGCAAGATTACAGCTGTGGTGGCTGTGTCGGTGATGGTTGCCGTGTTATCGGTGACTGGCTTTTACGTGTATCGGCAAACCCAACAGAACATTGCGGCGCGTCATGATACAGTGACGGCAACCGCACAGGTGTTTGCCGCGAGTGTCGGACCGCACCTGCGTGCGCGGAACAAGAACGCCGCACTTGCATCGCTGCGTGCCATTGGCAATCTGAAAACAATACCGTTTGTTGCAGCTAGACTGACAGATGGAACTCTATTCGCGGCACATGGCCATACCGTAGTTGTAGAATCCGAACGCGGGCTAGATAGCGTTCTGCCAGTCGGTGTGCCCGGGGTTCAGGCGATGGTATGGAGCCCGACCATGGCGGTTACCGTACCGGTGGTTATGGGTGGTAAGCGGGTTGGTGCTGTGTCCATACTGGCTGATATCTCGGATTTGCGCAGACAGTTTTTCGAAGGTGTCATCGCATCCCTGATTGCCGCGTTACTGGCCTCGCTGTTGGGAATGATTGTTTCTTCCAGAATGAAGCGATCGGTGACATCGCCGTTGGACAGCCTGATGGGCGTGATTTCCAGAGTCCGCGATGAGAAGGATCTGACCGTGCGGGCGGAGCGCGTCAGCAACGATGAAATTGGCAAGCTCGTCGATGCTTTCAACGACATGCTGGATCAGGTCAATGCCCGGGATATGGCGCTGGCCCGACACCGCGAAGGTCTGGAACGTACAGTGCAGGAACGCACGGCAGAACTGCTGGTTGCGAAAGAGGCAGCGGAAGCCGCATCGGAGGCAAAGACCACCTTCCTGGCGACCATGAGCCATGAAATCCGCACGCCGATGAACGGCATGATGGTCATGGCTGAGCTGCTGGCCGCCGGCAAGCTGCCACCGGCTTTGCAACGCTATGCCAACGTGATCGTCAATTCCGGCCAGTCGCTGCTGACCATCATTAACGACCTGCTGGACCTGTCCAAGATCGAGGCCGGCAAGCTCGAACTCGAGGCGTTGCCGGTCTGTCCGCGCGCCACCATGGACAATGTGCTGGCACTATTCTGGGAGCAGGCCAATGCAGCCGGGCTGCAGCTGGTGTCTCATGCCGACCCTGGCGTACCGGATACATTTACCGCAGACCCCATTCGCCTCACACAGATTCTCACCAATCTGACCAACAATGCCATCAAGTTTACAGAACACGGTCATGTTAGTGTCGCCGTGAGACAGGTCAGGTCGCCGGACAGCCGGGACGATATGATCGAGTTCCGCGTCAGCGACACCGGTATCGGCATCGACAAGGACAAGCTCGCGAGCGTCTTCGACGAGTTTACCCAGGCTGATGCCAGCACGACCCGGCAATTCGGCGGAACCGGGCTGGGGCTGAATATTTGCCACAAGCTGGTGGATGCCATGGGCGGCACCATCCGGGTCGAAAGCAGGCTTGGTGAGGGGAGCCATTTCATTGTTACGCTGCCGTGTCAGGATGCAGTGACGTCCGCCCGACCCTATCTGCAGGACAGCGACCTGACGCCGATGCTCGTCTGCCTGGAAGATGACGACCTTGCCAATGCAATTGCACGCCAATTCCAGTCCTACGGGGCTGCAGCCGACACAATTGACATATCTGCACTGACACCTGATCGGCTTGCTGCCACCAGTGTGCTGGTCACGTCTTCGTCGCTGGCGGACCAGATGCTTGATTGGTCTCCGTCGGCGCAGCCGCAACTTGTGATCACTCAGCCGATCGGCAACAACGCTGCCTGGACGATGCTCGAAGCCGGGCAGGCCTCGGATATCCTGCCGCTGCCTGTGTCACAGGCTGACATGGCAGCCATTGCAACTGCCATGCAGGCTGGAAAGCTTCGTGGCAAGGCTGCCGGGACGGCAGGAACCGCCGGGGCAAATGAACTGCCGGTGTTGAGCGGTACGCGGGTCCTTGTGGCTGATGATAATCCTGTCAATCGCGAGGTTATTGCAGAAGTGCTGCGCCAGCTCGACGTGGCTTTTGACCTGGTCGAGGACGGATCGCAGGCATTGATGCAGTGGCGCAACGAGAAATATGATCTTGTGTTGATGGACTGTTCCATGCCGGTAATGGACGGGCTGGAAGCAACCCGGCAATTGCGCCGGGAAGAAACAGATACCGGGCGCTCGCGCACGCCGGTGATTGCCCTGACAGCCCTCATCGAAGGCGGCGATAAAGCAGGGTCGTGGCGTGAGGCGGGGATGGACGCGCTCATTACCAAGCCGTTCGCCATTGCGCAGATTGCCGAGGCCATACAGACGATGACCGCGAACGCTGCTGGCAAGACCGAAGAAGCAATCTCCGCTGATGAGGTCGAACCGGATGTGAACGCGGTGGCTGCGGAAGTGCTCAATACGAGAGTGCTGCAGGACCTCCGTGACATCGGTGCGGGTAACCCGGAATTCGTCAGGCGCATGTTCGAGCTGTTCGAGAATAATACCGGTCCCGCCTATGAGCGGCTTGAACAGGCAGCCGGCAATCCCGACCTGACGCAGTTGGCAGACGCGGCACATGCGCTGAAATCCATGGCGTCCAATCTTGGTGCGAGCCGCCTTGTATCTGCCTGCGAGACAGTTGAAACAGCGGCGCGAAATCATGAGAAGTTTGACGTCAGTGGATCATTGCGGCTGATCGGTGATGAGATAGCGACCGCCCGGACTGCCCTGGACAAGCATATCAACGCCGCCTGAGTGCGATATGCACGGGATGCCTGCTGGAATGTCGTGTCTTGTTGTTGGCCGGATGGTAGAGGCTTATGCGGTGGCCTGCTGCGGGAATTCCTCGTCATCGTGCGTCTGCCAGGTCTGGTTTTGCAGGATGGCCTTCAGGGCGCTTGCAGATACAGGTTTTTTCAGGTGTCCGATGGCTGCGAGCGTGTTGAAGTTGGCCAATGTCTCGGCCATTTTAATCACCGTTGCAGGCAGGCTTGAAACAATCAGAATGCGCATCATAACATTGCGCTGCTTCAGGTAGCTCAGGAATTCGAAGCCATCGACATCCGGCATGCTGAGATCAAGCGTTGTCAAGTCATATGGTGCAGGGGAACGTTCCAGCAGATCTTGTGCGTCTTTTCCATCTTTTGCATCGTCGACCACGACAGAGCCATTGGTCTCAAAAAACTGCCGCAGAACCATCCGCGTCATCGGGTCATCATCTATGATGAGCACCCTGTGAGGAAAGTTCTTCATGTGTTCATCGGTTTTGGCGTCAACTGTCATTGCATACTCTCGACAATGCCGGTATCGCTTTGGTGTGTTTATTCAGTGCCATATGCCGTCCCTTGGCCCGTTGCACTTGCTCGCAGCAGTTGCAACTGTTTTGATCACCCCATTGTCCCAAGAGATTGCTAAATACTGGTTACCGGCCATTCAGCATGCTGATCAGTATGATATCCGGACAGATCCTTTCAAAACCGGCCCGAATGTTCATCGTCCGGGTGCCTGCATCCGCCAAGCGGAAAATCTGCATGATTGGCAATTGCGTTATTTTTCCAACTTGGCCATTCTCGCAATGCATTGATATCACAACAAATCAAGTGTGGGATTTGCAACCGCTCAACTGACTGCGTGGGAGCCGGAAACCTTCACTGCCTTTCCTGGGAGGGAAACATTATGAAAAAACTGTTTGGCGCCGCTATCGCACTGGCGCTCATGGCCGGTGCATCGTTTGCCGGTGATTATCCGGAACGTGAAGTTCTCGGCGTTGTGATGTGGGGGGCAGGTGGTGCAACCGACACGGTGGCACGCGCGGTCAACCCGGCTGCCGAAGAAGCGCTTGGAAAGCCGATTGTCGTCTTGAACAAGTCCGGCGGGGCAGGCGCAATCTCCACCGCCTTTGTCAACGCGGCCCCGGCTGATGGCTATACATTTCTGTACGGCGCAGAGAACCCGCAACTGCATCCGGTGATGGGCGTCGCGGATCTTGACTATTCCAAGTTCTATCCGGTCAATATTCTGGGCCGCGGCGTGGCAGTAATCGCGGTCAACGCCGATTCAAAACACAAGACCATGCAGGACCTGCTGGCCGACATCAAAGCCAATCCCGGCGCGGTGAAGATGGGATCGACCGGTCCCGGCGGTCTGCCAAGCACGATCTCGGCGCTGATCAAGAACTCGGCTGACTTTGACGTCACCGCCATTCCGTTTGATGGTGAGGGTCCGGGCCTCACCGCAATGCTTGGCGGCGAAGTGGATTTCATGCCAACCGGCATCTCCGCAGCGGCTGAGAACGTGAAAGCCGGCAAGATGCGGGTTCTGGCCGTGGTCAACACGGAACCGGTCGCAACCCTTCCCGATGTGCCTGCGATTACCGATGCCATCCCTGAGATGAGCAAGTTCCTGCCGTGGGGACCTTTCTATGGTGTGTTCGTCAAGCAGGATGTGCCCGATGATGTGAAAGCCAAGCTTGTTGCCACGTTTGATACGGCCGCCAAGAGCGAGACCTTCCAGACCCTGATGGCCAACAAGGGCAACATCATCATGAACATATCGGGTGATGAGGCTGCGTCCTTCCTGAAGAAATGGCAGCAGGTCACCGCCTGGGCCCTGCAGGACACCGGCGCTGCCAAGGTAAATCCTGAAACGCTCGGCATCATGCGGGCCGAATAATCCGGTGCGCCGGTCCGCATACCGCGGGCCGGTGTCCACTGGTATCAGACACTTTTGTGGAGGTAGCCGATGAGTGAACCTTCCAGCCCTACAGCGCGCCGCCCCGGCGAGGTGATGTTCTGTCTGCTGCTCGCAGTCTTCAGCGTTACGGCTTTCTGGCAATCCTTCGCAATCTCAGGTTTCAGGGGATTGTCGGAGCCCGGTGTGTTCCCGATGCTGGCATCCGCGACGATGCTGGTAAGTTCATTGCTGATCCTGAAGGACGTCTTGTCGAAACCTGCAAGCCCGGATGCAGGATTTGAACGGTTCAGGCAGGAAGTTGTTCCGCTGCGCCTGGTTGGCGTGATCATGCTCATACTGGCCTATGTGGTTGCGATGCCGTTGCTGGGCTTTGTGGCCGGTTCCGCCGGGTTTCTGTTTCTGTCGTTCTGGTACCTGTGGCGAAAAGGGCCATTGGTATCGGCGGTTCTCACGGCTGTATCGCTTGCCGTCATCTACTTCATTTTCAGACAGGTTTTTCAGGTGGTGCTTCCCCAGGGCAGCCTGATGCAGGGTTTGTTCTGATATGGAGGTGCTTGGACATCTTGCGATCTCATGGCTGGATCCGTGGCTGCTGTTCCTGACCGCAGCAGGGACGCTGGCCGGTATCTATGTGGGCGCCATTCCCGGTCTCTCGGTGACCATGGCGACGTCCATCCTGATTTCGTTCACTTTCAAGTGGCAGGTGAATGAGGCACTGGCACTGATTGCAGGTGTGTTTGTCGGTGGCGTCTACGGCGGCTCGCGCACCGCAATCCTGCTCAATATTCCCGGCGCGCCGAGCGCTATCGCGACGGCGCTCGAAGGCTATCCGATGGCAAAGCGCGGCGAGGCCGGTGAGGCTATCGGGCTGACCACCGTCATGTCGGTGTTCGGCGGCTTTGTCGGTATTGTTGCTCTGGCCCTGTTTGCACCGCTCATTTCCAGCTTTGCCATCATGTTCAACTCGCGGGATTACCTGCTGCTTGGCATGATCGGTATCCTGCTGGTGGGTACCTTGTCGGGTGAGAGTTTCGCCAAGGGGGCTTTTGCCGGGGCGCTGGGCGTATTGATCGGCATGGTCGGGCTCGATCCGATGACGGCGGAAGGCCGTTTCACATTCGGCTCGATTACCCTCATGGGAGGCATTCCCTATGTGGCCGCCATGATCGGATTTTTCGGGGTGGCCGAGGCGCTGTCACAACTCAACAATCTTGATCTGCCGGTGATCAAGCAGAAGATCGATCGCATCATCCCGAAGTTCTCGGATGTGAAGCGATACTTCCGGCTGGCCCTGCGCGCCTCGGGCATCGGTACAATTATCGGGGCGCTTCCGGGCACCGGCGGAGACATCGCGGCCTTGCTTGCCTATGACGATGCCAGGCGGACCACCAAAAACCCGGACGTGCCGTTTGGTGAAGGGTGCAAGGAAGGCCTTGTTGCACCCGAGGTGGCCAACAATGCAGCGGTCGGCGGGTCTTTCGTGCCGATGCTGACGCTGGGTATTCCCGGTGACGCGGTCACCGCGGTCATCATCGGCGCCCTGTTTATTCATGGCCTGAAACCCGGCCCGCTACTGCTGGTCGAAACACCGCACTTGTTCTGGTTCACGGTCGGCAATCTGGCGCTGGCAAACATTTTCCTGCTGATTTTCGGGCTGACCGGCATCCGGGTCTTCACCAAGATCGTTGAATGCCCCAAGGCCATCCTGATCTCGCTGATCATCGTGCTGTCGGCTGTCGGCACTTATGCAATCCAGAACAACCCGTCGCACGTTTACTGGATGCTTGGTTTCGGCGTTGCGGGCTATTTCCTCAAGACCTATGGCTTTCAGGTCGGCCCGATCATCCTCGGTGTGATCCTGGGGCCGATGATGGATGCAAACTACAGGCGTGCCATGATCGGGGCGAGGGGAGATGTCGGCACATTTCTGTGGGATTTTGTGTCGCATCCGATATCGCTTGTGCTGTCTGTCGCATTCGCGCTGATGTTATTGTCGCAAACTCCGTTGTGGCGGCCGATCATTGCACAATTGCGACGAGGAAGGTAGCAGGGCAAGTTGCGGCTGACCGTGCAAGTCTTTATCAAGGTGGGTGAATCTGGAAAGCGCTCTAACGCATCACCGCGTCAGCCGTCATCGCCAGTTCGCCGCGATGGTTGCAGGCCCATACGCTGAATGCGTCATCTGCGGTCTTACGGACATGCAGTGAGAACTTGTGAATGTGGGTCAACGGGCTGAGTGCGCGGAACGTGAAGGTCTTCAAGCGTTTGTCGGGTGCCTGTCGGCAGGCGAGATCCATCAGCAGTGTTGCCGTCAGGGGCCCGTGGATGATGAGGCCGTCATAACCTTCCTCGTCACGGCAGAAGTCAACGTCATAATGGATGCGATGGCTGTTGAAGGTGATGGCCGAATAGCGAAACAACTGAACCGGAGAAGCGGTCAGAGCAATTGAATTGTCCGGCTCATCAGGTGGCAGCATCGGTTCGGGCGGCGCTGCGTTCGGAACAGGGGCTTCACGATAAACGATCTGATGTTGTTCACTCATGTTACCACCACGGTCGCCGGCAAACTCATGTCCGACGCGGACAAAAACAAGTTTTCCGGTGCGGCCCTGTTTTTCCTCAACCGACAGGATGGTGGAGGTCTTGTCGACGGTTTCGCCGATGCCGAGCGGTTGACCTATTGTCAGATTGCCAGACGCCCACATGCGCCGGGGCAGGGTAATGGGAGGCAGAAATTCGCCCAGTGCCTGGTGACCGTCGCGACCGATGCCGGAAAGCGGTGTGATGTCGGGGAAATATGCCCAGTGCCATCCCGGAGGCAAACCGGCTGCCTCATCCAAGCCCGCCGCAGGGCAGTCCAGCGTTGCCGCGATTTTTGCCAGTTGATCGGCGTCTATCGTGTCACGCGTGACACGACTTCGGCCAACCCAGTCCGCCAGGTCAGGTGCGCTCATATGCCAATCTTTTCCAGGTCGTAGGGCGTCGACTGGTACACTTCATTCAACCAGTTGCCGAACAACAGATGGGCATGGCTGCGCCACCTGTTTTCTGGGGTCTTCGCCGGATCGTCACCGGGGAAGTAGTTAGGCGGAATGTGAATGGTTTTTCCGGCGGCGACATCGCGATGATATTCCTCCGCCAGCGTGGTCGAGTCATACTCTATATGATTGAACATGTATAATGTGCGCCGTGCCGGATCATTGAGGAGGCACAGTCCCGCATCATCTGCTTCCATCAGCACTTCAAGCCCTGAGTCTGCCGGCAGGTCAGCGCGGCGCACCTCGGTCCAGCGCGATACGGGGATGGAAAAGTCGTCCGAGAACCCGCGCAAGTAGGGGGATGCCGGGTTCAGGTTGCGATGGCGGTAGACGCCGAACGCCTTGGCATCGAGCTCATGCTTGGGAACACCGTGATAGTGATGCAGGGCAGCCTGTGCCCCCCAGCAGATGTGCATGGAGGAATGAACATGGCTGTCACACCAGTCAAGAATGTCGCGCATTTCCGGCCAGTAGGTGACGTCTTCGAAGTCGAGCAGTTCGATTGGTGCACCGGTGATGACAAAGCCGTCAAATTTTTCCTCGCGCACATCGTCAAACGGGCGGTAGAAATTCAGCATGTGCTCCGATGATGTCAGCTTCGACGTGTGATGCGTCATCTTGATGAGCGTCATCTCCACCTGCAGCGGTGTCGCGCCGCACAGCCGGGCAAACTGGGTTTCGGTGCGCTGCTTGTTGGGCATCAGGTTGAGAAGCCCGACGCGTAAGGGGCGGATATCCTGGCGCGCAGCCTCGTCATCGTCCATCACCATAACGCCTTCCTGTTCCAGGGTAGCGCGGGCAGGCAGGTTTGTCGGTATCTTGATGGGCATGAGAGGATCTTGCTTTTTAGGGATTGGTATCAGGCGATGGCACGGGTCAGCAGATCGAGAAAATCCTTGTCGTCCCTGATCTGCGGAATGTCGTGCATTTCAACCACATAACCATGGTTTTCGGCAATCTGTTCATAGAGCGGAATGCGATGATGTAACAGTCTTTCAAAACCCCACACGATGAACTCATCAGGATCGACATCATCGTCGCGGCCGATACCGTGTTGCTGCTTGAACGAGGTCCATGTGTGGTCCAGGAACTCCGGCTGATAATACATCGGTTTTGGCATGTCCCGGAAGCGCTCGACCAGGTCTGCGGAATGGTCCTCGGTGCCGCGGATATACAGCAGCATGGTGTTTTCGCTGAGAGTGGCAAGGACCGGGTCGGACGGATTGCCGGCATCCACGACCTCGCAAAGCGAGCCACCGGAATCGCAGATGAAATGATCATAGGTATAGATGTCGCGCGACTTCTCCATGAACAGCGGCACATCCGCGAGCGCGCTGATTTCGGCGTCCCTGTGCTGTGCCTGGCGCCGCTTGTATTCGGCAAATGGAATACCGCCCTTGTCGGGACTGCCCGGTTTGCCCAGATAGGTAGACAGCGGATCCAGGTTGTCAAAACTGATATTGGAGGAAATATAGATCGAATCGGTTTTCAGCAGCTCGCGCAGAAACGGGTTCTTCATTGCCTCGCGCTTGAAGTTGTCGACGATGTGTTCACCCATGTAACGAGTGCCGATGCGGTAATCGACCGAGTAATGGAACCAGTCATCGTCGCGCAGCAGATTGGCCAGCGTGGTCTTACCCACACCTGACATGCCCATTATGGTGACGGCCTTCGAAGGCCAGTCTCGCAATTGTGCTGCGCTTGAAAATTTCATCTGCCTGCTTTGCCCCGTTAAACTGCACCTTTGTTAGCGCAAGTCGGGGAAAGTCAAAAGGCCCGAGTTACGGTGAGTGCCAGACCGTGCGAGTCATAGCGGCTCAGTGCATCGTTTGAGAAATTGCGGGTGTAGGTGTATTCCAGCTGTGGAGCAAGCCCGCGCCAGTAGAAGTCGCGCTTGGTGATCGACATGCGACCGGTTGCCCGGGTTTGCCGGCGCCTTTCTCCCAGCAACGGATAATCTCCGTCAGACACCGAATGATGCACGCTGGCTTCCGCAAATCCGGTCAGTCCCCATGGCAGTTCATGATAGAAGCCGGCGCCGCCATTGCCGTTCCAGTTGCTCAGGTGATCGCGCTGGGTTTTGGTCCTGCCGAGACCCGTCTTGGCAAACAGGATCGTCGTGTCGTTAAGGGCGTATTTCAGTTGCGTGGTGGCGCTGCTGGTCCAGCCATCGCGGTAGGTAGCCACGTCATACCGGTTCCAGACATGCTTGAGCTGAGTGTAAAGCTGAGCTTTCGGTGTCACCAGATAGCTGATGATGGCCTGCGGACCAACTGACCACATGAATTCATCGGCACCATACCAGCCTTGTGTCGCAACCGCGCCAAAGGCAACTGAATATTTGGGTTTGCGCAGGCGCAACAGCGCTGTCTGGTTCAAGGATGTCTGATCGAACTGGACGCCGTCATACTGCACAAGATTGGTGCCGCTTGACACAATCAGGCTGAGGTCGTTCTTCAGCCGCAGATTGTAGCCGATATTGCCGCCGCCGCGGAAACCGATGCCGGATTTCTCTCTGGCCTGATTGCCGACTTCGAAATCGAGGCCGCCGACATTGACAACTTCAAGGGTGGTGCCGTTGTTGAAATTCGTCGATGGCGCGATCGACCCCCAGACATTGAAGCTCCAGGTCTTGCGGGCTTCGATGGCACTGATGGCTGCATCAAATGTGCGCTGGGCATTGGTGTTGGGCGCTGATGCACGCAGCAGGAAAAGGTGGTGTGCCGCGCTGCGGTCTTCCTTGTTATCATAAAGTGCGCGGGCGAGTTCCGCGCGCACTGCCGTCAGCTTGGGATCGTTGGCCAGGACCTCGCGGTAAATGCGGATGGCGTCTTCCAGATTGCCGCGTTCATGCTCGATCATCGCCTGCATGAAAAGGTTGCGGTTGTGGCTGAATTTGCCGGTGAAGGGGGCGGCCTGAAGCAGGATTTCAGCTGCGTCCGGCTGGCCGTTTCTGATCAGCCTGCCAAGAATTTTCAGGCGCTTGCCTTCGGGAAGGGCTGCAAATTCCTTTTTTGTCGCTTCCGGCACCATCAGTTTTGCCGGGCGTTGCTGCGTATCCTGCAGCGAGCCGGGTGCCGAGGCGGTTTGGGCAGATGGTTTTACCACAGACTGCGCCTGCGCCAGGCCGGCGGGTGCCAGCAATGCGACAATGCCGGCAGTCACGAGAAGAGCGCGCCCGGAGGCGCGCCCAAAAGTCGAAGTTTGTAAACTGCCGGCTGGGTTCATGGAGTTGGAACTGGCGCCGGAACGGCTGTGATTGGTGCTCCACCTTGCGAAGTACCGAAACCGCCTTGCAGGTCAAAAGTGCCACGCCGGTCATCATTGATACCGGTGTCGCCGCCGGTCGGGGCTGGTTTGACAGCATATACGCCAAACACACCCGAGATGTTTTCAGCATTCGCGCCATATGTGGCGGCACTCAGAGCCTGATCACCGTTAACCCAGCCACCGGTGGAGCCGGCGTCTGTGACAGTGGCTATGCCTGAGATGGCGCCTTCGTCGCTGACCGAACCTTCCAGTTGCACTTCCGCCCGGTGGAATGACGCTACGTCACCTGGGTTTGCAACAGGAGGTTCTGTTACGGTGCTCGATGACGTCGACAAGGCAATATATTCGTCCCCGGATTGCCTGTGAACGTCGAGCTGGACAACAGTACCGTCACTTTCGGTCTTTTCCCAGAACTGCGGTGTCAGTGTACCGTTGAGTTCATCGGCAGCAAGGTCAAGTGAGATAGATGCATGACCCTGAACACGCCAGGCACCGTCCAGCGTCTGGTAACTGGAAGCCTGGCCCCAGCCGGTAGTCTTGGCCTGTCCGACATAACTGCCTTCATAGCTCAAGGTTGCGCCACCTAGCGCGGTAATCTGATCTGCGGTCGTACGTGAACTTGCGTTGTTTGCCTGCCCGAAGAACCAGGCATCCTGGTCATTGGTTGCATCGCGGAAATGCGCCACGTAATTGTCTGTTCCTGCAGCGCCGGTAAAGTCCCAGTACTGCAATTCCACATCAATGCCCTGCGATGGAGAAATACGTCTGAATTCAGAGTATTCGGAATCTTCCACCCGGTGTGGCTGGAAGAAATCACGGGCCAACTGGCTTGCATAGCCGATTTCAGGATTTGCTACTTTCTGAAAGGGTTCGAAAAGGGCCATTTGTTGCTCACCAACAAATCCGATCGCCACACCCGGATCCACAACCACGGTTGCAGTTGCAAACTCGCTCGGGTTGTCAGGGTCGTTGTTTAGCGTCAGGGAGGTGCGTGCGGTGCCATCCACGACACGCGAACCGTCGGTGAACACAATCGAGTTGTCACCTGCGCCTGCAGGCAGATCGCCACCATTGTCCTCACCGGACGGTTCATCGCCGGACAGGCCATCGCCGCCGGGACCTTCAGACAAAGCTGCACTGTTGACATAAGCGTCATCGAAACCAGACGCACAGCCGGAAAGCGCGGTGCCGGCCACAGCCAGCAGGAAAAACACAGAAGGGGAACGCATGAATACTGCCTCGCATCACAAACATTGGGTGAAGCGGATCATGGCGCAACGTGGTTAATTTTGTTCTAAGCGTTCACGATTGATTAGTGTTAACAGAACCTTACCAATACCAAAGGGTCAATAACCGGTTTCTTTGGTATCCGCCTCGATGTACTCAAGCAGTTCTCCGGGCTGACAATCCAGCGCCTGACATATCTTTTCCAGGGTCTCAAAGCGTACCCCTTTAACCTTGCCTGACTTGAGCAGGGATATGTTCTGTTCGGTAATCCCGACCAGCTCGGCCAGCTCCCGCGAGCGCATTTTGCGTCGCGCCAGCATGATGTCCAGATTGACTATTATAGGCATATGCGGACCAAGCCTCCCCGGCACCTGTTCATACGATAGAACGATTCTCTTCGGCTATCGTGGATGCCTCATCGAGCAACCGTCCCATCATCATGATCAGGGCGGCGATCACCAGCGTGGCCAGATTGGTGCTTGAAAGATTGACTGCAACCATACCCTGGCCATCCGGCAGGTGAGCGGTCAGGACTGCGGAGATGGCTGCACCGGCCACAATCTGCGCAATCGCGACGCCGACCAGCGCCTGCCCAAACCGCTTGATGTGCAAGCCGGCGCCGGACGGGAACAGGTCACCGCTGCGATACAGTTCGAAAAACGCCCTGACTTGCCAAAGACCATAGAGCAAAAGGAGCGGTGCTACCGATCCGAACAGGTGCATCAGTGTTTTCTGCCAGCCTGCCAGATCAACCCACTCCACACCTTCAAGTTGTGCCGGAACTGCCTGTGCAATGTAACCGGGATACCAGAACACAACAGCACCGGCAGTCACGAACAAGCCGATGCTTATCAGGGTGAACCAGCTCAACTGTGTTGCCATGCGCGCAATTGATTGAGAGGGCTGCATGTCGATCTCCTTCCAGAATGCCTTTACATAAACACATTTTATCGTAATAAAAAATTATTGTAAAACAATAAAAAATACATTCAAGGCAGTAATATGAAATTCCTCAATCAAATGGCCAGAACAGGCTTGATATGTGCCGTTCTGGCAAGTTGTGCCACGATTCCCGTCAGCAGCATCTACAAGCTGCGCAACTTTGATCTTGCCACGACCGATGTCTCCAGGTTGCGGGTTGCCGTGCAGATACCGCAGTCCATCCGGATCAGGCCGGCAGGGGTCAGGATGATTGTTGCTGCGCGTCTGGAAAACGGCTCTTTCAATCAGCGCGAAACTTTCGTGCTGGAGGAGCTCGATAAGCTAACCGGTTCTGCTGAACCGCAGCCGAAACCGGCAAAATGGACGCAAGTTGCAGCCTACAGACTGAGCTCAGCCGACACTGAGCGCATTACCGGGTTCAGGGAAAAAATTGCGCGGCTGAAACAACGCCATGGCGATGAGGTGAAAGGCTCAATCAGTATCGATGTAGACAGTTGTGCAAGGACACTGATCGCCGATGGCCCGGTTCTCATCACCACCTGGGTCAAGTCTGAAGAGACGGTCGAATACGTTGTCGTGAACCGCAATCTCGATCTGCGCCGTGAGTCCGAAAAAGCCGGTCAGGCACTGGAGATCAAGCCGTGTCAAAACTGATGATGGTAATGCTGCTGGTGGCGCTTGTCCTGGTATTGACGGGGTGCAGTACACGCGATGTTCAAGACACTGTCATTTCCGCAACCGGAGGCGCAATTCGCAGCAATTGCGAACGGGCAGGGAACTGCGAAGTCTACTGCCGCAGTGAGGACACCATCAAAACCCACGACGGCCGCTGTGTCGGAGAGTGATCCGTAAATCGAGCGCGCGGATCCCTAACGATTTTCCCTGCGCGCCATGAACGCAAGCCGTTCGAACAGGGCGACGTCCTGTTCGTTCTTCAGCAATGCGCCGTGCAAGGGCGGGATGACCTTGGTCGGATCTTTCTGGCGCAGTGTTTCCGGGGTGACATCCTCATTGAGCAACAGCTTTATCCAGTCCAGGAGCTCGGATGTGGACGGTTTTTTCTTGAGGCCCGGCACCTCGCGAACTTCATAGAAAATGTTGAGGGCTTCGCTGACGAGGCGCTGTTTCAGGCCGGGATAGTGGACTTCGATGATTTCCGCCATGGTGTCTGCGTCGGGGAACTTGATGAAGTGGAAGAAACACCGGCGCAGGAACGCGTCGGGCAGTTCCTTTTCGTTGTTCGAGGTGATGATCACCACCGGTCGGTTTTCCGCCTTGATGGTTTCGCCGGTCTCGTAAACATGGAACTCCATACGGTCGAGTTCCTGCAGCAGATCGTTGGGAAACTCGATATCGGCCTTGTCGATTTCGTCAATCAGCAGCACTGAACGCTGCTCTGCCGTGAAGGCCTCCCACAGCTTGCCGCGCTTGATGTAGTTCTGGATGTCATGCACCCGTTCATCGCCAAGCTGGCTGTCGCGCAGACGTGATACTGCGTCATATTCGTACAATCCCTGCTGG
>CALHUA010000123.1 GCA_938039915.1 uncultured Anderseniella sp.
AAGCAGTGTGGTCTTGCCCGCACCAGACAGGCCGACAAGTCCGATCGCAGAGCCTGCCGGCACTTGCATGCTGATGTCCTTCAGAACCTGTGTTTCGCTGCCGGGATACACATAGCCGACATTCTCCAGCGCAAGTGAACTGCAAAGCGTGACAGCCCCCGAGGATCCTGCCGGCAGATTCTCACCGTGGGTTTCCGCTGCCGCACGCAGATCGTATATGCGCTTCCATCCCGGCATCATCGCGAACAGATCACGCACCGCGCGTTGCAACTCGCCGGCGCGCGGAAACAGACGGGCGAAGATGATAACAAGCGCAACAGGCTCGACACTCAGCGTCGCTGAGTATGAACTGACCAGCCAGATCAGCGCGGCCAGCATGAAAACGGCAGCCAGATCGTGCACCAGACTTGCCTGGGCTCCGTTGCGGGCCCGCAGAACCATGGCTTCGACATATCGTTGCGACAGGTCGTTGAACCGGTTGTCGGCCTGTTCTTCACCGGCCACTGACTTGATCGACTTGAGATCATCCAGCTGGTGGCGAAACCGCTTGAACAGGTTTTCCAGTAGTGACACCGACCGCTGACTGAGGCGGTAGGCCTTGAAATCAAACCCCAGTATCGGCAGGGCCACCACGAATGCCAGCATCATGACGATGAGCGTCAGGCGCGCATCGATAAGCAGTGCGGTCGCCAGGCTGATCGCCACGGCAAAAATGCTGGACGCAAGCCGGGCCAGCGCACTGACACCGAACGCCGCGTTTTCTGACTGTATCGACAGGGAATGGTTCAGAACGCCGCTGTCCTGCATGGCAAGGAACGGCCAGCTGGCGCCTGTGACCGCACGATGTGTCGATGCCCGCAACTCATGCAGGAAACTGTACTGCAAGCGCGCAGCCGCAATATTGTAGGCAAAGCCGATAACCGCACGGGCGACCATCAGCACCACGAATACGAGCAATACCGAGCGAAGCGACAGATCGAGTCCAAGCCCGTCAAAGGCAGATCGAAATACATCCGTAAGCCAGCTGGTCTCGCCTTCCGATGCGACCCCGACCAGGGTCAGCAGGGGAATAAGCAGGATGAGGCCAAGCCCTTCGGCCAGGGTCCGCGCAACCAGCAGCCCGACATTCAGCGCAAGCAGGCCGGGACGGAACTTCCACAGTGAAAAGATGAAGCTGGTGAATGACATCTCAGGACAGGTCCGCGCTCAGAATTCAGACGAAGTCGACAATCAGCAGATCAATCGATTCGGTTGTGGCACAGCCTATAACACATGGGTCCTTACGAACCTCATTTATCCAGGCCGTAATACTCACGATACCAGTTGGCAAAGTAGGCAATACCATCCTCGACACTCACCTTCGGCTTGTAGCCGGTCAGATCAGACAAGGTCGAAACATCGCCCCAGGTATCGCGCACGTCACCGGGCGCCATGCCGGTAAACTTGATATCAGCCTTAACACCCAGCGAGTTTTCCAGGCATTCGATATAGTGCATCAGCTCGACCCGTGTGCCGGACGCGATATTGACCAGCCTGTGCGGCGCCACCGGACTAGTGCCCAGCCCGGCGGGCTGGCCTTCAACTGCCGCCACCGGTTCGGGAGTTGAAGGCATCAATCCCACCACTGCGTCTACCACATCACTGACATGGGTGAAGTCACGGGTCATCCTGCCATGATTATACACTTCAATCTGCTCGCCCTTTAGCATGGCATCGGCGAACTTGAAGAACGCCATGTCAGGCCGGCCCCACTCGCCGTAAACCGTGAAGAACCGCATGCCTGTCATCGGCAGCCTGAACAGATCTGAATAGGAGTGAGCCATCATCTCGTTGGATTTCTTGGTGGCTGCGTAAAACGATACGGGATGTTCCACCGGGTGGCTTTCCGACCATGGCAGGGTTGTGTTGGCACCGTAGACAGAACTGGTTGAGGCGTACAGGAAATGTGCCGGCTTTGCCTCACGTGCAAGCTCCAGCATGTTGGCGAAACCCACAAGATTGCTGTCCATATAGGCTTGCGGATTGTCGAGACTGTAGCGGACACCGGCCTGAGCGGCCAAATGCACAACGACCTCCGGGTCAGCTTTCTGCCAGACATCCTGCAGCGCCGCCTTGTCGCACAGATCAGCCTCGGCGACCGAAACACCGGCATCACGCAGCTTCTCAAGTCGCGCCTGCTTCAATGCGACATCATAGTAAGGAGACATGTTGTCGAAGCCCGTCACCTCATGACCGTCCGACTTCAATCGGCTGGCCAGATGAAATCCGATGAACCCCGCTGTTCCGGTAACCAGGACACGCAATGAAAAAACCTCCTCAGTATCGCGACGGCAGCCGTCACGGCTGAAATCTAAAGGAACCGCGAATGCTTATAACGCCCGCATTGTGGCCTGTCGTGCATTGTTTTCGCACAGCACACCGGTAACGGAAAAATTCGGAAAGATAAGGTAATACAGCCATCCGAATTCAGCGATTGGACCCCTTGGTGCGCCTCACCAGCCGCCCGGCTGCAATCGCCGATCCAATGCTGACAGGGATGAACGAATATCCCCGGTGTGCTGAACCAGCAGGTGTTTCAGCAGGCCAGTCGTCGAGACATGTCTTGATGAGTTTGACATCAATAAATCTGGCTGTATCCGGATCGTCGGCAAGGGCTTCCAGCTCATCTCGAAGACGCGGCAGGTCCCACGACAAACGCGCATGCCAGTCGATGACCTGTTCACCACCCTTTGTATTGTCGAGCACTGATGCCGGCAGTTTGTCCTTCATCATCCGGCGGATCAGCCAGCGGCTTTTACCGAAACGCCGTGACTGGGCCTCCGGCAATCCAAGAGACCATTCAACAAGGCGGCGATCGGAGAACGGATCCCTGGTCTCAATGCCGTGCATGGCCCGCAGTGCCTGATGAATGTCGGCCCGCTCGTGCGAAAAACTGCCTGCAATGAGCTCTGCCCGCAACTGTTTGGTGTCTCGAACAGGCTTTGAGAAAAAATCCCAGCCAAACTGCTCCATGCGGTCTTCAACATGCATTTCGCGGGCAAAGTCCGGATTGATCGCAGACCGGCTGCGCCATGGCGGCAAGGCGCTGCGACCACCTCTCAAGTGGGTGTAGCGCTGATGCACCCAGCCCGGCGCAACCTTGAACGCCAGCATGTGCGTAAGCCTGCGGACAACACCCTTTGCACCTCCTGGACCGGCAAAAACGTCGCGCGCCAGATTGGCGTAATCTCTTTGCTGCCAGCGCTCCAGCAGAACGCCATCGCCGCTCCAGCTCAACGACATGTTGCCCATGCCGCCCTCCAGCAGGACATCGAGCCCCTGATCGCGCGCGGCCATGTTGATGTCATGTATCCAGCACAGGTTGATTGCGTTGCGCGGGGCAACACCGGCGTAATCCAGGAAATCATCCAGTTGGTGAAACAGCCCATGGCCTTCTGAGCGGACAAAATGAGGCTTGATGCGAGGGTGCAGATTGCAGATATCTTCAATGAACGGCGTTTCATCTCCGTACATACCGTCCCGGCAGCGCCCGTCCCAGTCCTTCGACGGTATCCATGTAAAAGCCGGCAAGGTCTGGCTGGAAGCAAGGTGGTCCAGGGCGGTGACCGCAACTGACGATGAATCAAGGCCACCGCTCAGGAACGTACCGATCCGCGACCCGTCCGACACCTGCGCCCTGACGACTTCATTGAACAGTTCAAGCCCGGCTTCGACGTATTCCTCATCACTGGCATGGCGAACCTCGCGCACCTCATCAAGGCTCCAGTACCTTTCGCTTTTTGTGTTCGCCTGATCGACACGAAGCAAATGCCCGGGCAGGATCCGTTTGATACCCTTGTAAAAAGTGCGCTCACCGTCATGGAACATCTGGACCAGCTGGTCGGCAATCTTTTGCTCATCAATCGCCCGTTCGACATCCGGCAGCGCAAGCACGGCGCGCGGCGCCGATGCAACGACAATTCGTTGTGCCGTTTCATGGCAACACAGCGCCCGCAGGCCAAGATGATCTCGGCATGCCACCAGTTTTTCTTCATGTGCATCCCAGCATATGAAGGAAAAGGCCCCAGACCATTTTCGCACCGCCGCATCGCCGCCCTTGAGCCATGACCGAAATGCCAGGTCGGCATCATCCATCCGGCCTGCCCCAAAGTCAGATGCAGCCATCTCCTGCGCAATCTCAACCCGGTTGTCCAACCGACCCTCGAACACAAACAGATGCCGGCCGTTGTTTGCCTGCACAGGCTGGTGCACCTGATCGCCGGCGCCGGTTGCACCGCTTAAAGCGAAGACGACACCACAACTGCCGGAGATGCTGACCGTTTGCGATATTCGGCCATACGGCCGCAGCCCCTGCCCCAGGCGGTCGAGCATTGCCCGGTCGGCGGGCCGGCCATCCTTCCAGAAAATCGCACCGATCGCGCTCAAGCGACTGGCCCCCTTGGCCGGGTGAGATAGCGCCACGCGGCAAACGGCAGTCCCACTGCCGCGTAAAGAGGCTGCCAGAAAAGTCCCAGGCCCAGTGCACGAATATCCCTGGGGTCGGCAAGCACCCGAAGAATGTCATGCCATGCAGCCTTCCACGAGCACCCGAGGCCGGTTCTGCGAAGCGCCTCGATCAGTTCGCGCGGCAGGTCCGCAAGGTGTCGATTGTCATCTCCAAAGTCAGCTCTCTCAATCTGCGAAATCGCACGCACAATCCGGCTGTTCACCTTCACTCGTGACCCTGGTGATATAACCTCGTCCCGACGCTCAGCATACAGTGCGCGAATGAGTTGTTGTGCAAGGTCGACAGCAGCAACGGATTTCAGCTCCGCCGGCATCCAGCTTGCAGGTGACGGTGTCTGGTCCACCCTGGCCACCGCCTTTGCAGCATCATCAACCCACTTGAGGACAAAATAGCCGTGATCCACTGCGTGGCAGCACATGTATGCTGCCATGTCCGCCGGGCCCAGTGTCCGGATCTTGCCACCTTGCAGCTGAACTTCTTCAGAAGCCTCCCACAATCTGTCAAACGGAACATCGAACCAGTAGGGATTGTGGCTCAGCCTGTGGTGCAACTCAAACGCCAGGCCCAGATCCGGTGATATCCAGGTGAACGCATGTGCAATCGACATCAGCATCGGCTGGGCGCGCGGCGTAACCTCGAACTCCGGCCAGTGCTTGCGATAGTTGGCTTCCCTGAACACCGCCTCTGCAGCCTGAAAATCATCGGCTGATACCAGGATATCTATATCGCTGGATACGCGCGTGTCCCGCACATCGCCGTGCAGGGTATGTGCAGCAGCAACCCCTTTGAAAGCCAGGGCACGGATTCCAGCCGCAGCGAGCCGGTTGATGACCAGGGCCGTGCCCACCTCCTGGGCAAGATTCCGGGTCACGATCTCACGCCTGTAGGCCTCAAGCATGACTAAGGTTGGCTCGGGAACATCTTGCAGGTTTGCCCGCTGCAATCTGGTCGCAGCAAGCGCGCCCAGCTTGTGAGCCCGCGCCAGCAGGCCAAAACGGGTCCAGTCAATTTTGCCCTGCAACCGATCGTGAGTTGCAGCAAAGTCAGCATCCGACTTGCAGGCCGCAATCAGTAAATCAAGTTCTGATGTCAGGCTAATCGCCATGTGGCTGGAATACCGTCATGTTATGAGCAAAGGAAAAAAGCCCGCAGGTGGCGAGCCCTTGCCCCCAAAACCGGGATGTTGCTCTAGGCCTTCACAATATGCTTGCCCTGTAACCCGTGCCTTGCAAACACGTTGCGGGTATCAACGACAAGGCGGGCATTATCTGCAACCAGCCGGTAATCGATCGCATCGTGATCGGTCGCAAGCAACACGACATGATACTCCGCCAACGAGTCAGCCGCGAGTTTCACGGACTTGCGTCCGGTCAAATCCGCATGCTCCCGGGTCACCGGTACTTCACTCACATGCGGGTCATGAAAGTCCACTTTGGTGCCGCGCTTTTCCAGCAGCTCCATGAGAGCGAACGAAGGGCTCTCGCGCACATCGGAAACGTTTTTCTTGTAGGCCAGGCCGAGAATGAGTACCCGCGCAGCGCTGAGCGCAACAGCCTGTTGTCTGTCCAGTTCATCCTGTAGCCGGCCAATGACATATTGTGGCATGGCGACGTTGATTTCTCCGGCCAGTTCGATGAACCTGGTAGGCAGTCCAAACTCGCGCGATTTCCAGGTAAGATAGAACGGATCGATGGGGATGCAATGACCACCAAGCCCCGGGCCCGGGTAGAACGGCATGTATCCGAACGGCTTGCTGGACGCCGCGTCGATCACTTCCCAGACATCGATGCCCATGGCGTCGTAAATCACCTTGAGCTCATTGACGAGGGCAATATTCACCGCCCTGAAAACATTCTCGGTAATCTTGACCGCCTCGGCCACGGACGGGGTTGAGACAGGAATGATTTCGTCAACCACAGCACCGTAAAATGCCTGGACAAGCTGTGAGGCCTGCTGGCCATCTCCGGCAACCACTTTCGGAATGCTCGCCGTGCTGAAGTTCATATTACCCGGATCTTCGCGTTCCGGTGAAAAACCAAGCCAGAAGTCTTCACCGGATTTGAGACCACCGGCTTCAAGGGCGGGCTTCAGTACATCCAGGGTCGTGCCGGGATAGGTCGTGGATTCCAGAACGATCAGCTGCCCCGGTTTGAGCCGGGCGGCAATGTCGTCTGCCGTCCGGGTGACATAGGAAAGGTCAGGCTCACGCTGTTTCGACAACGGGGTCGGCACGCAGATGACAATGACGTCGCAGCGGGAAAGCTGGGCAAAGTCCGACGTCGCCTCAAATCGCTTGCCGGCCACATGTTCAGCGAGTTCTTCAGAGGTCACCGCATCAATGTAGGACGCCCCCGAATTAAGTGCATCGGTCTTGGCCTGGTCTATATCGAAGCCCACGACGCTGAAACCGGCGCGGGAACAGGCCGCAGCCAGCGGCAGGCCGACATATCCGAGCCCGATGACGCCAATGGCGGCCGAGTTCTCTGACAGCTTGCTGGCGAGTGCCGTAAACGCCGGTTTTGTTGCAGTATGGGTCACGGATACACATCTCTGAGTGAAGTTGTGGAACAACTACACAGACCAGATATCGATAGCAACGCAAAGTCCAAAAAAGTATCAGGTCACCTGACCCTGAATTGACCCAGTTTGCTCAGGTTCTTCCACGCCAGCGCTCCAATGCCGCCGACCTTGTTGGTCCGCAGCGCCCGGTAGTCCTCACGGCTCTTTTGCAGGATCCGTTCGACTGATCTGTTGCTTTCGCCGCCTACCCGCATCTTGACGAATACCTCCGGCACATACCGGGCATTGATCCGGCCCAGGCCGAACCAGCGCAAAATAGCGTCATAATCGGCTGCAATCTGATAGCTGGTATCGTAACCGCCCCAGCGGTCGACCACGGATTTGCGTACGTAAAGCGACGGATGCGGTGGCATCCAGCCACGTTTCAGTTTTGCCGGTGAAGCCAAACCCGACGTCCACTGGCGGATCACCTTTTCCGGATCTCTGGCAGATACATACTGCAGATCACCATAGACCGCATCCACACTGCTTTCTTCAAATGCCCGCGCAACAAGTTCAAGTACCGATGGTGACGCAAACACATCATCGGAGTGCATCAGGCCGATGACATCGCCGGACGCCCGCGCCATGCCTTTGTTGAGGGCATCATAGATACCCTCATCACGCTCACTGACCAGCACCATGCGCGGATCGGCCAGTTGCCTCAGAACATCGAGGCTTCCATCGGTTGATCCGCCATCCATGACCACATGCTCGAAATTGTCATGGGTTTGCGCCTGCAGCGAGACCACCGCATCTGCCAGTGTCTCACGGCGGTTATAAACAGCTGTAACGACTGATATTTTCATGAAATGGCTTTAGCTACTCTGGGTTGGACGCACAGTTTGCGCGCCGGCTTTGTTTGTCTGAAACATCTGTCGGAGTGCAGGGTGCACCGGTTACCTGAGTTTGATCCCGAGCAC
>CALHUA010000124.1 GCA_938039915.1 uncultured Anderseniella sp.
CACCTTGGTGCCACCGGCATCTGGCACAAGATCAAAGCGGGCCGATGCGGTTCCCATCTGGCCGAAGTCGAGCGCCGTGACCAGTTTTTCATTTGCAGTGGATTCAACAACCTTCATGTTGCCGTTGCCCATGTCGGTTGACTCCCATGACATGATCTGGCCGACGCCATCTTCGGCACCGGAGAACTCAACCTTCATGTTCGGGTCCAGGTCCGCCCAGGGCGACCACTTGTCGAAGGCTTTCAGATTGGCGACATGGGGAAAAATCTTCTCCGCCGGCGCGTTGATCACCAGGTCGCGGGACACACTGACCTGCGACGGCATCAGCATGCCGCCGCCGACCACGACCAGCACCACGACACCAAGCGCCACCAACACCCATTTGAGGATTTTTTTCATGAGGAGCTCCCGTTCCTTGATTGCTTAAAAGCCATCCCCGGCAAAATCGCCCTATCTGATCCGGCGCATGAAGTCAGGTGTTGGATATCCGTCCGCCGGCATCTTCAGCTTGAGCTGCATGTCACGCACCGCCGCACGCGATTTGGCCCCGAGCGTTCCATCCACGCCACCCACGTCATAACCGCGCCGTTCCAGCGCTGTCTGGACCGCCTTGACCTCCTTGTAGCCCATCTTGGCGACCTTGCCCCGGCCCGGACTGGCCTTGGGCGCCCCGAGATAGCGCGTTCCGAGATAAGCCGCGGTCAGCGAATATGTCAGGGACTCATTCCACGTCAGATAGGCGTCGAAATTGGGATAGCCCAGAAAGGCGGGACCATTGCGACCCATCGGCAGGATCAGGGAAGCCGGCAGGTTATCGGCTTTCAGATTCTTGCCGCCGCGCCGTTTCACACCCCATTTCGCCCATTGCGAGCGCGGATGCTTGATAGTGACATCGGCTTGTTCCCACGGCAGGCTGTCTGGCACTTCCACTTCCTGCAGCCAGGGCTGGCCCTTTTTCCAGCCCAGGTACTTCATGTAGTTTGCCGCCGAGGCCAGTGCATCCGATGACGACTTGACCATATTGCGGCGGCCATCACCGTCAAAGTCCACTGCATGCCTGTCATAGTAGGATGGCAGGAACTGCAACTGGCCAAGCTCACCGGCCCATGCACCCTTCATCTCACCGAGCCGCAGGTCGCCTTTCTGCAGCAGGGTGAGCGCCGCCATCAACTCCTTGCTGAATTTCTCCGGCCGACGGCAGTCATAGGCAAGTGTCGCCAGCGAACGGATCGTTGAATCATTGCCGAGAAAACCGCCAAAATCGGTTTCAAGCGCCCAGAATGCCGTGACCACCTCGCCCGGAACGCCATACTTGCTCCTGATGGACTTGAACATCCTGGCATTGGACTTGAGCTTTGCCCTGCCCGTCTTGAGCCGGCCCGCGGATATCAGTTTGCCGGAAAAGGTCAGCCAGTCATCGGAAAAAATGATCTGGGTGCGATCCTTCTTGATGATGCTCTTGTTGAACGTCACACCGTCAAGCGCTGCACTGATGACCTGCCGCGAAATGCCCGCTGCGGCTGCGTCCTGCTTGAAGCCTGACAACCAGCGGTCAAAACTGCCGGTATTCCTGCAGGTCGACTTGGCTTCCGCCGTCTGGGTAACAACCGGTGACGCAAAAACCGCTGCCGCCATCAGTGACGCCGCAATGGCAGACGCAAAACGCAAGCTCATGTATTCCTCCTAAGGGACCAGTTCCGGGATTCTTTGTGGTGTGCAAAGGATGTCCGCTGGCGCGATCAAAATCAAGCGTGTTGCGGCGCGCTTTGCTGAAGAGAGTCTATATCGCTCACGCAAGCAGCCTAAAGGCTGCGCTCCGCGTGGGCGCGCTTCGCGCGGCGGCCAGTCGGCCTTGCCTCGGCACTTACCGTTTATGTCGCTCACGCAAGCAGCCTGCAGCTGCGCTCCGCGGGGGCGCGCTTCGCGCGGCGGCCAGTCGGCCTTGCCTCGGCACTTACGTGCCTCGGAGGGAATTCATCACCAACCGTCATCCCCGTGAAAACGGGGATCCACTCACATGAAGAGTGATGTATGCCGCCAATAGTGGATTCCCGCTTTCGCGGGAATGACGATAGTTTAGGGGATTGTTCAGGGTCGGAGAACGACCGGAAGCACGAAGTGCTGAGCAAAGCTGTTCGACCACTAAAAACCAACTAGGCCCGACCGGGCCTCGGGCCGGTCAGGCCCGCCCCCGCGGAGCGCAGCCTTCAGGCTGCTTGCGTGAGCGATATAAACAGCTCGGCCAGAACAATAACAAACTCACCCACACCGTGCCCGCATGTTCCAGCCCACTGTGCTCGGCTGCACGCTGCCGTCCAGTATCTGCGCCTTCTGGTTGTCCTTGCAGGCGAAGTGATTGACAGCATTGCGTCCTACCTCGGACACGATACGTGCATCATCCGCCGTTTTGCCAAGACGGCGGCCCCTGGCTGATACGTTCACCGTGTAGACCTTCTCGGCAATAATGTGCCTGAACTGAACCTGGTAGGTGCGCCCGTTATAGTACAGTGGTTCGGTATGGGCCTCGCCCTGCGCATAGGGCGACGGGTTGGTGTTGATCGACGCCAGTTTCGGTTTTTCCGATGCACACGCAGACAGCGCCAGCACCGTCACACCGGACACGGCAATCAACTTGGCTGGGTGCATGTCGTTCAATCCCCTTCACGCCAGCTCAAACGCGTGGCATAGCAGGCAGTCGCCATTCCAATATCTGTTTACAAGCTGATTCCACAATGAAACCGTTTGATCCCGCCAGCGCCCTGTCTGCCCGTACGTCCGCAATTGAAGAGATCGCCATCATCGCCATGGCCCAGAAGGCCCGCGAGCTGAAAGCGCAAGGCGCAGACGTTGTGTCGCTCACCATCGGCGAGCCTGATTTCGATACACCGGTTGCCATACGGCAGGCGGCCGTAGACGCAATGAATGCGGGCTTTACCCACTATGCGCCGATTGCCGGATACCCCGAACTGCGCGCCGCCATTGCAGAACGGCTGAACCAGGACAACGCCATTCCGGTTGAACCGACCGGCGTGGTGTTGTCGAACGGGGCCAAGCAGGCGCTCACCAATACCTGCTTCGCGACGCTGGACGAAGGCGACGAAGTCATCCTGATCGCGCCGTTCTGGGCAGCCTATGAAGGCATTGTCAAAATGGCAGGCGGGGTACCGGTGATTGTGTCAGCAGGCGCCGATACTGCCTTCAAGCCGACCATCGAACAGGTGGCAGGCGCCATGACAGATCGCACCAAGCTGATCATGCTCAACTCGCCGTCAAACCCGTCCGGCGCGGTCTGGAACGCGGATGAACTGCGCGCACTGGCAGACCTGGTGCAGTCCCATCCGCGCTGCCTGGTGCTGGCGGACGAGATTTACGAGGACATCTGGTTTGAAGAACGCCCGACCTCCATCGCCGCCCTGCCCGGCATGTTCGAGCGCACCATCACCGTCAACGGGTTTTCAAAAGCCTATGCCATGACCGGATGGCGCGTCGGATACTCGGCCTCGTGCGAACCGCTGGCCAAGGCGATCTCCAAGGTTCAGGGCACCTTTACCGCAGGGGGCAATGCGTTTGCCCAGCAGGGCGCGCTGGCTGCCATAACCGGCCCGCGGGACGAGGTCGACGCCATGCGCGCGTCCTATCACCGCCGTCGCGACCTGATCGTTTCGCTGCTGGCCGACATTCCCGGCATCAAGGTGGTTTCGCCACCGGCGTCGTTTTACGTGTTTCCGGATATTTCCGGCCTGCTGGGTAAAGCCGCCGGCAATACAAGGCTCGAGACCGATGTTGAGTTCTGCCACTGGCTGCTCGACGAATATCACCTGGCAACGGTGCCCGGTTCCGCCTTTGGCGGGCCCGGCTGCATCCGCCTGTCATTTGCCGCCAGTGATGACGACATCACGACGGCCATGTCCCGACTGGCCAAAGCAGCGGCAACGCTTACCTGAACGTCTCCAGATACGTTCCCGCATGAAAAAGGCAGGTTGCCTTCCTTTCAGAAGAACAACCTGCCGGGGGACCTGGGATAGGGAGGGAGAATACACCAGGAACGATAGTCAGGGGTAAATTAGTGGCCGCGGGCCATGTTGCCGGCTTCAGGTGCAGTAAAGATATTCTTTACCATTGCAGCCAGTCCGCCAAGCGCGCCGGTGAATGCTTCTGAGCGCTCAGAGTGAGCCTTGCGCATATAGAATTCGATGATATCCGCGTCCAATTTTGTGTTTTGTGCCTTCATAACGCTGAATTCCTTTGTTTTTCTGACGGCACACCTGATTGGGTGGAGTTGGTTGGCCGGGTGCACCGCCATCTGATGGAACTGAAATTAGGGACTTCCATTGTGTTGCGCAAACGAGTTATTCTGCTCACCAGTTAAATAAATTTTGTTGGTGATCATGGCAGAACGTCTTCCTCCCTTAACCGCGCTGAAAGCTTTTGAAGCCGCATCGCGCCTGATGAGCTTTCAGGCTGCAGCAGAAGAACTGTCGGTGACACCGGCGGCACTCAGCTATCAGATCCGCCAGCTGGAAGACCATCTCGGCCTGAAACTGTTCAACCGGCTCAACCGGGCGGTGGAGCTGACCGAGAACGGTCGCCTGATCCAGCCCGGCATTCATGAAGCGTTTGAACACCTGCACCGAACCATGCGCCAATTGCGCCGCCGCCAGCAGACCAATGTGCTGACCATCGCGGCAGGCCCCGCCTTTACCGCCAAGTGGCTCAGCCCGAGGCTCTACCGGTTCATTGCCCGCCACCCCAACATCGATGCGCGCATTTCGGCGTCGGTGACCAAGTCGGACCTGGAGATGGATGATATCGATATCGCCATCCGCTTCGGCCCCGGCGAATATCCCGGCCACTGTTCGGTCAAGCTGACGGACGAATTCATGACGCCGCTGTGTGCGCCCTCCATGCTGGAAGGCCCCAACGCCATCCGCAAACCGGAAGACCTGCAGCATCACACGCTGATACATGACGACACCCACCAGGGCTTCTTCGTGCTACAGACCTGGGCCGACTGGCTCAAGGCGGCCGGTGTCACCAATGTCGATCCGGGCCGCTCAGGCCTGCACTTCAACGTGGCCGATCATGCCATCGATGCCGCGGTGAGTGGTGGCGGCGTGGTGCTGGGCCGCACCAGCCTGGCCGAACCGGACATCCGCGCCGGCCGGCTGGTGGCCCCGTTCGACCTGCGGCTGAAGACAAATTACTCATTCTTCATCGTGTGCCTGG
>CALHUA010000125.1 GCA_938039915.1 uncultured Anderseniella sp.
AATGTCTTCAAGTGCTGCTGAAAACGTGAACCGGCCTGCTTCGATGTCCTTGCCGATGGTCTTGAGGCCGGCCACAATGTCACGGACATCTGATTTGGCAATGATGCCGCATTCCCCCAACATGGTGGCATGGGCTATCGAACCTGCGATATCCTGTGCAAAAAGACGCTGATCAAAGCTGATCGAGGCATTGATCTTTTCCATTATCTCATCGGGACCGGTGTTGAACCTGCCGCCCCACATCTTATTTGTCATTTATGACCTGCCATCAGTTTGCATGTTCAAAACCCAAAAACCCGGAAAAACCATGACCAGTAACTCCCCCAAGTCACAACCATCATCATCGCGCAACAAGATGCTCGGCATCGTTGCGGCCGGTCTCGCGGTTGCCGTAGGCGGGGTTTACGCGATGTTGGGCAGCAATGGCAATGAAGAGGTTGCCCAAAAAACTGTCGAGATGGCTGCACCTTCCTCATCGGACGGCGCAGCTTCGAAGCTGGACAAGTCCCTGTCCACCGGCGCAATGGCGGCATTCGTGTTCAAGAAGGATCGGCCCGAGGTGGTGACCGGTGATTTCAAGGATGCCGATGGCAAGACAATTGACATGAGCAACTGGAAGGGCCGGGTGGCTCTGGTCAACCTGTGGGCGACCTGGTGCGGTCCGTGCCGGGCAGAAATGCCTCATCTCGCCAAGCTTCAGGAGCTTTACGGCGGAGATCAGTTTGAAGTTGTGGCGCTGAGTGTCGATCTGAAAGGGGCAGACGCGTCATCAGCGTTCCTCAAGGAGATCAAGGCCGACAACCTTGCGCTTTATGTCGACCAAACCACCAAGGCCATGCAGAAACTGGGCGCATTCGGCTTGCCGCTGACGGTGCTGGTTGATCGCAAGGGGCGCGAAATCGGCCGCCTGCTCGGGCCTGCTGACTGGGTCGCGGACGACGCCAGGCGGCTGATCGAAGCTGCAATTGCAGAAAATCCGCAATCCTGATCGCTTTCACACTGTTTGAGAAAACCGGGTTCAATTGAACCCGTCTCGTTCTAGCGCGGTTGCTGCGCCAGCCACGTCCGCGCTGCATCCAGGTTGGGCAGGCGACGCCATCCAACAGGTGTTTCCACTGCGACCGAACCGTCTTCCAGCGTCATTGCCAGATGGCCGTCAATGTTGAACTCGTCTATGGCAAGCGGCCATCCGCGCGGGTCGGACGTATCCGGTATGATCGGGGGTGGCGGTGGTGCGTAGGGTGCAGGCTCAAAAGGTGTTTGAGCGGATGCTTCGTTTGCGCCGGCCTCCGTGTCGTCGCCGTCATCGGTTTCCGGCAGTTTGGTTTCTCCGTCTGAAGCCGGTTTCATCGGCGGCAGATCGTCATCACCGGTCGCAGCGATTACCATGGCGCCGCCGGCACCGACACCGCTTTCCAGCAGCCTTGCCGTATTATTGGCGTTTGTGATCATGGCTTTTGCCATCGTCGCGTTGATGACACATAAAAGACCAAGCGCAGCTGTTACCGCACCGCCTGCCATCAGTGGCCCACCGGCAGCAATGCCGAAATCACTCTGCATTAAAAGATAGATGCCGTAACCCAAAAGACCGACGCCGCCAACGACAGCCAGCCATCCCAACGCCCCCACAAGACCGGCAATTCCGCGGCCGGAAGTCACTTCTTCAGACATATATGTACCCCCGTACCAAAACCCTCAGCATCAGTTGACCACAAAACTGCCTCTTGGGCAATTCGTCATCTGGTTGGAACAGGCGTCTCGCCGCGATAGTCATAGAAACCACGACTGGTTTTGCGTCCAAGCCATCCGGCCTCGACATATTTCACCAGCAGCGGGCACGGCCGGTACTTGCTGTCGGCAAGCCCGTCAAACAGCACCTGCATGATGGACAGGCAGGTATCAAGCCCGATAAAATCGGCCAGTTCGAGCGGCCCCATCGGGTGATTTGCCCCGAGTTTCATGGCCTTGTCGATGGCTTCCACTGACCCGACGCCTTCATACAGCGTGTAAACGGCTTCGTTGATCATCGGCAACAGGACCCGGTTCACGATGAATGCCGGAAAATCTTCGGCGACCGCGACAGACTTGTCCATGGTGCCGACAAATTCGCGTACTTCCTGAAAAATCTCGTCGGCCGTGGCGATGCCCCGTATAAGCTCCACCAGTTCCATGACCGGTACCGGGTTCATGAAATGGATGCCCATGAACCGTTCCGGCCGGTCTGTTCCCGCCGCCAGCCGGGTGATGGAAATCGAGGAAGTATTGGAGCCGATCATGGCATCCGGGCTCAGGTGCGGGCAAAGATCGTTGAAAATCTTGCGCTTTACATCTTCATCTTCAATGGCTGACTCAATAACCAGGTCGACATCGCCAAACTGTTCAAAGCTGTTGTAGGGAGCAATCCGTTCAAGGGCAGCCTTGCGGTCTGCTTCGGTAACCTTTTCCGATTTGACCTGCCGGGCCATATTGCCGTTGATGGTTGCAAGCCCTTCTTCGATCTTGTCTGTCGATACGTCGTACAGACCCACATCATAGCCGGACAGTGCGCATACATGTGCGATGCCGGAGCCCATCTGGCCTGCACCGATAATCCCGATTTTCTTGATCGTCATATTGTTCTATGTCTCTTCATATCGCGAAGTTGGTGAGCCTATCTCGGGTGTTGCCGCGCTGCAAGAGAGTTTATCGCACTGCAATATAAAACCCGCCTGACGTTTCCGTCAGGCGGGTTGGCATGTGTTTATTGAGACTCTGCAGCCTCAGGCGCAAACCCTAGTAACCGGCTTTCGCCAGTTCCTCATCGAGAGCCGGCACGGCTTCGAACAGGTCGGCAACAAGACCGTAGTCAGCCACCTGGAAGATCGGGGCTTCTTCGTCCTTGTTGATGGCCACGATGACTTTCGAGTCCTTCATGCCGGCGAGATGCTGAATGGCGCCGGAAATACCGACGGCGATGTACAGGTCCGGAGCAACCACCTTGCCGGTCTGTCCAACCTGGTAATCGTTCGGCACATAGCCTGCGTCAACCGCGGCACGTGACGCACCAACGGCAGCATTGAGTTTGTCGGCGACCTTTTCCAGCATGGCGAAGTTTTCACCGTTCTGCATGCCGCGTCCGCCGGACACGATAATGCCGGCAGAGGTCAGTTCCGGCCGGTCGGATTTGGACAGGTTTTCACTGACATAGGAGGTAAGACCCGGATCGGCAGGCGCATCGATCTTTTCAACTGATGCCGAACCACCGGTACCGGCAGACTCAAACGATGCCGTGAGGACGGTGATGATTTTCTTGGCACCTGTCGCCTGCACGGTCTGCACCGCGTTGCCGGCATAGATAGGGCGTTCAAATGTATCGGCGCTTTTGACCGCAATGATGCCGGAGACCTGCATTTCGTCGAGCAGGGCCGCAACACGCGGGGATATGTTCTTGCCGCTGGTTGTCGCCGGCGCGACCATGGCGTCATGATCTGCCATCAGGCCGACAATGAGCGCAGCCATGGGTTCAGCCAATGGGCGTTCAAACATTGCGTCGTCACAGTGCAGAACCTTTTTGACACCGTCCAGCCCGGCGGCTTCCTTGGCGGCACCGTCTGCGTTGTGTCCGGCAACCAGCACGTGAATGTCACTGCCCATCTGGGTGGCGGCGGTCAGTGCCTTGTGGGTTGCGTCCTTGAGACCGGCATTGTCGTGCTCGGCTATGAGGAGAATGGCCATGATCAGATAACTCCTGCTTCGTTCTTCAGCTTGTCAACAAGCTCGGCAACCGATGCCACTTTCTTGCCGCCCTGGCGTGCAGGTGGCTCAACGGTCGTTACAACTTTCAGCTTCGGCGCCAGATCGACACCCATGTCGGCAGCAACCTTTTCATCAAGCGGCTTCTTCTTGGCCTTCATGATGTTCGGCAGCGACGCATAACGCGGCTGGTTGAGGCGCAGATCGGTGGTCACGATCATCGGCATCTTGACCTTGATGGTCTGCAGTCCGCCGTCGATCTCGCGGGTAATGTCCGCACTGTCGCCGTTCAGTTCGATTTTCGAGGCAAACGTCGCCTGCGACCAGCCCATCAGTGCCGACAACATCTGGCCGGTCTGGTTGCAGTCGTCGTCAATGGCCTGTTTGCCGAGAATGACCAGATCAGGCTTTTCTTCTTCGATGACGGCCTTGAGCAGTTTCGCAACGCCAAGCGGTTCAACATACTCGTCATGCTTGATCAGGATGCCGCGGTCGGCACCCATGGCCAGCGCGGTGCGGATGGTTTCCTGAGCCTGCTGGGGCCCGACCGAGACCGCAATCACCTCTGTTGCAGTACCGGCTTCCCTGAGGCGCAGCGCTTCTTCCACGGCGATTTCGTCGAAGGGGTTCATCGACATTTTGACGTTGGCCAGTTCGACACCCGAACCATCGGCCTTGACGCGGATCTTGACATTGTAGTCAACCACCCGCTTGACAGCGACCAGTACTTTCATCTGAGGCAATCTCTCTCGTTAATGGGGACCGCAGCCCGATTGAGCAGCGCCCGTGAATTCAGCCGCCACAAATAAAAATATGCGAGGCGTGGCCGGGACACTATTGGCCCGTTATCGGGTCCGTCAATGCGATAGTCGTCAATTTGGGGTCAATTGCGACGTCTGGTCACAATTTTTCGGCACAATTGGCATGACAGGCGACGGTCGTTCAAGCTGCCCGTGCTGCCAGGGTATTCCTGAACAGGGCGGCAACCAGGAAGCCGGCTGCAAACCCGCCTATGTGCGCCCACCAAGCCACGATCACCTCGCCCTTGGACTCGTCGAGGTAAAGCGACAGGAACTGGAAACCGATCCAGGCCGCCAGGGCCCAGCCGGCGGAAATGCGCAACGGGATTTTCATGAACAGCAGAACCCACACGCGGGCTTTCGGATAGAGCACCAGATAAGCTCCCAGAATGCCCGATACGGCGCCGGAGGCTCCGACCAGGGGCGCTGTAGAATCAGGGTTGGCGATCACATGGGCAGACGCGGCGACAATGCCACACACGAAATACAGCACCAGAAAGCCGAAATGACCGAACGCATCTTCAACATTGTCGGCAAAAACCCACAGGAACGCCATGTTGGCCAGCAAGTGCATCCAGCCGCCATGGATGAAGGTGTAGGTTATGAGGGTCAGCGGTTCGGGAATACTGGCCAGGGATATTTCCCTGAACGACAGGTTGCCGATCTCGCCGGGTACAAGCCCGAGCGACGTTGCAAAGGCAAGCTGGGTCATGCCGAGATTGCCGTATTGCATCCACAAGAAGACACCTACATTGGCCAGGATCAGCGCGCCGGTTACGAACTGGAAGCGGATGATGGTCAGCGGGGTGTTATCGTGTAGTGGCAGGAACATGTTTGTGGTCCTTGCTAGCTTTGTGTCGCGCCGGGTTTCCACAACACATCGCCGTCATGGCGTGCATTGACCCAGCGGCTTGCCACGAACAGGAAGTCGGACAATCTGTTGAGATAGGTCGAGGCTTCCAGGGACACCTGCTCTCCGGGTATGGAGGCAAGCTCGACAATATGACGTTCAGCGCGCCGCGAGACGGTGCGGGCCTGATGCAGATAGGCTGCCGCGGGATGACCGCCCGGCAGGACGAAGGACCGCAGCGGTTCCAGATCATTGTTCAACTCGTCAATTTCCGCTTCCAGCCGATCAACCTGGGTTTGCTTGATGCGCAGGGGTTCCCAGGCAAGTTCCTCGCCGGTATCCGGTGTGCACAAATCTGCCCCTAGGTCGAACATGTCATTCTGGATGCGTGCCAGCATGGCATCCAGCTCGCTCATGTCCTTGCCGGCCGTGTGCAGCCGCACAACACCGAGGACGGAGTTTGCCTCATCCACGGTGCCATAGCTGGCGATGCGGGCATGAAACTTGGGCAGCCGCTGACCGGTAGACAGCGCGGTGGTCCCGTCGTCGCCTGTCTTGGTATAAATCTTGTTCAGAACCACCATGATGCCAGCATCCTGCCTGTCGGTTGATTGGTATGTAACTCGGCCGGACTGTACGCATCTCGACCGGGTCAGTCCACCCGCAGGACACGCGCCGGATTGGCGCGCAGGGCTGACCATGTCGTGACCAGACCTGCAGCCACGGTAACCGCCAGGGCCACCAATGCGGTGGCGACCGCTATCAGGCCGGAAAACTGCCACTCAAGCCCCAGTATCTGGGTGATGACCGCCCATGCGCTCAAACCGCCCGCGATAATGGCAAACACCGCCGTCGCCAATCCGAGCAGCGCGTATTCTATGACCAGCGCCCGCAACAATTGCGAGCGCGTGGCGCCATAGGTTTTCAGAACCACTGCATCATAGATACGCCCGGACAATCCGGTCGCCAGTGCGCCGCCGAGCACCAGGATACCGGCCAGAACGGTCACGGCATTGGCACCGCGAATGGCGGTGATGAGCTTGCCCATCAGCGAATTGATGGCATCCAGTGCGTCGCGGACCCGGATGGACGTTATGGTTGGATAGGGAGTGGACACCGCCTTGAGAATTTCGAGTTCGCGTGCCGGTTCTGCCTGAGCCGTCACAACAAACATGTGCGGTGCGCCCGCAAAGGTGTTCGGTGAAAACATCATGACGAAATTGATCTGCAGGGAGCGCCAGTCAACGGCGCGGAAATTTGCCACTTCAGCGGTTATTTCCCGGCCCAGCACATTGACGCTGACGGTGTCACCGATCTTCAGGCCGATGCCGGCAGCGATATCGGCGGAAAAAGACACCAGCGGTTTGCCGGAATAATCCGACGGCCACCACTCGCCTGCAGCCAGTTTCCCGCCTTCAGGCGCGGTGGCTGAGTAGGTGATGCCGCGATCACCGCGCAATGCCCATGCGGCATCGGCGCTGGCTTTTACCTTGCTGGCGGGTGTGCCGTTTACCTTCACGATGCGGCCGCGCAACATGGGCGCCTGGCTGACCGCTGATGCGCCTGATTGCAGCAGTGTCTCGCCGAACTGATCGGCTTCGCTGGAGTGGACATCCAGGAAAAAGAAACTTGGCGCCCGGTCAGGCAGATTGTCGCGCAATTCCTTGGAAATGTTGCTGTCGATGAGTGACAGGCTGACGAACAGCGTCAGGCCCAGGCCCAGCGACAGAACGACGGACGGCGTCGGGGTTCCGGGCCGGTGCAGATTGGCGATGGCCAGGCGCATCACGGCGGATCTGGCGCCGGTGGTGCGCGAGGCGATCCACATCATCAATCGGGCCATACCGGTCAGGATGGCAAAACTGGCCACGATGCCCGCGGCATAGCCGTAGGTTATGCGCGGATCCGGAAATGCGGTGAGCGTGAGCAGGAAGATGCCCGCAAGGGCGATGGCAATGACCAGCCATGAAGCCGGTCCGGGCCAGGCGATCTTGCTGGTCAGCATGTCGCGAAACAGTGCGCTCGGTGGAATGCGGCCGGCGCGTGCAAGCGGCCATACCGCGAACGCGATGACAATCAGATAGCCGAACAGGCCGGCGCGGATGACCGGCCACGGCTCTATGCCCACAGACACCGGGATCGGCAGCAGGCCCGACAACAGTGCCCCTGCCAGAGGCGGCGTGGCGAGACCGGCCAAAACGCCAATGAAGATACCGCCGGTGGCGACAATGAGCACCTCCATGAAATAGGTCCAGAACACCAGGCGTGCGGACGCGCCAAGGCATTTCAGCGTTGCAATGTTCCTGGTGCGCCGTTCCAGGAACGCCTTGACCGCATTTGCCACGCCGACCCCGCCGACAATCAGCGACGTCAGGCCGACGAGAGACAGAAAGAACGTAAGCCGGTCGATGAAGCGGCGCACGCCGGGAGCCGCGTTCTCGCGTGAGCGCACCTTCCATCCCTGATCCTGCAGCAGCGGCTCTGCCTGGTTCACGATCTCCTTGACCTGAGCATTGTTTGCCGGTTGCGGCAGGGCCACCCGGTAGCGCCAGTTGATCAGGCTGCCGGGCCGCGACAGGCCTGTAGCACTCAGGGCATCTGCAGATATCATCAGGCGGGGCCCGAGCACGAACCCGTCGGAAATCCGATCAGGCTCACGAACGATCGCTGCATTGATCACAAGGTCCGATGTGCCCACCCTGACAATGTCTCCGACCTTGAGGTCCAGACGCGCGAGCAGGGTTGGTTCTACCACGGTGCCGGCCCGGCCGGACGCATCTGGCTGCAGGGCATCTTTCAGGGGCATTGCCGGGTCGAGTTGCAACTGGCCATACAGCGGGTAGGCATCGTCAACCACCTTGACCTCGACAAGAGCCGATGATTTGTCGGGCACAGCTGCCATGGCCCGCAGTGTGGCCACCTTGCTGACCTGGCCGGCTTCGGTAATGAAGCTGCGCTGGGCATTGCTGGGCGTGTCATAAAGCGTGGAAAACTCCACATCTCCACCCATCAGGGAGCGGCCTTCATTGGCAATCCCGGTGTTGAGAGCCGACGACAGTGCGCCGACCACCGCAATGGCGCTGACACCGAGGATCAGACAGGCCAGGAATATCCGAAAGCCCTGAAGCCCGGAACGCAATTCACGCAGGGCGAGGCGCAGCGCCATGGACAGTGTGTGCATCATGACTTTGCAACACTGTCAGCGTGGATCAGGCCATCCCTGATTTCGATGGTTCTTGAGCAGCGCGCCGCCAGATCGGGGTCATGGGTGACCAGCACCAGCGTCGTCTCACCGCCTGATTGCAGATCGAACAACAGATCCATGATGGTATGGCCGGTTTCCTGATCAAGATTGCCGGTGGGTTCGTCTGCCAGGATTATCTTTGCACCGGCTGCCAGGGCACGAGCTATCGCAACGCGCTGTTGTTCGCCACCTGACAACTGACCGGGGTAGTGATCAAGGCGATGGTCAAGGCCGACGCGCTTGAGTTGTTGCCGGGCGAGCTCGAAAGCGTCACCGGTGCCGCGCAATTCCAGTGGCACGGCGACATTTTCCAGCGCAGTCATGGCGGGGATCAGGTGGAATGACTGGAACACGATGCCGATATTATCACGACGAAACACCGCCAGCTGATCTTCATTCAGCCCGTTGAGCGTTTGTGACGCCACCTCGACGGTGCCGCCGGTTGCCGCTTCGAGACCGGCAATCACCATGAGAAGCGTTGTCTTGCCGGAGCCTGACGGGCCGATGATGGAAACCGCTTCGCCGTTCGAGATCGCAACATCGATGCCTTTGAGGATTTCAACAGGGCCGGCACGCGACGAAAGGGTGACCTGCACACCATCCAGGCGCACTGCATCGCCGGTGCCAGAAGCCCCGGAAATGCCGGTTTCGGTTTTGTCTACGCGAGCGTCCATGAGCTTCCTAACGTTTGCGTGTTCAATTCAGACCACGTCTTGTTGCGGCTAAGTTTCGTTTCCGGAGCGGGATGCGCAAAAGTGCGCGCGGTTTTGCGCCCGCATCCCGCTCCAGCTTGTTTTCAGCGGTCAGGTTTATGAATTTTTGATTGAAAAAATCAAAAATCATCCTGATCTATGTGTGTACCAGACGTAATCATGCAAGGGATTCCGACGCATCATGCAATCACATTCGCGACGCCAGGCTGTAAAACTGCTGGCGGCAGCCTGCCTGATACCGCTCGCCACGCCCGCATTGGCGGAGCAGACCTTCTCCATTGTCGCGCTTGGTGACAGCCTGACCGCCGGGTATGGCCTGCCGCCGGAAGATGCCTTTACAACGCGTCTGGAGCAGCGCCTGAAGGAAAACGGGTTGAATGTCGAGGTTGTCAATGCAGGCGTGTCGGGAGACACAAGCAAGGGCGGTTTGTCGCGAATTGACTGGTCGGTGCCGGACGGATCCGGCCTGGTGATCGTCGAACTGGGCGCCAATGATGCGCTGCGCGGAATCTCACCGGCAGAAACCGCGAAGAACCTCGATGCGATCCTTGCTCGCCTCAGGCAGCGTGGCATTGCGGTATTACTGACCGGCATGCTGGCGCCGCCGAATATGGGCAAGGATTATGAGGCGGCCTTCAATGCGATTTACCCGAAACTGGCGGAAAAGTACGGTGTGGAGCTGTATCCTTTCTTCCTCGATGGCGTCGTGGCGGATCCGAAATTGAACCAGGCTGACGGTATTCACCCGAACGCGGCCGGCACTGCCGTTATTGTTGAGCGATTGTCACCAGTGGTCGACAAGCTGGTACGCTCGCTGGCATCGTGACTTGAGATTGTCACGTGCTGAGGTTTAGCCTTGGGATGCGACACTGATTCGGCGATAGCACAGGAGGGACTTTTAATGCCTCGACTGTTCACTGGCGTAGAACTACCACCAGATGTGGGCCAGGACCTGGCAATCATGAAAGGCGGCATTGAGGGTGCCCGCTGGATTGATCCGGAAAACTATCATCTCACCCTGCGGTTTATCGGTGATATTTCCGACCGCGCGGCTGACGATCTGACAGGCGAACTGCAACGTGTCGTTGCGATGCCCGCGTTCAGCATCAAACTCGTGGGCATGGGCGTTTTCGGTACGAAAAAACCTCATTCTCTTTATGTGAAGGTCGACGAAAGCCCCGATCTGAGGCGTTTGCAGGCCATGCATGAGCGGGTTTGCCAGTCTTTGGGCATGCCGCCGGAGCAGCGGAAATTTACCCCGCATGTCACGATTGCCCGATTGCGCGGAGCCATGCCGAGACAGGTCCAGTCCTATGTCAGTGCCCATAACCTGTATCGTTCCCGGGTCTTCGATGTCAGCCAGTTCGTGCTGTTTTCCGCCCGGTCGTCGCGTGGCGGCGGGCCCTATGTACGCGAAGAGCTTTATCCTCTCGAGCAGCATGGGTTCCGTGAAACCGATAAAGTTGCCCGGGCACTTTAGGAAATTATCCTGATCCCGCACGGGCTGCCATGTAACGGGCAAGGCCATGGGCAGCCTGTTCTATCAGGTCAAGTGCGTGGTCGAATCCGTCTTCACGCCCGTAATATGGGTCAGGCACCTCGCGAACGGGCAGTTCTCCGGCAAATTCCATGAATAAATGTACCCGACCCGCCGAACCGTCAGGCTGCAGTTCGCGTAAACGGGCATAGTTGTTCTGGTCCATGGCGGCGATAATGTCGAATCGGTCGAAGTCGGCGGCGTCGATCTGCCGGGCGCGCTGGCCGGATATGTCGATATCGCGCATCAAGGCAGCCTTGACAGCGCGCTGGTCTGGCGGACTGCCGACATGCCAGCCGCTCGTGGCGGCACTGTCTGTTTCTATGTGGGTCAGGCCCGCTTTATCGAGCGCATGGCGTACCGCGCCTTGTGCCATGGGCGAGCGGCAGATGTTTCCGAGACAGACGAGGAGGATGCTTTTCATGAGAGTTTTGGATAACCTTGCTGCAAAATTCATGAAGGATCATCAGTAATGGCAGAAAAACTTCAAGGCCCGGATCGGGAAAAGGCATTGGCGGACCTCACGGGGTGGGCCGAAGTGGATGGTCGCGATGCGATCTCGAAAACCTTTGTATTCAGCAATTTCAACGAGGCATTCGGCTGGATGAGCCGTGTTGCCATGCAGGCGGAAAAGCTCAACCATCATCCTGAATGGAGCAATGTCTACAAAACCGTCGACGTCACGCTTGCGACCCATGATGCCGGCGGGGTAACAGACCTTGATGTCAAATTGGCACGTTTCATGAACAAAAACGTAACCAGCTAGTGAAAAATGCTGTAAGGTAAGCACCTTAAACAAAACTTAATCCTGACCGGACTTGTCAGGCATGCAGTTTATCCTCATATTCGACCTTGTATTAATCCGTTCTCCAAGGGAGTTGAAAATGGCAGACCTTAAATACCAATCCCAGGCACCTGCAGGCAGGCGGGCGCAAGAGATTGACGAGGGCCTGCGGTCCTACATGCTTGGCGTCTACAATTACATGGCGCTCGGTGTGGCGGCCACGGCCATCATAACCCTGTTCGTGGCGTCTTCACCTGCACTGCTTGCGGTGGCCAGTTCACTGAAGTGGGTGTTCTTCATCGGCATTCTGGGGCTGGGCTTTTTCGCTCCGCGCCTGATCTTTTCGAACAGTGCCGCTGTTGCGCACGGCGCATTCTGGACCTATTGCGCCCTGTGGGGCATGGGCATCGCACCGATGGTTGGACACTATATGGGCGTCAGCCCCGGCATGGTTGTCCAGGCTTTCGGTATTGCTGCAGCCACATTTGGCGCTACCAGCCTGTTCGGGTACGTCACCAAGCGCAACCTGTCCGGTCTTGGCACCTTCTTCATGATTGCCACCATCGGCATCATCATTGCCATGGTGGTGAACGCGCTGTTCATCGGTTCCATCGGTTTCAGCCTGGTTGTGTCGGTTATCACCGTGCTGTTGTTTGCAGGCATCACGGCTTATGAGACCCAGATGATCAAGGAAATGTACGTCGAAGGCGACGGCACGGTCGCAGCACGCGGCAAGTCGATCTTCGGTGCATTCATGCTGTATGGCAGCTTCATCACCATGTTCATCCACATCCTGAACATTCTCGGGATCATGAACTCGGACTGACGTAAGACAAGCTGATCTACTGTTACAGACCCCCATTGTGCTGGTGCATGGTGGGGGTTTTGCATTTCAATGAATGACTGGAAAAGACTCAGCGTCCCGGATCACGCGCTGACCAGTTTTGGCTTCTTCAGCAGAACTTTCAGAACCTGTCCGAGATCGTGGCCGCGGCGCAGAATCAGCCCGCCGGGAGCGGTAACCGAGTAGGCGCCCTGTTTACGGGCGAGTTTCGGGTTCTTTTCGATTCGGTAGAGCGGTTGTTCGGAACTGCGCCTGAACACGGCAAATACGGCGCGTTCCCTGGTGAAATCCATGGCGTAGTCACGCCATTCTCCCGCAGCTACCTTGCTTCCGTAGAGATTCAGGATTGTTGCAAGCTCCATCCTGTTAAATGCGATCTGTGCGGACTTTTTTGCATGCGGGGGTTGCTTTTCTTGCGCATCATCATTTGCCTGCGGGTTGGCAAATGATGCCCCCAACGCAACAATCTCTGGCTCTTCGCTCATTCAACCTCCGCTTAACCGTTTGTATTAAGGCTGTAATATCTTTGGCGCGAATGCAAATTCAGTCAAGACCGATTGACGCGATTGAGGACTGAAACCCGCGCGAGTGTCATGCAAAGATAATGAAACTGCCTAATTCCAGACACAAATAGACCCAAGAATCGTCAGGAACGCAGAACAGTATTCACTTGTTGCCTCAAGGCCCGGCTTCAGATCGTTTCGGATATCTCAGCCCCCCAGCCCCCCGTGGCGAATTAGAAGTCGGGCCTGTTTTTAAGTTAGTGAGTTTGTGAGTTGTGTTTGATTAAAGCCTTGTAAGGCCAGTTAATCAGTTAGTTGAGTAAGATCCGGCGGCGCCTTGTAGGGGCCGCTGTTTTCTTTTGGCCTTCATAAATTTTGGGCTGGAGCAACTTTGGAAGTGATCAGGATTATGGTTTTTGGTTGATTCAACCGAAAATCATCCTGATCCAGGCTTGATCTAACATCGCAATATTCCAATATTCTGCTACACCGAATAATCGTTTCTGCAATGCCGGCCAGGCAACTGGCTGGGGTTGCAGTGCATTGATATGTTCAACCGGGAGGCAATTAGTTCAACATGTCCAGCACATCCGATACGGGCGCCAAGGCTACGGGCGCCAAGCCAAAGCAATTCCAGGCCGAAGTGGCCAAGCTTCTGCAGCTCATGGTGCATTCGGTGTACTCCGAACGAGAGGTGTTTCTGCGCGAGCTGATCTCCAACGCGTCGGACGCCTGCGACAAGCTTCGCTATGAGGCATTGAAGAACGACAAACTGATGCAGGCAGGCGGTGACCTGCGCATCACCATCAGCATGGACAAGAAGGCCAAGACACTGACGGTTGCCGATACGGGTATCGGCATGGACGCAAAGGAGCTGGCGGATAACCTGGGCACCATTGCGCGGTCCGGCACGCAAGCCTTCATGGAGCAGATGGAAACGGCCAAGAAGAAAGGCGACAAGGACGTCAACCTGATCGGCCAGTTTGGCGTCGGTTTCTATTCCTCTTTCATGATCGCGGAGCATGTTGATGTGGTGTCGCGCAAGGCCGGCACCAAAAAGGCCAGTATCTGGAGCTCTGACGGCACCGGCACCTATACGGTTTCCGAGTACAAGGGCGACGATGCGCCGGAACGCGGAACCTCGATCCGCCTCAAGCTGCGCAAGGATGCCAAGGAGTTCCTCGAAGACCAGCGCCTGCAATACATTGTGCGGACCTATTCCGACCATGTCAGCCACCCGATCTACCTTGGCGAGGAGCAGGTCAATTCCGGCAGCGCGATCTGGGCGCGCGGCAAGTCCGACGTGACCGAAGAACAGCATCGTGAGTTTTTCGGCCACGTGGCCGGTGTCATTGGCGATCCGGCCATGACCATTCATTACCGTGCGGAAGGCCGCAACGAATATTCGGTGTTGCTGTATGTGCCTGGCGAAAAGCCCTTCGACCTGTTTGACCCGGAACGCAAGGGTAAGCAGAAGCTGTATGTGCGCCGTGTCTTCATTACCGACGAAGCAGAGATGCTGCCGTCCTATTTGCGGTTTGTGCGCGGCGTGATCGACAGCGAAGACATGCCGCTGAACATTTCCCGCGAAATGCTGCAGGACAATCCGACGGTCCACAAGATCCGCACGGCGGTCACCAAGCGCGTGCTCACCGAGCTGAAGAAGTGTGCCGACAAGAAACCGGAGGTGTTCACAAAGATTTGGGAGGCATTCGGCCCGGTGATCAAGGAGGGCCTCTACGAGGACATGGAGCGCCGTGACCAGCTGTATGACATCTGCCGGTTCCGCTCCACGACCAGCGACGGCAATGAAACCGTGGGGCTGGCCGATTACGTCTCGCGCATGAAGGAAAACCAGACTGGAATCTACTATCTCACCGGTGACGATGTCGCCAAGGCGGAGGTCAGTCCTCAGCTGGAAGGCTACAGGGCACGCGGCATCGAGGTCCTGCTGCTGACCGACCCGGTTGATGCGTTCTGGGTGCGCACCTCGCTTGGCTATGACAGCAAGTCGTTCAAGTCAGTGACGCAGGGCGGTGGTGATCTGGATGAGATTCCGCTTGAAGACAAGAAAGATGAGGAAGGTAAGTCCGATGATGCGGCGACTGCCAGCCTGGTCACAGCCCTGAAAACGGCGCTGGGTGATGCGGTGCAGGACGTTGCAAAGTCCAACCGGCTGACGTCGTCTGCGGTGTGCATTGTGGCGGGTGATCAGGGCTTTGACCGGACCCTGGAGAAATACCTGGCGCAACAGCAGGGCAAGACGTCAATTTCCGCCCCGGTGCTGGAAATCAATCCGGACCATGCGCTGATTGCCAAACTGGCTGAACGTGCCGGCAAGGGTGAGGACATGGGCGAAGCAGCCAGGTTGCTGCTCGACCAGGCGGTCATCCTTGAAGGCGAAGTGCCTGCCGATGCCGCCGGGTTCGCAGATCGCCTGTCGAAACTGATGCAGCAGGTGTATCAATAAAATAGAGCGAGGTGATCGCTGCAGGGCAGGCCCCGGCTTTAGCGACCGGGGCCTTTCGTTTACACGCTAAGCTGCCTTTTGCTGCATGAGCCCGCGATTGACCAGTGTCTCGGCAATCTGCACCGTGTTCAATGCAGCGCCCTTGCGCAGGTTGTCCGACACGCACCAAAGGTTCAGGCCATTGTCGATGGTGGCGTCTTCGCGAATGCGTGAGACGAAGGTGGCATAATCGCCGACACATTCGACCGGTGTGACGTAACCGCCGTCCTCGCGCTTGTCGACGACCAGCAGGCCCGGCGCTTCACGCAGTATGTTGCGTGCTTCGTCGGCGGTGATCTCGCGCTCGAACTCGATATTGACGGCTTCGGAATGGCCGACAAACACCGGCACCCGGACACAGGTTGCTGTGAGCTTGATCTTGGGGTCGAGAATTTTCTTGGTCTCGGCCACCATCTTCCATTCTTCCTTGGTGTCACCGGAATCCATGAACACATCGATGTGCGGAATGACATTGAAGGCGATCTGCTTGGTGAACTTTTCAGGCGTCGGCGCATCGGTGACGAAGATGCCCTTGGTCTGGGTCCACAGCTCATCCATGGCCGCCTTGCCGCCACCGGATACCGACTGGTAGGTGGCGACAACGACACGCTTGATCTTTGCCGCGTCGTGCAGCGGCTTCAGGGCCACCACAAGCTGGGCCGTCGAACAGTTGGGGTTGGCAATGATATTCTTGCGGTCATTGCGTGCCATGTACTCTTCGAGTGCGTGTGCATTGACTTCCGGCACGATCAGAGGCACTTCGCCGTCATAGCGGAAGGCCGACGAGTTATCGATGACAATCGGACCCATCTTGCCGATCCTGGGCGACCACAATTTTGAGGTCTCGCCGCCCGCGGACATCAGGACAAAGTCAACTTTCGAGAAATCAAAGGTTTCCAGGTCCTGGCATTTCAATATCCTGTCGCCGAACGAAACCTCTCGGCCAACCGAGCGGCGCGAGGCGATGGCGTGGACGTCTGCAACCGGGAACTCGCGCTCTGCCAGTATATTCATCATTTCCATGCCAACATTACCGGTGGCACCAACGATAGCGATATTGTAGCTCATCTGAACTCATCTCCAAGGGTGACCCTGCTCCCGCCCCATGAACGTGAGGGGCCTTTCGGATCTTGGCTTCCGGCGCAATCTCCCACGGGAGATAAAGGCCGGGAGTTAACGCAAGGTTATGTCGTTGTTTTGACGGTTTTCGATTTGACTGTCCTGGTCAGGCCAGCCGTCATCGTTCCGCCGGTGACGGCGGTTGAGGTGAAGCCTGTTTTAACCTGGATGTGCATAGTCAGATCGTTTCCTTGCGAAGTGTCCCATGTGGACAATTCGGCTTGTAGCAGTTTTCGCAAAACAGTCAATGAAGAGTGGTCGGTTTGCTTAAGCGATTGCATCCAGTTCTGCCAGGATGGCGTCGCCCATTTCGACCGTACCCACCTGTTTCATGCCGTCCTGCATGATGTCACCGGTGCGCAGGCCCTTGTCGAGGGTCGATGCGATGGCGGTTTCAATATTGCCGGCCCAGTCGCCCATGCCGAATGAATAGCGCAGGCACATGGCAAATGACGCGATCATGGCAATCGGGTTTGCAAGACCCTGGCCGGCAATGTCCGGCGCAGATCCGTGCACCGGTTCGTAGAGCGCTTTGCGCAATCCGGTTTTGTCATCGACCGCGCCGAGCGAGGCCGACGGTAACATGCCAAGTGATCCGGTCAGCATGGCCGCCACGTCTGACAGGATGTCGCCGAACAGGTTGTCCGTCAGTATGACATCGAACTGTTTCGGCGTGCGCACCAGCTGCATGGCACCGGCGTCGGCCAGCATGTGTGACAGGTTGACGTCTTCATAGCCGTCCTTGTGGGTCTGGGTCACGACCTCGTTCCACAGCACACCGGACTTCATCACATTGCGCTTTTCCATGGAACACACGGCTTTGTTGCGGGTGCGGGCCAGTTCAAAGGCGACGCGTGAAATGCGGTCTATCTCGTAACTCTCATATACCTGGGTATCGACGGCCCGCTTCTGGCCATTGCCCAGTTCGGTGATTTCCTTCGGCTCGCCGAAGTACACACCACCGGTGAGTTCGCGCAGGATGAGAATGTCGAGGCCTTCAACCAGTTCTTTTTTCAATGACGATGCATCGGCCAGAGCCGGGTATACGATTGCGGGCCTGAGGTTGGCGTACAAAGCGAGGTCCTTGCGCAGGCGCAGCAGGCCTGCCTCGGGGCGCTTGTCGTAAGCAACGGTATCCCATTTGGGTCCACCCACAGCACCGAATATGATGGCGTCGGCGGCCATGGCCTTTTCCATGTCGGCATCTGAAATGCTTTCCCCGTGCGCGTCATAGGCTGCTCCACCGACAAGACCCTCGTCGAGTTCGAAAGACGCAATATTCTTGTCCTGGAACCACTGAATGACCCGGCGGACTTCGCCCATAACCTCTGGGCCAATGCCGTCGCCGGGAAGAAGGAAGAGCTTGTGGGTTGCCATGATAATTTCAGCCTTTGCATGGGAATTTAACTGCTGGCGATTGGGTACTGTGTGACGGCGGGCTTGGCAAGAGGCAAGAGGGTTGAATTGGGTGGTTGAGGGTTCAGGTGAGGGTCGGGGGGTTTTATATCGCTCACGCAAGTTTACATCGCTCACGCAAGCAGCCTGTCGGCTGCGCTCCGCGGGGGCGCACTTCGTGCGGCGCGCAGTCGCGCTTGCCTCAGCACTTACGTGCTTCGGACTGGAGTTCATCACTACCGTTTTGCAGGAATGGCGAAAACCCAATGGTTGTTCGGGGTCGGAGAACGGTTGATTTTATATCGCTCACGCAAGCAGCCTTACGGCTGCGCTCCGCTAGGGCGCACTTCGTGCGACGGCCGGTCGGCCTTGCCTCAGCACTTCGTGCTTCGGATTGGAGTTCATCACAAGGGTTGTTCGGGGTCGGAGAACGGCCTGAGCGAAGCGAAGAAAGCTGTTCGACCAGCATAAATGTCACATGAACCGTACATGAACGCCCGGCTCAGGTTCGGTTCAGGGGTGTTTCACTAGATTGGGGACAGTTGATTTGAAGACCAGCTGCTCCGGCAACGGGGCGCCAATAGAACGGCCTGAGCGAAGCGAAGAAAGCTGTTCGGCCAGAAACAAGAAACAAAACTGAAAACCAGTCTTTAGGAGACAAACCATGTTGAAGAAAACCGCCATCGCCGCTATTGCCGCCCTGACTATTGCTGCTGCATCGGCTTCACCTGCACAGGCCCTGTCCAAGAAGGGCCAGATTGCCCTTGGCGCCGCCCTGGGAACGGCGGCTATCATCGCTGGTGCCCATGCCCATGGCGGCTACCATGACGGATACGGCCACGGCTACCGTGGCGGACGCCACTACCGCCGTGCAGCACGTCGCTGCGCCCGCCGGTTCGGCTGGCACACCTTCCGCTGGGAGCGTTGCATGTACCGTCGCGGTTTCTGATTGAATCCTACCCAGTATTGAATGAAGACACCGCCGGAGATTTCTGGCGGTGTTTATTTATATCGCTCACGCAAGCAGCCTGACGGCTGCGCTCCGCGAGGGCGGGCCTGACCGGCCCGAGGCCCGGTCGGGCCTAGTTGTTTATTGCTGGCCGAGCAGCTTATCCACCTTCGGCGGGCAGTTCTCC
>CALHUA010000126.1 GCA_938039915.1 uncultured Anderseniella sp.
CCCGGTGGCAATTGTCTGGCGGGCTTCCTGGCCGGAAGAGCAGGTGGTTCGTGCGACCCTGGCTACCCTTCCGGCTGCGCTGGGCGACGATCTGGAACGTACGGCCATGATCCTGGTCGGTCGAACCTTGATGTCCGACGACTTTGGCGAAAGCCGCCTCTATGCAGATGATTATGATCGCAGGTTCCGTCCGCGTGGAACCGAGCCGCGATTTCCCGCAACGGAGGACTGAATGACCGCTGGTCTGCTCATTGCTGCACCATGTTCCGGCTCCGGCAAGACAACCGTCACGCTGGGTCTGGCGCGCGCCTGGGCCCGGTCCGGCGTTGGCGTGCAAAGCTTCAAATGCGGGCCCGATTATATTGACCCCGCATTTCATGCAGCGGCAACGGGTCGGCCATCCTTCAACCTGGACAGCTGGTCCATGGCGGAAAACCAGCTTCGATGGCTGGCACGGAATGGCGACGATGCAGACCTGATACTGGCCGAAGGAGCAATGGGATTGTTCGACGGCGTTTCAACACCGGGAGCCACGGGCACCGGTGCCAGCGCAGATATCGCCGCGCTGATGAACTGGCCCATCGTGTTGGTGCTGGATGTATCTTCCCAGGCGCAATCGGCTGCCGCGGTCGCGCAAGGGTTTGCCGGGTATCGCAAGGGGGCCTCTGTGGCCGGGGTTATTCTCAACAAGGTGGCGAGCCCGCGTCACGAGGCGCTTGTTCGAGACGGCATGGAGGCTTCGGGCATCAAGGTGTTTGGTGTGTTACCGCGGCAGAAATCAATCGCCCTTCCAGAACGTCATCTGGGTCTGATACAGGCGCAGGAGCACGATGGATTGCAGGACATACTGACTGCAGCGGCGGACTTTGTGTCCGAGCATTGTGATCTTGATGCACTGCGTCGGGCTGCCGGTGGTTCGAGCGTGGTGAACCCTGCGGATATGGTGACTGTTCCACCGGGTCAACGAATTGCAATTGCCAGCGATGCTGCATTTTCGTTCGTCTATCCGCATATGTTGGAAAACTGGCGCCGGGCCGGGGCGGACGTGCTGCCGTTTTCGCCACTGGCAGATGAAGCCCCGGACACAAGTGCAACCGTTTGCTGGTTGCCGGGAGGGTATCCGGAACTGCATGGCGGAACGCTGGCCGGTGCAGATAAATTTCGCAAAGGACTGCAGGCGTTTGCCGAGACCCGGCCGGTCCACGGCGAGTGCGGGGGCTACATGGTCATGGGCAAGGGGCTGGTGGACAAGCAAGGTACGCATCACCGGATGGCCGGTTTGCTGGGCCTGGTCACGTCTTACCAAAAGCGCAAACTGCACCTTGGTTACAGGGTGGCCAATCTCGGCGCGGCGATGCCGGGTTTCGCCGCGGGTGCGGTGTTACGCGGGCATGAGTTTCACTATTCAACGATTGTGGAACAACCCGATGAATTGCTGGCCGAGGTTACAGACGCCAATGGAGTGAACGTGCCGGAATCGGGATCGCGTCGCGGATCTGCAACGGGTACGTTTTTCCATCTGATTTCAGAGGTCGCATGAGCAATTGGCCCACAGGAAAAGTCTGCTTTGTGTCTTCGGGACCCGGAGATCCGAAACTCATGACACTCAAGGCAGTTGAGCGCTTGCAGGAAGCCGACATCATATTGTTCGATGAGTTGTCGGCCACTCCAGCCCTTGCCCATGCCGGTGCCGGCGCGGAGTTGCTGAGTGTCGGCAAGCGCGCCGGAAAGCCATCTCCCAGGCAGGATCATGTCAGCAGGCTTCTTGTTGATTATGCGCAGAACGGATTGAAAACAGTTCGGTTGAAGTCAGGTGACTGTTCGGTTTTTGGCCGTCTGGAAGAAGAACAGACGGTGTTGCGCCAACACGGCATAGACTATGAGGTCGTGCCGGGCGTTTCGTCGGCGACCGCGGCTGCAGCCGCAATTGGCATCCCGCTGACCAGGCGGCTGAGCGCGCGTCGCGTGCAGTTCATTACCGGCCATGACGTAACCGGCAGGCTACCGGACGATGTAAATCTGGCCGCCATAGCGGACCCCGCCGCAACCACGGTTGTATTCATGGGCAAGCGCACGTTTTCAAAGCTGGCAGATATGCTGCTTGGGGCAGGGATGACACCTGACACGCCTACCTGCCTGGTCGAGAGCGTATCTTTGCCGGAACAGAAGATAGTATGGGCGACGCTTGGCAGCATGACGTCCAGGATCGCCGCAGAAACAGGAGATGGGCCCGTCGTTATCCTGCTTGGTCCACTGGCGACCGGTAACTGGGGAGACTCTTCATGAATGCATCGAAGTCGGGGGGGATGGGCACTTAGTGACTTGACACTGAGCGAGCCGACACGAACAATGATGATGCATGGTTTCCAACCGACGCAAAGCGTCTGGAATCAAACGGGAATGAGAACAGAGTGGACCGAAACAGGCACTTGAAGTCTCAGCCGCCCCCGCGACTGTAGGTGGTGAGCAGCTTTCCATTATGCCACTGGCAATACTCCCAGAGAGTTGCGCCGGGAAGGCGGAAGGTACGCTTCGACCCACGAGCCAGGATACCGGCCATGCATGGGCAGTGTATATTTAGACCGTCGGGTGTGACGGCAAGGAGAATTGTTATGCATATCGAACCAGGCGTCGTTGATGGCGCCAAACTTTTACTTGGTGCCGCAACTGGCGCAGCAGCAGGTGTATTCACTCTCAAACGTGCCGTAGAGGCTGTTCGCGAGAAAGGCGTGTTTTCGCTTGCCGCGCGAGCGATTGCCTGTACAGCGCTTGTTTTCAGCTTCTTCCAGGTTCTGCCTCACTATCCGGTGGGCGTTTCGGAAGTTCACTTCATTCTCGGCTCAACGCTGTTTCTGCTGTTTGGTGCCGCGCCTGCTGCTTTTGGCCTGGCGCTCGGTCTTCTGCTGCAGGGTGTGCTGGTTGCGCCTTTGGACCTGCCCCAGTACGGCATGAACATCACCACCTTGCTGGTGCCTTTGTTCGGATTGCAGATGCTGGCATCGCGCATCATTGAACCGGGTACTGCCTATGTGGACCTGACATATCGCCAGACCCTGGCGCTTTCCACGACCTATCAGGCCGGGATCGTTGCATGGGTAGCATTCTGGGCTGCCTACGGCTCAGGATTTGGCGTTGCCAATCTGACATCAATCGCCACATTCGGTGCAGCCTACATGACCGTGGTTCTTATTGAGCCCCTGGTGGACCTTGCAGTGCTTGCAGCGGCCAAATCCGTCCGCGGCTTGCGTGAAAGCGGGTTCTTCACGCCTCGCCTGTACAACCCGTCCTGAGCGAGACAACTTGACAACCAAGCATGGTGGCTCCGGTTCGGGGCCACCATTTTTAATGCGGTCATGTCACCATGGTTGAACTGGTACTCATAGGAATCGGCACCGGAAACCTGGAGCATTTGACCCTGCAGGCCCTCAGGGAAATGAGGGAGTGCGATCTCATTCTGCTGCCGCGCAAGGGGGACGACAAAGCGGCCCTGGCTGAAGTGCGCCAGGAACTGTGTGCACAGCATCTGGAAAGTGAGACCGGAATTTCCGAATTCGATATGCCGGTGCGTGATGCATCCGTTTCACCTTATAAAAAACGCGTGGATGACTGGCACGAGGCGATTGCGAAGTGTTGGCTTGATGCAATCGGGTCACAAGCCGGAGAAGTCAGCAAAGTCGGTTTGCTGGTTTGGGGAGACCCATCACTCTATGACAGCACATTGCGGATCGCGGAAAAGCTGCCAGAGAGCCTGCAGGTCAAGGTCCGGGTCGTGGCCGGTATCACGTCACTGCAATGCCTGACGGCAGCACACGCCATAACGTTGAACACAATCGGTGAACCGGTTCTGATCACAACCGGCCGTCAACTGCGTGACAACGGATTTCCCGCCAGTGCGGATACAATCGCGGTCATGCTGGATGGCGAGTGTTCATTCCAGACCCTTGATCCGGCAGGTATTGAAATATGGTGGGGTGCCTATGTCGGCATGCCGGAGCAGGTTTTGCTGTCCGGTGCGCTATCTGAAGTGGGTCCGGAAATAGTGTCGCTTCGCACTGCGGCGCGCAAACAACATGGCTGGATCATGGACATATATGTATTGCGCCGTTCGACATAAACCCCGGTTGCACCGGAAGCCGTTCGCAAAACCGTCCATGCACCTGGCGTCTTACTGTCTCCACCCTTCTTCAAAAATGAGGTCGGATAGTTCCAGTCTTTTACGCCAGCCCTTTTTCTGCAGTTCCGGCTGATCGTAAAGCTGGTCCACATAGCCAATGCACAGATAGGCTACAATTGCCACGTGTTCGGGGATTCCCAGGATCTCGCGTACATCATCCTGGTGAAAAATGCTCACCCAGCCTACGCCGATACCCTCCGTCCTGGCGGCAAGCCAGAGGTTTTGTACAGCACAAACAGTTGAATAAAGATCCATGCTGGGATCATGCGTTCGTCCCAGTACTACTTTACCGCCTCTGGTGCGATCACACGTAATGCACAGGTTCAAGGGCGCCTTGCGAATTCCTTCAAGTTTCAGCGATCCATAAAGCTGCTTCTTGTCTTCGCTAAACATATCTCGTGCTTCGTCATTGGCCCGAGAGAACGCCTGCCATATCTGTTGTCTGGTATCGGGTTTGCGAATTGTGATGAAATTCCACGGCTGCATGAACCCGACGGAGGGCGCGTGATGGGCAGCGGTCAGCAGCCGCTGCAATACGTCATCTTCGACCGGTGTGGGCAAAAACTGATCGCGTACATCACGTCTGGTAAATATTGCCCGATAAACGGCCTCGCGGTCGGTATCGGAAAAGGCGGCTGCAGTGGTCAAGGCGGACGAGTCATCATGCATTGTTAAGTCCCCAACAATACGCATTTCCGCTTCTCTTCGCTGTCCACGCGAAGGTCAGCTATGATATCTGGCCGGTCTTCTGACTTTGGATCATCTGGTCAAGCGCGCCTTCCCGGTTCCCCAGTGGCATAAATTGCGAAAGACCATCCCCGTTACAGCGTTGGGCACGTTCCGGAGTTACACCGGATTTCCGATTCTCCCATTTTTCAGGGCACCAGACAGGGGTCAGCGTGCCACGCTGAGCGACAAAAATCAATGTCACGCCAAACGATTGATTGTGTGTAACTGCACTGTTGGCAGTACTGGAGATGGCGTGAACCCAGTCAGCCTGTCTCTTATGCCAGATCCGCGAAACCCGGCATCTGCTGTGGCAGCCTGACCGGGTGCATTCATTGTCTTCAATGGCAATTTTCACCATTTCCGCCACCCGCAATCATTCGACTGTGGTTCAATGTTGGAATTGCACCTTAAGGCTCACGAAAGCTTTCGTAGCCATACTTGCCCGTTAAATTTCCGGGGAATTTCCATGACCAACGAGACAGGCTCCAGTGTTGCGAACGTAACCAAGCTTGCCGGTGTGCCGGCCGCGCGCGACCTCGCCATGGAGATCATGAACACCATGGAACAGGGCATTCTGGTGTGGTCTGCTGACGGTGTCTGCGAATTGCACAATACCCGCGTGTTCGAGGTGCTTGAGATTGAAGAATCGGTGCTGACCACGGGTACGCGCCGGGTCGACTTTCTGGCCGCAGCTGTTGCGCGGGGCGAAATCTCTCAAGCCACTGCCGAGCAGACCCAGGCGCGCTTTACCACCAGTCGCGCGTTTACCTTCGATCGGTTGATGCCGTCGGGCCGGGTGGTGGCCACGAACGCCCGTCCGGCCCGCGGCGGAAGTTTCGTCGTGACATTTACCGACGTGACCGAAGCCCGCAAGGCTGCTGATGAACTTGACCGCGCCAGAAAGGCTGCCGAGGAGGCCGAGACCCGCACCCGTGCAGCGCTGGTCGCTGAACGTGCCCGCCAACGGGAGGCGCAATTACTGTCTGAACTCGATGAGTGGCTGCAATCGTGCAAGTCACTGGACGAGCTTTACATGATCGTGCGCAAGTTCATGAACAGCACATTGCCTGGTTCGGCGGGCGAACTCTATATCTATTCCAACTCGAGGGATGTGCTAGACGGCATTTGCGAGTGGTCAAGCCCCGGCCTGCACGACCATATTGCGCCTGACAGTTGCTGGGCGCTGCGCCGTGGCCGGGCCTACGTCCACGACGGCGACCGCATCTGCTTTACCTGCCAGCATGTGACAGAGCAGGAGGGGCAAGAGGCCGAGCTTGCCTATATCTGCGTGCCGATCATTGCGCATGGCGACACGGTTGGGCTCATGCATGTCCGTCTCGCGCCGAGCGTCGCAGCAGGCGAAGAAGATGCCGCGACCGCCGGGGCACGTGCCTTCGCCGTGCAGTGCGGTGAACGCATCAGCCTCGCGCTTGCCAATGTCAAACTGCGCGACGAACTGTACGACCAGTCGACCAGAGACCCTCTGACCGGACTCTATAATCGCCGGTTCTTCCTCGACGCCATGCGCCGGATGATCGCGCAGAGCGATCGCACCGGTCTGCCGTTTGGCCTCGTCTATCTTGATGCAGACCGCTTCAAGAATTTCAACGACACCCATGGCCACGATGCCGGCGACGTAGTGCTGTCGCACCTGGGTGAAGCGCTGCGCGATGCCTGCGGCGATGACCATATGGCGTGCCGATTTGGCGGCGAGGAGTTCGCGCTTCTGGTATCGGGTGCGGATCTCGCCGCGACCGAACGTATTGCCGAGCGCATCCGCGCCCGGGTGGCCGGCACCGATATTCGGTATGGCAACACGGTGCTGCCGCATATCACCATTTCTGCAGGGGTAGCTTCGTTTCCCGATTCGGGTCGTTCGCCGCAGGACCTTATCAAGGCTGCTGACGGGGCGCTTTATGCTGCCAAGGACGCCGGACGTAACTGCGTGCGATGCCACACGGCTGACTGAGCTTCGGGCAATCGGCACTGCGACACCTTTGTACCAACAACGGAGCCTTGTTCGACCGCCTGCCTTTGCAACTTAGCCGGTGTTACGCAGCAGCTTCATTGTCGGCACCAGCAGAAACTTGGCGACAGGGATCAAAGCAAGGCCGAGAGCCAGGCCGATGATGCCGTCTGCGGTGGCCGTAACCAGCCATTCGACAACTGCCTGACCCGTACTGACCTGTTGCGAAACCATGACTGCAAAATGATGAATGGTTTCATAGGGAAAATGCATGCCCAGCGTGTGCAGTCCGTGGACGATGATATTGCCGCCAACCCAGAGCATTGCTGCGGTGCCGATAGTCGAAATCAGGGTCATGACCATCGGCATTGACTTGACGATCGCCATGCCGAACCACCGGGTGATTGCGAACCGGCCAACCTGGCTTATTTTCAACCCCACATCGTCCGCCTTGACCAGCAGGGCGACCGCACCATAGACCGCTGCGGTGATGGCGATTGCAACCATTGCCAGAACGATCCCCTCAATCCAGATGTTGTCAGCCTCAATCGCTGCCAGTGAAATGGTCATGATTTCCGCCGACAGGATAAAGTCGGTCTTGATGGCGCCCTTGACCCTCTGTTCTTCCAGGTGGGCGGCATCCAGCGTTTCGGCCTGTTGCACGTCGCTCTCGTGATGAGGAAAGAGCAGGTGCCATACCTTTTCTGCACCTTCAAAACACAGATACGCCCCGCCGATCATCAATAACGGTGTCAGCAACCAGGGGATTGCGGCGTTCAAGACGAGCGCAATCGGCAGCAGGATGACCAGCTTGTTGAAAAATGACGCGCGCGCGATCTTCCAGACGATCGGCAACTCCCTGGTGGCCGGCAATCCGGTCACATACTTCGGTGTGACCGCGGCATCATCGATCACCACGCCTGCCGCCTTGCTGCCGGCCTTGGTTGCCTGGGCTGCGATATCGTCAATTTGGCTGGCTGCCAGCTTTGCAATCGCTGCTACATCATCCAGGAGTGCGAGTAAGCCGCTCATATGTAAGGTCCTCTCCCCGATCCGGGTGATCGTAGCATTGATTCCGTCATGCTGCTTTTTGAGATCACTCAAGGGCTACGGCAAACGCCTGTCAACCGGGTGAGCGCCTGTTGGTTCCGTTTTGTGGGCAAATAATTTCACGCTACCTGCGTGGCAGCTTGTCCTCACCGTGTTCAGCGGCCACTGTTGCAGGCTGGCGCGGGTGGCGGGAACACGAGGAGCAACAAATGAAATTCGGCCACATCAGCATGGTGGCGCGCGACACTGACCGGCTTGCGGATTTTTACAAGGCGGTTTTCGGCTGTGAGGATACTGTCAGACGATGGACCATGTCTGGTGAGCCGGTTTCCCGGGGCAATGGTGTCCCCAACTCGGAAATCTATGCCGCATGGTTGAGTCTGCCCGGGATAGACGGTCCGTTCCTGGAAATTTTTCAATACAAGACTATTCTGGATTGCCCAGTGCCTGCGGTAAATCAGCCTGGCTACGGACATTTGTGTTTCGAAGTGGAGAATATACATGCCACGCGCGACGCGGTCATTGAGGCAGGTGGCATGCCGGTCGGTGAGGTAACCGATCTGGGGACGGGACAATCTCCTGTTCTATGTGTCTATGTGCGCGATCCTGAGGGAAACATCATCGAGCTGGAGCAGAAATAGAACGTGTAGCGCTTCATGCGGGACCGGCATCTATTTCAGTTCTTCGGACCGGTTTGTCGTAGTGCTGAGATAGACAGATCCGATGATGATCACCAGGGCGGTAATGCGCTGTGCCGTCAGTGCTTCGCCGAGGATGGCAAAGCCCAGTATTGCGCCGCCCACCGGCACGGCGAAATTGACCTGGGACATCCGCGTCGCGCCTAGCCGGGGCACAAGGTAGAAGTATGTCAGGTTGGCGCAGGCCGTCGAGAATACGCCGAGATAGATGAGCGCACCCAGTGATGGCAGCGTCGGTTCAATAGAATGGATGTCCGCGCCGGAGAACAGCACCACGGCGCAGATGAAAACTGTTCCCACGATCATCGAGCCTGTCGCCATTTCCAGGGGCGGCCGGGAAACAAATCGGCGAATGTATACCGTCGATGCGGCGTAGCAGAAGGTCGCTGCGATAATTGCCGACTGGCCTTCCAGTTGATCTCCCAGCCCTGAAAGAGCTGCCGGTCCGACAAGAACCGCAACACCGACAAACCCGCCCACAATGCCAAGTGCTATCCTCGGCGTGAGAGCCTCGTCCGGTATCAGCCACGCCGCCAGCAGGAGGGTAATTACCGGGCTAACCCCCATGAGTATCGATGCGAGTGCGCTGTCGACGGACTGTTCGCCGTGAGTAATCAGCAGGAAGGGCAGGGCGCTTCCGAGCAATCCTGTAACCGCATACGACGACCATACCGCCTTGCTTCGCGACAGTGACAGTCCACGTGCTTTCAGGACAATGAAGATGATAATCGTCCCAACGAACATGCGCCCGGCGACAAGCACCGATGATTCGATGGTGGAGATGGCAAGTTTGATCACCGGGTAGGATGAACTCCACATGGTTGCGAGAGCGAGCCACAGAAATACGTCTGAAATCGTTGATTTTTGCATAGGAAAACGGCCTTCAGCCTGCTACTAATATAGAAGCAATAACGCGCTACTAAAATAGAAGCAAGAGGTGAAGTGAGTTGACCGATGATGATGGACCGATCGCGAAACACCGTGACGAAGTCCGGGGATCGCGAACCGGGCAACCGATCATGGTGTTGTTCGATCTGTTAAGCCGACGCTGGGCAATGGGTATCCTGTGGAACCTGAGTGATGAAAACCGCACATTTCGTGACCTGCAGGCCCGTTGCGGATCTGCCTCGCCAAGTGTGCTGAACACCCGGCTAAAAGAACTTCGCAGCGTCGGTCTTGTCGAGAATGCTCGCGATGGCTACGCATTGACGCCCGATGGCCGGGAGCTGTTTGAGCATCTTGAGCCGCTGGGAGACTGGGCAATGGAATGGGTGCCAAAACTCTAGACGGGCCGTTTGACTGTCTGTCAGGCGCCCAAGGGCTCAGGCGGGTCAGCGCTGCCGGCACCATGTTCCATGATACAGAGGGGCCCGGCAATGCCGGATTACATCGAATACGCGCTCTTGAGACATTCCGTAGAAAGATAACTTGGCAAATACAGTTTCTCTTCGCATAGTTGTCCCTGCAGCGGCGGTCTTTGGATAACTCTGTGCAGTAATGTGGAGAGTTGGGCGGGGCATCCCCGCCTGCAATAACAACCTGGCCATACATGGCGCTACCCACGCTGGGTTTCACCCAGGGGCGGTAACGCGAAACTGAGAAGAGCAAAGACCGTCCGTTGCAAGTCGATTGTCCAGATGAATAAAAATGAGCTTGCCCGCAATCTTGCATACAGTCTGACACTGGGGACGTGGTCGAAAGCTCACATTCAGTCAACCCTGATCCGCCGGCTTCCGCGTGCACTGCACCGGCTTGCCGATGCCATCAGTTCTGACCTGGTAAAAAATCGGCCTTACACCTATTCACCGAACGTCAAACTCATCGCCAGTGTCTTGCGAAACAATGATGAGTTCGTGAGGGTTTTCCGTTATTGCAGCCGGCGCAATATCTGGCCCGATCCGGATCTGTCCTCACCAGTGATGTTTCCTGTGGCGGCATTCGCGGCACTGGATATTCCCCAGCTTGCTACGCTGGACGCGCTTGCAGACTGGTTGTTGCTGCCGATCGAGCGTCTTGAATACCTGGCCGACCGGCACTCACGATATGAAGACCATGGCGATACCCAGGTGAACCACTATCATTACATCCTGCAGCGCAAGAAGTCAGGTGGAACACGGGTCATTGAAGCGCCAAAGCCTGCACTGAAAGCGGTTCAACGGCAGATACTGCACGGCATTGTGGACAAGGTGCCGGTCCATCGTGATGCATTCGGCTTTGCAAAGGGGCGCAATTGCCTCGATGCCGCAAGCCGGCATGCGGGCGAACAGGTTGTGACAGGTTTCGACTTGAAAGACTTTTTTCCGTCAATCGGGGCTGGGCGCATATTCGGGTTGTTCCGATGCCTGGGATATCCGCACCAGGTTGCGAGCCGTCTGGCCGCACTTTGCACGTCGGTCACACCATTGCGCGTACTGAAGCGCATAACCGGGCCTGACAGGGACATCTATCGAAAACCGCATCTGCCTCAGGGATCGCCGGCGTCTCCCGGACTTGCCAACCTGGCGGTTTTTACACTCGACAAGCGCCTGTCGGGACTCGCTAAAAGTGTGGATGCCAACTACAGCCGATATGCCGATGACCTGAGCTTTTCCGGCGATGAACATATCGCGGGAGTGCTGCTGCGTGCCGTTCCGCAGATTATCGAAGATGAAGGCTTCCAGCTGAATGCAGCCAAGACACGCATAATGTCGAAAACATCCCGGCAGGTCGTGACCGGCGTTGTCGTTAACCATCACCTCAATGTGACGCGCAAGGCGTTTGATCAGTTGAAGGCGATCATTCATGCATGCAGCAGTGCGGAGGATTTGCGGCTCGATGACCCGGTGTTCCGAACTTCATTGCTGGGAAAAATCGGGTGGGTAGAGGCAGTTAACCCGCATCGCGGGCAGAAATTGCTGGAGTTGTTATCGACGGCAGTGGCAAGACGCGATGGCAGTTCGTATCCTGATCGGGGTGAGTGACTTTTTCAAAAAGATACAAATGCAAATGTTCCGGTTAGGAATGCAGCAGGACTTGGCCTGCAGAATGCGACAATCCGCTGTTTCTCGAATTGAGGTCTGCAAGGAACTGGTTATGACGGAAAAATCTGGGGACGAGACAGTCTTTGACAAAGCTGGTTGTGGGGTTCCGGACACCTATCCGGCTATAGGCGCGGTCTCCAGGGTCGCGTGTGCCGCGCTGAATGTGCCGCGGGTATTCGTGTCCGTGTCGGTCAGTGAAGATGACGTTCTGCAGTCCTGTGCCGGCATGAGCAAAGGCGATGTCGGGGCATGTGCCGAACTGATCGTCCCGGAGATGATCCGGGCCGGTATTGTGAAAGTTGGTGATCTCAGGACCGCAAAGCGGCCCGGTTTGCAGAAAATTGCTGCCGGTTTGAATCCGGTCCGCGCTATTTTGGCAGTGCCTGTTGTGAATGAGCATGGCGAGACGATTGGCGTGATTGCTGCCCTGGATACAAAGCGCCGGCGCTTTACTGTTTCAAACCGGGCGACCTTGAGTGACATAGCCGCCGGTGTTTCCGGAATGGCAGGTCTGTATCACGCCGCAGTGCGTCATCTCGCTGCGGAGGCGGAGTTGAAGGATGCCATGGAGGCCTTGCCTGACGGCTTCGTGCTTTATGACAAGAATGACCGGCTTGTGCATTGCAATCGCAGATATCGCGAAATTTACAAGGAGAGCGGCAACCTGCGCGTGCCGGGCGTCAAATTCAGCGATCTGATCCGGCAGGGTGTCTATGCAGGGCAGTATCCGGATGCGATCGGCAATGAGGAAGAATGGATTGCGCAAAGAATCCACGAACATCAATTCCCGGGGAAACCGATCGAGCAGCAATTGCCGGGGGACCGCTGGCTGAGAATCCAGGAGCGCCGGACCAACACAGGAGGCCTGGTCGGTTTCAGGATTGATGTCACGGAGTTAAAGCGCCAGGAACGCGAATTGAGCCGCCTTGCATGGACGGACAGCCTGACCGGCGCGCTCAACAGGCACCGGTTCCTAGAACTTGCCGAGGCTGAACTGGCGCATTCACAGCGCCATTTCAGGAATGTGTCCCTGCTGATGCTGGACCTGGATAATTTCAAGATGATCAATGATTGCCATGGCCACGCCGCCGGAGATCATGTTCTGAGGGCAACCTGCAAAAGCTGGCAGGACCAGCTTCGCGGTCGTGATCTGATCGGACGGCTTGGCGGGGAGGAGTTCTGCGTGCTTCTGCCCGAAACCAGGGGCAGCGATGTGCTGGTTGTTGCCGAGAGATTGCGCCAGGTTACCGAACAGCAAAAGCTGAGTTATGACGGTGAGCCCATCCGTGTTTCTGTCAGCATCGGGGCAGCTGAATATGAAACTATTGCTGATACGATCACGTCGGTGATCAAGCGAGCCGATCAGTCCCTCTACAAGGCAAAAAGCCTGGGTCGCAACAGAGTTGAAGCCAGCAAAATCGAGGGTTGATCCGGCAGCCACACCGAAACACGTGACCTTCAGGGCCGGTCAGAATGATGTTTTCGGGTTGTTTCATGCGAAAACCATGCTGATCGAGGCAAATTCACCTGTTTGACAATCAAAAACAGGGTTTATTTTTAGTATACTCAAAATTTCTCAAGTTTTTGTTTTCACGTTATTTTAATGGCCATTGACCATTGTGATTGCAGGAGCACTGCCTCCGACCAACAATTGGGATGCAAAACAGATGGTGACGATCTCAGCTTCAGGAACACTCGACCGCAAGGTCGTTGACAGTCTTCAGGTGGTCGAACCCGGTGCTGACCCGGCTCTTGCAGATTTGTGCAGGCTGGTTGCCAGGACAATGCAGGTGTCGGGGTGCGTGGTTGCGATTGTCGATGACACTGCGGCCTGGGGCAAAGCGTCTTTCGGTTATGAGATGATGCGGGTCTCGCGCCAGGAATCGCTTTCAAACCTGATTGTGGACGCAGGTAAGCCTTTGCTTGTTCATGATGCGTCCAACAAGCCGCATCTCAAAAATTATCCACAGATCGCCAGCGGCGCGGTGGTCGGCTTTGCCGGCGCTCCGCTGAAACTGCGTCCCGGGCACATAGTCGGTGCCTTGCTGCTGGTCAATGATGCGCCGCTTTCAGGTGACAGCACCAATGTCGAAGCGCTTTCGGATTTCGCCGACCTTGCTGTAAGCCTGTTGTTGAAGGAGCGCGCCAACCGGCAGAGATGGCAAGCCCTGGCGGACAAGAAATCCCAGGCGGAGAAGCTGGAAAAGCAGGCGATGATCCTGCACCGTCAAAACAGGCTGTTTGATCAGATTTCGCGCATAACGAGTATCGGAACCTGGCAATTCACGCCCAATACGTCAGAGATTGTCTGGTCGGAAGCGACCAAGAAAATTCATGGTGTTGAGCCCGGCTATCAGCCGACGATTGAAACAGCCATCGAGTTTTACTCACCGTCGTGGCGCGAAACCGTTTCGAACTGCCTGAAAAAAGCCGTTCTTACCGAAGAGCCGTTTGACTTTCACGCGGAAATTGTCAGAGCCGATGGCGTTAAACGCTGGGTGCGCTCGCTGGGAGAAATCGCAACAGACGGCAACGGAAACAAACAGGTGTTCGGGACATTTGAAGACGTCACCGAACAGCACACCCTCAAGAACAAGCTTGTTGCGATGGCCTACACGGATGATCTGACCAACCTGAACAACAGGCGCAGCTTCTATGAAGCGCTTGAAAACTACACATCGACACTGGACTTCGACAATGACCGGTATGCGGTTATCGCGATCGATGTGGACGACTTCAAGAACGTCAATGACCGGCTGGGCCACACCTCCGGTGACGCTTTGCTGATAGAGATCGGCCACCGTCTTGCCGGTACAATCGGAACACAAGGCGATGTGTACAGGTTGGCCGGCGATGAGTTCAGCGCCATTGTACCGGTAGATGGTGATCCCAAGGCCATGTTGATGGAAGTCAGTGACCTGTTCTCGGCTCCGTTTGAAATCAACGGTACCGAACTGCTGGTCTCCGGCAGCGTTGGCGCTGCGATTTACCCCGATCACTCACACAACTTGACCACTTTGTACGACTTTGCAGACGCGGCGCTGCTGCAGGCAAAGAGCAAGGAACGCTGCGCCGTGCAGGTATTTTCGCCTGAATTGCGACAGCAGAGGCTGGATGCGCAAATACTTCTTGAAGAGGTTGGCCGGGCGGTGAAACGCGGCGAGTTTACCGGCTTCCTGCAGCCGATCGTCAGCTCAAAGGACCGGCGGCTGGTCGGGTTTGAAGCTTTGGCGAGATGGCAAAAGGCAGACGACGTGATTTTACCGCCTGCAATGTTCTGGCCGGCCCTGGAAGATCCGGTACTGTCAATCGAGATTGGCGATGCAATCGTTCGCCAGTCAATTCTGACACTTGCAGAGTGGTCGCGCCAGGCAATCCCGGTTGATTACATTTCGGTCAATGTATCAACCTCGCAGCTTTCCAGGCCAAATTTCGGCGTGTTTGTCCATGACCTGCTGAGCAAAAGCGATGTCTCGCCAAAAGCTCTTACAATTGAAATAACCGAGAACGTGTTGCTGTCCGGGCGAAATCCCCAGTTGAGGAAAACACTCGGCGAACTGGACGAAATGGGCGTGTCATTGTCGCTGGATGATTTCGGAACCGGCTTTGCCAGCCTGTCGCATTTGAGGACTGAAAACTATGACGTGCTCAAGGTCGACAGGGAATTCGTCATGGGGCTTCCAGAGGACAGGCCGTCATTTGGCATCGTCAAGGCACTGACCGAGTTTTCCAACAGCCTGGAGAAAAAGGTTATCGCGGAGGGTGTCGAGACGATTGAGCAGGCAAACCTTCTTGCCGGTCTGGGATGTGACTGCCTCCAGGGCTATTACTTCAGCAAACCGGTCCCGGTGGAAAAAGCAACACAGTTGCTAGTGTCACCTCCCTGGCTGCTGGACGCCCAGGTGGGAAGTTTGACTGCCTGATCGCATGCGCGTCTTCTTCAACAGAATATGAATCGAACGCCGTTGATGGCGGCATTCGCCGGTCTTTCTAACCGGCGATAAATTCACGGTGAAAAAATTGGCGCGGGCGCATTGCCTGCGCCAATTTTTGTTTTGCGGGCGCGGAAAAGATCGACATTACCATGCCGCGAAACCCACGCTTTTGCAGCGAACCGGCAATTATCGTTGACACCTCTCATTCTTTTGTATCACTATAAAGAACGTCGTTTCAATATGCAAAACAACAATGGGAGGATACGACATGCGTTTTTCTTTACTGGTTGCAGCCGTCGCGCTGGTGGCTTCAACAATTTCCACAATTGCCGAGGAGCGGGTCATCAAGTTTGGCCACGCTGCTTCGTCGAAGCATATTTTCCAGCAGGGCATGCAGATATTTGCTGACAAGGTCAGCGCAGGCACCGACGGAAAAATTAAGATAGAAGTTGTTGGTGACCGGCAGCTTGGCGATGACAAGGCACTGCTCGAAGGTCTGCAGATCGGCACTATTGAAGGTGCGCTTGTATCTGCCCCGGTTCTACCACTGGTTGTGGGCCTTGCCTCGTTCGATGCGCTGCAATTGCCGTTCGTTGCCTCATCTTACGAAAAGATGGCAAGTGTGCTGGGGTCTGAGCTCGGTGATGAACTGCTGGCCACCCTGGATGAAAAGTCAATGAAGGGCGTGGGCTTTATCGAGGCTGGCCAACGCCACTTTCTGTCGCGTGGTGATGGCGTGAAGACAATTGCCGACTTCACCGGCAAGAAAACCCGCATCGTCCCGATCCCGCTGCACAAGGCAACCTGGGAAGCCGTTGGTGTCAACCCGATCGGCATGGCCTATGGTGAGGTCTATTCGGCGCTGGAAACCGGAACCATAGACGCCGTTGAAATCAACCTGTCGTCGATCCGCTCGGAAAGCCTTTATGAGTCTGCCAAAAAAGTAACCCTGACCGGGCACTACTTCTGGCCGGGTGTCATCATTTTTTCAGGTACCACCTGGAACTCATTCGATGATGCAACCAAGGCTGTCATCACCACCGCAGGCAAGGAAGCAACGGCTGAAGCCTACGTGCTCGCGGCATCCCAGGAGGCAGATACGGTCAAGTTCCTGGAAGGCAAGGGCGTTGAAATCGGCAATCTAGATGAACTGGACGCCATGAAGGGCAAAACCGCTCCGGTCGTTGAGACCTGGGTTGGCAAGTCACCGCTGATCGCCAAGATCAAGTCCGCGCTTGAGGCAGACTGATATGTCGGGAAAAACCAATGTCTACCGATGGGACACCCTGCCGAAAGAAGTTGTCCGGCCCGGTGTGTCGCGCACAGCTTTTCGTGGCGACAATGCCCTGATGGTGATGAACTGGCTGGAACCGGGCATGGAAAAACGTCCGCATTCCCACCCGTTCGAGCAACTGGCGTATGTGGTGTCCGGCAGGATCAGGTTCGAGATCGGTGACGAAGTTGTGGAAGCAGGTGCCGGCGAGGTGGTCAGAATACCGCCTGACGTGGTGCACTGTGGCGAGGCATTGGGGGACGAGGTGGCACTCAACCTTGATGTGTTCGCGCCCGTTCGTGACGACTACAAGCACCTGACCGAATACCAGGAAGCCGACTTCAACTAGGTTCGAAGTCATTGTGACAAGCTAGACGGTCCGGGCTTGATGCCCGGACTGCGCAGAACCGGCTTGGCCAAGGCCCGTGAAATCAACCCCAGCCGCAGGAGCATAGTGATCATGACATCAGGCAATCTGCAGACACTGTGGCGACAGCTGTTGAAGAACCTGCTGGTGGTCATGGTCGGTTTGCTGCTCGCCATCATGATGGCGCAGGTTGTGATGCGGTATGGTTTCAACAACTCGCTGATCTGGGCCGAGGAAATCTGCCGCTACCTGTTGATCTGGATGTCGATGCTGGCCCTGCTGTTCGCCTACGAGCGCGGCGAAATCGCGTCTGTACGCATTGCCCTGCATGCCCTGCCCAGGCGCGCCGCGTACCTGTTTGCCATCATAGGCAACCTGCTGGCAGCCAGCCTGTGTTTCCTGCTGGTCTATTATGGTTTCAAATACGCCATGATCGCCGGTTCGCAGCCGATACCGGCACTTCGTTTCATATTCAGCGATCTGTTTGGCGAAGCTGCCGTTCCGGTGCCGGAAATGTTCTGGGTCTATGCGGTCCTGCCTGTCGGCATGGGTCTGCTCGGGGTTCGCATCGCGCTGGAAACGATGTCCTACATACGCGCGGCCCGCGGCACAATCTCGCTGGCTGATCACCACAGCGGGTACGGGGACGGGCGCACATGACCTTATACCTGATCTGTTTTTGTCTCTTCTTGTTGTTGGGCATACCTGTCGCCCTGTGCCTGGGACTGGCATCGCTGTCCTATCTGATCTTCACCGGGAAACTGATGCTGTTGCTGGCGTTTCCGCAAAAAATGATCACTGGTATCGACAATTTTGTCCTGCTCACGATCCCGTTCTTCATCCTGGCCGGCAACCTGATGAACTCTGCGCAACTGACCCAGTATATTGTCAGGTTCGCGCAGGTGATTGTCGGCCAGATCAAGGGCGGGCTTGCGGCGGTCAACCTGGTGGCGAGCCTGATGTTTTCCGGCGTCAGCGGAGCCGCGACAGCCGAAGCGTCAGCCTTGGGAAGTGTGATGATCCCGGCCATGAAGCGCGATGGCTACCGTGTCGAATATGCAGCGGCTCTCACTGCGGTCGGATCCCTGCTGGGGCCGCTGGTTCCACCTTCACTTGCGCTGATCCTCTACGGTGTGCTGACCGGCACATCGATCGGGGACCTGTTCATGGCCGGTATCGTGCCGGCGTTCTTGTTGTGCGGTTTGCTGATTGTCTATGCGCTTTACAAGGCACGCATGGAGGACCATCCGCTGCCGCCGGTCATCCCTGCTGATGAAAGACGTGGCCTGTTCTGGAAAGCCGTGCCGGCACTGATGTTGCCGTTCATCATCGTCGGTGGCATCAAATCCGGAATTTTCACACCGACCGAGGCAGCCGCGGTTGCAGCCACCTATGCCCTGGTGATTGGATTGTTTCTGTACCGGACACTGGACTTTCAACGCATACGCAAGTCGTTCTATGAAGCGGCCACCATGTCCGCCGGGGTGATGTTGGTGGTGGCGATGGCAAGCATGACCTCGTTTCTGATGAGTATCGAAAATATCCCGGCTCAGATCGCTGAAGGGCTGTTGTCGGTAACCCAGTCGCCGATCCTGCTGCTTTTGCTGCTGAACATCATCCTGCTCATCCTGGGGCTGTTCCTGGAACCGCTGGCTGCCCTGGTGCTGGCGATGCCGATCATCAATCAGGTTTTCCCCATGCTTGATGTGGACCCGGTCCAGTTCGGTGTCATGGTGGTGCTGAACCTGATGATCGGCATGGTGACGCCGCCGGTGGGGCTTTGCCTGTTCATAGTGTCGACCATCGGGCGGGTGCCGTTGGAAAAAGTCACCCGAGCCGCCTTGCCGCTGATTGCCATTTGCGTCTTCGTCCTGATGCTGGTGGCCTTTGTGCCGCAGTTGACGCTGTCTCTGCCGGCGCTATTTGGAGGTTCGAACTGACATGAGTGCGCCTCTCGACAAGTCCCAGAACCAGTCAACCCAGGTGGCATTCCTGATCATTGAGGAAATGTCCAAGGTCAGCGAGAGCATGCGGCTGACCGATCTGGCCAGGCGCCTGGATATCCCCAAGGCCAGGGTCTACCGCTTTCTGCAAACACTGGTGCAGCTCGGTTACGTGGTCCAGGACGACACGGATGACCGCTACCGGCTGACGCTGAAACTGTTTCATCTCGGCCAGGCGGTGGCCGATGGCACCCAGCTTACCAGCGTGGCAAGACCGCTCATGGTGCGGCTGCGCGACGCGCTTGAACAAACCACAACTCTGTCGATACCCGAAGCACACGGCATGCGTGTTGTTGATATTGTGCGTGTGGACTCGCCGGTTCAGATCATCACCAAGCCGGGTGCGTTGCTCGACTTCCACGCATCGGCCCAGGGCAAGCTGGCACTGGCATTTGGCAGGCCGCAGTACTGGGAAGCTGTGACCGGCGAGCAGATGACCCGGCTGACGGCGTCGACCAATACCGACGAAGCGGTGTTGCGTGATCAGGTGAGCCAGGCACGACAGCGCGGATGGGCCGTGGCGCCTGAAGAAACGCTGCCCGGTGTAAACGCCCTGTCAGCGCCGATTTTCGATGTCGCCAACAGCTTTGCCGCGACCATCACCATAGCCGGTTCGGTGCAGGATATCCGTCCTGAACCGGATCCTGCCCAGGTGCGCGAGGTCTGTGACGCCGCGCGGGAAATTTCAACCAGTCTTGGATGTACGGAGTATCCTGAATGACACACTATGCGCTTGCCATCGATATTGGAGGCACGTTCACTGACGCGGTTCTTCTGGGATCGGACGGCCAGAGTTTCGTCGACAAGACACTGACAACGCATGATAATCTGCTGGACGGGTTCTTTACCGGGGTTGACCTGGTGCTCAACAAGGCAGGTGTCGGTCCGGGCGATATTGATGATGTCGTGGTGCACGCCACCACGGTGGTGACCAATGCACTGATAGAACGCAAAGGTCCGCCGACCGCGCTGGTTCTGACCGAGGGTTTCCGGGACATCCTGTATATTCGTGACGAGCACCGCTATGACATGTACGACCCGCAAATCGAGTTTGCGGACCCGCTGATACCGTCAGACCGGACTTTCACGGCGGATGAGCGCACCTATGCAGATGGCAGTATCGGCAAGAAGGTGGATGAGGATGAGATTCGCAGGATTGCTGAACAGTGCCGTGACACCGGCATCGTATCTGTTGCGGTAAGCCTGTTGAACTCGTACCGCAATGGCAGCAACGAAGAGATCATTCGCGATGTGTTTTCAGCGGTTGCACCTGATCTGTACGTTTCCCTTTCCAGCGAGGTCGCGCCGCAGATGCGCGAGTATCCGAGAACCTCAACCGTTGCCATCAACGCTTATGCGGTGCCGATCACCCGTCCCTATCTCGGGGCATTGATTGAAGAGCTTGGACAACGAGGGTTTTCCCAGCATCCGCTGATCATGCTGTCAAACGGCGGTGTACTGGGGGCTGAACGGGCTGGCGGCATGCCGGTGCGCATGATTGAATCCGGTCCCGCTGCCGGTGCCCTGGTGGCGTGCTATTTCTCGCGGATCTTCGACATTCCCGACCTGATCTCGTTCGATATGGGAGGGACAACGGCAAAGGCCTGCCTGATCCAGCAGAACGAACCGCTGATTACCGGCACCTTCGAGGTTGACCGCAGCTACAGGTTCAAGCCGGGCAGCGGCATGCCGATTACGGTGCCGTCGATCGACATGATCGAGATCGGCGCCGGCGGCGGCTCGATCGCCTCGGTTAACGATCTCGGGCTGCTGAAGGTCGGGCCGCAAAGTGCCGGCTCAATGCCGGGCCCGGTATGTTATGGCCGCGGCGGCACACAACCGTGCGTCACTGACGCCGACGTGGTGCTCGGCATTATCGATGCGAACAATTTTCTTGGCGGCGACATGAAACTGGATCGTGACGGTTCCGTGCAGGCGCTGACCAGGCTGGGTGATGAACTCGGATTGAGTGCGGAGCAGGCCGCATGGGGTGTGTTTGAAGTGGTCTGCGAACAGATGGCTTCGGCAACCCGCACCCATGCAACGGACAGGGGAATAGACTATCGCGGTTTGCCGATGCTGGCATTCGGCGGGGCAGGGCCTGTGCATGCCTGCATGGTGGCCGATCTGATCGACAGCACCAAGGTGATCTATCCGCCGATGGCCAGTGTCTTGTCCGCCTTTGGCACCCTGGTGACCCCGGTGCAGATCGACCTGATTCGCAGCATGGTTGCCAACCTCGATCACCTGGACTGGCAGATGGCAGGTGACCTGCTCGACAGCATGATTGCGGAAGGCAGCAAGGCGCTGGCTGAATCAGGTATCAACGAGGCTGACTACCGTTTCGGATTCGCCATTGAACTGCGCTATGTGGGCCAGCAGACGGAGGTCCATATCGACCTGCCTGACGACCCCAGAAAGAAGCAGGACGAAGCCGGTATCCGTGCCCTGTTCGAGGCCGAGTACAAGCGGCAATACGGCCTGAAACTGGATGGCATGGCTGTTGAAGTTGTCAACTGGCTGGTTACCGCCAGCGGCCCGCAGCCGGATCGCGGCAGCAGTGCGGTGCGCTCGGCGGACGGATCGGTCAAACCGGGTGAGCGAACGGTCTATCTGGCAGGCAAAAGCCATGCGGTACCGGTGTACCAGCGGCATCAGATTGCTGCGGCCGATCAGATACCGGGACCGGTTGTCATCGAGGAACGCGAAACCACAATCTTCATTCTGGAAAACTGGACAGTCAGCCTGCACGAAACCGGCAGCCTGGTTGCGGAAAAGCAAGGGGCCTGAACCATGGATGGCGTTGAACTGCAAATCCTCTGGAGCAATCTGATCGGCATTGTCAGCGAGCAGGCACGGGCGCTGCAACGCATTGCCTTCAGCCCGATCGTGCGTGAAGCCGGCGACCTGGCAAACGGCCTGTTCGATGAAAAAGCGCGTATGGTCGCGCAGGCCGTTACCGGCACGCCGGGACACATCAATTCACTGGCGGCAGCGGCACAAAACCTTCTGAACCACACGGACATGGACCAGCTGAAACCGGGCGATGTGCTGATCACCAATGACCCGTGGATGTCAGCCGGGCACTTTTTCGATATCACCGTCCTGTCGCCGATATTCCGCAATGACCGGATTATCGGGTATGCGGGATCAACCATTCATCACAGCGATATCGGTGGCTATGGCATCGGGTCGGGCGCGCGGGATATTCACGAGGAGGGCTTGTGGATTCCAGTGATGAAACTGTATGAGGCGGGCAAGCCGAACGAGACGCTGTTCTCGATCATCAAGCGCAATGTCAGGACGCCGGATGCCCTGATGGGCGATCTGGGCGCGCAGGTCTCCAGCGGCATCATTGCATCGGACCGGCTGAACGCGTTGTGTGACCGGTACAAGCTGGATGACATTTCGGCCCTGTCGGAGGAGATCATAGACAGGTCGGAAAAAAGCACCCGG
>CALHUA010000127.1 GCA_938039915.1 uncultured Anderseniella sp.
GACCAGCGGCAGCCGGACATACCGGCCAGGATCGGCCGGGTTGAAATATTTGTTCATGGCACCGTTATCGAGAAAATGCTGGTGCAGGAATTTCAGCTTGTCCCGGGACAAGGTTACGCCCAGTCCGGGTCCTTCAGGTACCGACACGACGTTGTTCTTCGGCCTGAACGGGCCCTCATCGATCACATCATGCGGCTGCATTCGCAACAACGACTGGTTCGGTTTGGTAATCCAGTTTTGCGAGGCGCACAGGTGCATGTAGGCGGCGGTCGCCACGCCGCTGTCGCCGGAGTAGCACCAGAACCCGATACCCATTTTTTCGCAGGCGCCAATAAATTTCACCGTGGCAGTGAAGCCGCCATGACCGGCAATGTTGGTGACGATATTGTCCGGCACGCCAAGCGACACCGCCTTGGGGAAATCGATATTGTGGGACGATAACGCCAGCCGGGTGTGCGGACGCAGGCGAGCCATGTCCTCATAAGTGCCGACCGGGTCTTCCCAGCAATCAATGCCGAGGTCCTCTAATGCCGGCGCCATCATGCGCGCAGTAGCGACGGAGTAGGCATGGTTGGAATCGACACGCAACAGCGCGTCGTAACCGACAGCCTTGCGAACAGCGCCGGCCAGAGCGATGGCGGCAGCAGGATCCGCATCAGACACCTTGCCCTCAAACATGGTGGAGCCGTGTTCCTGCTGCATGCGCACGCAATAGTCCGCAACCGCTTCAGCACTTGTCTCGCCACCCTTGTCGTCTTCGGCGAGGCGATAGGCAAAGTACTCGGTAAACGCGATCTCCTTGCGTACTGCACCGCCCAGCAACTGATACACCGGCTGGTTCCATGCCTTGCCGCGCAGGTCCCACAGCGCCATTTCAACACCGCCCCAAACGGCTGTCATGGCAAGCTCTGAAACGGACTGCACACCGCGCGTCGACGGCAGGCATCGCAGTTCGCAGCCGGTAATGTCAATCGGGTCGCATCCGGCCAGCGCATCTGCAAACGTTGAGTTGATGATGTCAGCTGCGGCAGCCGAGGGCGCTTCACCAATGCCGGTCAGGCCCTCATCTGTTTCCACCTCAATGATGGTCTGGGTGAAGCCGGGCAACGCGCCATAGGACCAGACATAGGCTGCCTCCAACGGCACATTGATCGGCGTGGCGCGGACACGGGTAATTTTCATCTGGTGGTTTCCTTCAAGCTTGCCCGGCCCGGCAGACTGGGCAATAGTGAGCGTCCGGTGCCTCAACCGCATTTGAGGCCAACAAACAAGATCAATGACAATCCACAGGGAAGTTACAATATGAAACGCCTATTTGCATACGCGATGGCAGCTTTGGTGATTGCCGTCTCCTCGGTGGCCGCGATGGCCGCCGACACAACCCTTCGTATATCGCTCCAGTTGCCGTTGAAGAGCCATCTCGGCCAGAACCTGCAACTGTTCAAGGAAGAGGTGGAGAAAAACTCCGGCGGCAAGGTCGAGGTCCAGATCTACGACTCAGCCCAGCTCTACAAGGACAAGGAGGTGCCCCAGGCGGTTGGTTCAGGCTCCATTGAAATGGGCGTTGCCTCGCTGACGCGCTTTGTCGGAGACGTACCGGCGGTTGATATTTTCTACGTGCCGTTCCTGTTCAATTCGGAAGAGCTGGTACGCAAGGCGGTGGCCCCCGGCAGCCCGGTGAGAGCGCCGATAGATGAGGCCATTCTCGGTACAGGATCACGGGTGTTGTGGTGGCAGGCCTATGGCGGCGCAATTCTGCTGTCCAAGGGCGCCCCGGTCAAAACACCGGCTGACATGAAGGGCAAGAAAGTCCGGGTATTCGGCAAGACGCTCGGTGCCTTCACCGAAGCGGCCGGCGGTTCTCCAACCCTGATTTCAGGTTCTGAACAGTATCTTGCCTACCAGCGTGGCACCGTCGACATCGGCATGACCGGCGTCTCCGGCGTCAAGTCGCGCAAGCTGTGGGAGGTCATGGACCATGTGACCGTGACCAACCATGCCGATATTGAATTCATCGTGCTGGTCAACGAGAAATTCTGGCAGGGCCTGCCTGAAGGCACCCGCAAGGTGATTTCAGCGGCTGCCCAGAAAGCCGAAATGACGGTTCGCGACAAGGTCAGTCAAATTGAGAAGGACGCCTATGCGGCTGCCGAGGCAAACGGCATGACCGTGTATACTCCGACCGAAGAGGAAGTAACCGCCTGGAAACAGACGGCGCAACCGGTCATTGACGGGTACAAGGCTGCCTCCGGCGAGCTTGGTGCCAAGGTGTTGAAGGCAGCGCAGTCGCTGCAGTAATCACTGATACCTGATGGCTGGCCGGGGTCCTTAAAACCATAACCGGTTTGGACCCCGGCCAGCACCAGATACTGATCTGACCTTCGTCTTTGCAGGGGCATGGCGTGAATTTCTCGGACAAAGCGATAGACTGGCTGGGCGCGGTGGCGGCCTGGCTGTTCTTTGCAACGGGCATGTTGCTGACCTGGGAGGTTGTGGCGCGCTACGTGTTTTCCGCACCCACCATCTGGGCTGCTGAGATATCGCAGATGTTCCTGATCTGGGGCATGTATATCGCGCTGCCGCATACCATTGCCCGGCGCAAGAACATCAATATCGAATTGCTGTACGAACGGTTGCCCGGCTGGGCACAACGGTTTTGCGACCTGGTGACCATCGTGTTCACCGGTTTCTTCTGCGTCGTCGTGTTCTGGTTCGGCTGGGAAATCGCCTGGGACAGCTTCGTTCGCGGCCGGTCCACCGGCACCATGCTCAACATCCCGAACTGGTGGACCGAAATGGTCATTCCGCTGGGTTTCGGCCTGTCGGTTCTGGTGTGCGCCGGAGACCTTGTCAGACTGGCGCGCGGCAAACCAATGCCCAACCCAGCCGGCGACGGTGGTCACTAGATGACCACAATCTTAATCCTGCTTGCCCTGTTCACCCTGCTGTTGATGCGGGTCCCGGTGGCGTTTGCGCTTGGCGGCCTTGGTCTGGTGCTTTTGCTGATGGGTGGCTTCTCGCCGCTGATGGCACCGCAAAGCATGCTCGGCACCATCGACAATTTCGTCCTGCTGGCGGTACCGCTGTTTCTTTTGATGTCCAACGTGCTGCTGAAAGGCGGTGTCGGGCGCGACCTGTTTGCCGCGGTTCAGGCCTGGGTCGGCCACTTGCCGGGCGGCCTGGCAATCGCCACGGTGATTTCATGCGGTATCTTCGCCGCCATCTCCGGCTCGTCAGTGGCGACCGCGGCCACCATCGGCACGGTCGCCATTCCGGAGATGAGCCAGCGCGGATATCCGCGCCCGTTCGTGCTGGGCCTGCTGGCGGCCGGCGGCACGCTTGGTATCCTGATCCCGCCATCGATCCCGATGATCGTCTACGGGTTCATTACCGAGGAATCTGTCATAAAGCTGTTTCTGGCCGGTATCGGGCCGGGCCTGATGCTGATGGCGCTGTTCATCGGCTTTTCCATGATCTATGCGTGGTTGTCGCCGCAATGCCAGTCGTCGCCCAAGGCAAGCTGGACGGAACGGCGTGATACGGGCCTGCGCGCCTTACCCGCGCTGGGACTGGCCGGTCTCATCATCTGGGGCATTTACTGGGGTGTATTCACTCCCACCGAAGCAGCGGCAATCGGCTTTGCGGCATCCCTTGTCATCACCGGATTCATTCTGCGCACGCTGACCTGGCAAACCCTGAAAGAGGCGGTCTCGCAATCCATGGTGACGACCGTCACCATCTTGTTGATCGTTGCCGGCGCCAAGGTGTTCGGCAAGGCCATATCGCTGTACCGGATCCCGCAGGACGTGTCGTTCTTCATTTCCCAGAACTTCTCCGAAGCCTGGCTGTTCATCCTGGTCGTTGGTGCGGTTCTGGTGCTGATGGGCCTGTTCCTGGAAGCGCTGTCGATGATGCTGATCATGGTGCCGGTGCTGGCACCGTCCCTGCTCGGCCTCGGCGTAGACCCGATCTGGTTCGGCGTGTTTTTCGTGATCATGATCGAGTGCGCCCTGATCACCCCGCCGGTGGGCCTGAACCTGTATGTGATACAAGCCGTCGGCAAGGCATCCATGCAGGAAGTGGCGAAAGGCGTGTGGCCGTTCCTGGCCCTGATGCTGCTCACCGTGTTCCTGATCTATGAGTTCCCGGACCTTGCCCTGTACATTCCGTTCAAACTTTGAGAGTTAGCCATGACCAACCGTTCGCCCGCCACCCGACTTAGAGAACTGCTGGGTGAAGATACCTGCCATGTCATGCCGTGCTGCTGGGATGCGCTGAGCGCCAAGATGATCGGTGATGCAGGTTTCGGCTTTACCTTCATGTCGGGCTTTGCCGTGTCTGCGTCGCGCATCGGCGCACCCGATACCGGCCTGATTTCGTTTGGCGAGATGCTGGACCAGGGCCGCAATATCTGTGCTGCGACCGATATTCCGGTGATCGGCGACGGCGACACCGGCTATGGCAATGCGCTCAATGTGCGCCGTACGGTCGAGCAATATGCCAGGGCCGGGTTTGGCGCCGTCATGATCGAGGACCAGGTGTCGCCCAAAAGGTGCGGCCACACCAAGGGCAAGCTGGTTGTCGGGCGCGACGAGGCTTTCAACAGGATCAGGGCCGCCGTGGATGCGCGTGAGGAAGGTGCCGACATCATGATACTGGCACGCACCGATGCCCGTCACGGGCACGGCCTGGATGAAGCCATCGACCGGGCCAAGGGGTTCTCCGACCTGGGCGCAGACATCCTGTTTGTCGAGGCACCGCAGTCTGAAGACGAAATGGCGCGGTTGACCGGCGAAGCACCGGGCATTCACATGGCCAACCTGGTCGAAGGCGGCGCGACACCGATACTGCATCCCGATCGCCTGCATGAACTGGGCTATAATTTCACAGCCTACCCATTGACCCTGATGTCAGCAGCCATGAAAGCCATCCAGGCATCACTTGCGGACATGGCGCAGCGCAAACACCCGGCCGACCGCCTGCTGGAGTTTGCAGACCTGCGCAAGGCAGTCGGGTTCGATGCCTACTATGAAGCGGAAAAATCCTATTCGGATCAGCGTGACTGAGTTGGCTCCTGCGCAATTTTCAGGGCGCTGCTTATTACTTGCCGGTACTCTTTCTGTAGGCAGCCGGTGACAGACCGACGGACTGCCGAAACTGGCGGGAGAAGGCTGCCTGGTCATTGTACCCGCAAGCCAGGGCAACCGTGCTGATTGCCTCGCCTGTCTGTTTCAACCGGGCGCAGGCGTGATCAATCCTGGCTCTGGTAATGTACTGGCCGGCGGTTATCCCGAAAAGGTTTCTGATCCTGCTGTCCAGCTGGTACCCGGACAGGCCGGCCATTTCAGCCAGATCCGGAAGCCGCAGCGGCGTGTCAAGATTGTCTTCGATATGGGTCAGTGCAACCGAGAGCTGATCTATGTCGGCATGAAATCCGGTGTGTGGCTGCAGATCCCGCGAGATTCCCGACAGCCCGACAAGCTGGCCCGCGGGGCCGCGCAACGGCTCCTTCCAGGTCAGGCACCAGCCTTCACGTCCACCGGCGTACAGGTGCAGTTCGAGTTTTTCCCGAACGGCCGCCGATGCCCCAAGCACGTCCCTGTCCTGTGCGGTGATCTGCGCGCCCAGCGGTTCGGGAAATACATCTTCGGCAGTACGGCCGATCAGGTCCTGCTTGGATGAACAACCGCACCGGTCCACCAGCGTCTGGTTGAGGCTCATATAACGGCCTGCATGATCCTTGAGAAAATAGACAGTATCAGCGACGCAGTCGAACAGATCCTCGGCCCAATGGGGGGAGCCCAGTGCCCTGAAAAATTCCTGCTGTAGCTGATTGTGGTCCGGCATCGCTGCAGATTGTGCCGATTTCGCACCGAGCGCCAGAGAATATGACAATACGCGGACGGATGGCGCGGGTCATCATCCAGGCGAGCTTGCAGTGTGAAAGGAGACCCGACCAATGAACGCCGAGATTTTTGCCGGATGCATCCCGGCCCTGATGACACCATGCAGCACCGAACGCACACCAGACTATGCCGCCCTCGTCCGAAAGGCACAGGAACTGATATCTGCCGGCATGTCGGCAGTGGTCTATTGCGGGTCGATGGGCGACTGGCCGCTGCTGAGCGACGAGCAGCGTCAGCACGGCGTTGAACACCTGGTTGAGGCGGGCATTCCGGTAATCGTCGGGACCGGGGCGCAAAACCCGGCGAGAGCGGCTGCCCTCGCAGCGCATGCCCAACACTGCGGTGCCCGGGGCCTGATGGTCATCCCGAGGGTTTTATCGAGAGGCACATCGGCCAGCGCGCAGCGCGCTCACTTTGCCGGTATTCTTGATGCGGCCAGCGACCTGCCCGCGGTCATCTACAACAGCCCGTATTATGGCTTTGAAACAAAGGCCGATCTGTTTTTCGATCTGCTGCAGGACCATCCCAACCTGGTTGGTTTCAAGGAGTTTGGCGGTGCCGCCGCCCTGCGATATGCCGCAGAACACATCACCAGCCGGGATGACAGCCTCACGCTGATGGTTGGCGTCGATACCAATGTGTTCCACGGCTATGTGAACTGCGGCGCGCGCGGCGCGATCACCGGTGTCGGCAATGTATTGCCGCAAGAGGTTCTGCAACTTGTATCACTGTGTGAAAAGGCAGCCGCCGGAGATGCAGAAGCCAGAAACCGGGCCATCGAACTGGAGCAGGCGCTGGCCGTCCTGTCGTCCTTCGATGAAGGATGCGACCTGGTACTTTACTACAAGTATCTGATGGTCCTGGAGGGCAACTCCGAATATGAACATCATTTCAATGCCAGTGATGTCCTCTCGGACAGCCAGAAAACCTATGCGGCCAAGCAACTCAAACTGTTCAGGGACTGGTACCGCAACTGGGCCAGCGAAGCGGATATCGTCAGGCTGTGCGCATAATCGATTCACACACTGAAGGTGAACCCACCCGGGTGATCATCGAGGGCGGTCCGCAACTTGGTTGCGGGCCGCTTGCCGAACGTGCGCGGCGGTTCGCCGGCGAGTTCGACAACTATCGCTGCGCCGCGATCAGTGAGCCGAGGGGGCATGATGCGCTGGTCGGTGCCTTGTTGTGCGAGCCATGCGATGAGACGTGTAAGACCGGCGTGATCTTCTTCAACAATGCCGGCATGCTTGGTATGTGCGGACACGCAGTGATTGGAACCGCCGTCACCCTGGCGCACCGCGGCCTCATCGGATTGGGGATGCACAGGTTTGAAACTCCGGCCGGCATTGTCAGCGTGCATCTGAACAGCGCCAACGAAGCCACCGTGGACAATGTAGAAAGCTACCGGTTCCGCCATAATGTGTCGGTTCCTGTGGCTGGTTTCGGCACTGTCACCGGTGATATTGCCTATGGCGGCAACTGGTTTTTCCTGACCAGTGATGCCCCTCATCCGCTGGAGATGGAAAACATCCCGCAGCTTTCAGAGGCTGCCGGGGCGATAAGGCAGGCGCTCGCCGTACGCGGTGTTACCGGGGCTGAAGGTGCTGGGATCGACCATGTCGAGTTCTTTGGAAAACCGCATGCACACGATGCCCACAGCCGCAACTTCGTCCTGTGCCCCGGCGATGCCTATGACCGGTCGCCGTGCGGTACCGGCACCAGCGCCAAGCTGGCCTGCCTGGCGGCAGACGGATTACTGGAGCCCGGGGAGACCTGGGTGCAGGAAAGCATCATCGGCAGCCGGTTTTCCTCCAGCTACCAGCTGTCCCGCGCCGGGAAAATCACGCCAAGATTGACAGGTAGAGCCTATGTCTGCAGCGAGGCCATACTGTATCGGGACCCTCAGGACCCGTTTGCCGACGGCATTGTCCCCTTGAAGCGATGTGTGGCGGACCCACAGAACCGGCCGTCACCCCATACGCAGCAGCTTGTAGCAGAGTAGTTTTGACAGGTTGAGCAGCAGTTTTGCTGCCAGCTGCGGTTCACTTACCGCCAGTTTTTTCAGATTGCTCTCGCTCAGGGACAAGACACGGGTATCGTCGGTCGCCACATACACATCCGCCGCCCGCGGGCTTTCCAGCAGGAACGCCATTTCACCGACAATGTCGCCGCTGCAGCACACGTCCAAAACGCGATCGCCGGAACGAACTTCCAGTGTACCGGACAGGACGGCAAACATGTTCTGGGCCACATTTCCCGCCTTGATAAGGTGATCACCGGCCATGCACTTGATGGCATTGCTCTTGGACAGGCAGCGCTGGCATTCATCCTCGGTCAGACCGTCAAACAGGTGAGTGGGGTTTTCCGCCAGTTGGATGGCCTGATCGATTTCGGCCTGATACTCAACTTTCGGCGTCAGTGCCTGGCTCACGACCATGCGCCCGGTTGACAATAACTCCGGTAAACAGGAAGGCACTTTTGCAGTATCGCCATAGTCCTGCAACAAGGTTAAAAACGGCGACTTCACCTCTCTCATATAGCCAATGTCTTCCGGCACCATGACAAGCGGGACCAGGTATCCGGTTTCTTTGCTGTTGACGTTTCTCTCAGCATAGGTGCGAAAGCCCATGCCCAGATAGAGGTTTAGCAGATGCGGCTCGCAATCTCCGAATATCAGTTGAATGCGATGCTCGTTGACGAAGTTCAGATACGTCTGGAACAGCCGGAAAATCAGATCGGTGCCCCGCTGGCTCGGCGCAATCATGAAGCGCTCGCCGACGATCATCTGTTCGCCCGGAATAGACGTGAGAAACCGGGCCAGGTCATACTGCTTGATCTGACGGTCACACAAGGGTGCATCACCACCCCAGTTGTGCCGCATGGTGGCGACGATCTGATCTCCGTCGGTGGCATAATACAGCCTGGCAGTTTCGTCTTCGGGTTCCGAGAACGTCCTCTGGTCATGGTCGGCGACCGAGCGGTATCTGCCCATCTCTTCGACATAGATGTCATAGCGAAAGCGATACACGTCATGACGCTGTTGCGGGGTGACGGCTTCGTGGATGGTCGGTTTCATGACGGGGACATGTTTTTCGGCTTCTGGACGCAAATTGATGCTTTTGAACGCAACCGGCTACCAGTCACACGCAATCCAAGATGTGACAAGATGCACAGGTCGCAATTCGCCATGAAGCCGCCGCGCGGCCAGCCACTTGTCAAAGTGACCAGTCCTGATCAGCTCGCCGAAAAAGCATCGCGTCCCGGCGCTGCATCGAGCAGCAGCTTTGTATAAGGATGCGCAGGCTTGGCGTAGACGCTGGCCGTCAGCCCCTGCTCGACAACTTCGCCCTGC
>CALHUA010000128.1 GCA_938039915.1 uncultured Anderseniella sp.
AGTCAGATTTGCGGTGAGTGTTCTGGTTGGTGTTACTGTTGGTATTGTCAGCGCACGCTACATGACGACCGAGCAGAGTCCGTTTTTCACACATAAATATGGTAACTGGAACAACTGGCCGGTCGCCGGAAATCCCGCAAACAACCCATACACGCAGGCAAAATTCATCGCCAACGGCCAGTTACCGGAGCACTTCAGCGAAGTGCTGACATTTTACCGGAGCGAGGACGATGGAGGCGACACGCTGACGGAAGACTGCACCTACCTGATGTCTGTCGACAGGCCAACGGCGCGCCGGTGGTCGATATCGCTGACGGGAAATGCCGACGGCACACCACAAGTGCTGACCCAGAACGACGTCATTTCGATGGGCGAAAAGGTCACGGTCCTGCTGTCGGCTTCACCGCAACCGGGCAACTGGTTGCGCATATCGAATGCCGACGACCCGCGGATTGTGTTTCGCCTGTATGACGGCGACACCATCACAGCACAGGGAACCGGCAGCGGCGCGCTCGGACTGCCCAGCCTGAAACGGGTAGCGTGCTCATGACATCAACCAGGACATTTTGGGCTCTGTTCACTGTGCTCACGGCAATTGCAGCTCATCTATGCTATATTCTGTTTGTGCCGCCGCAACAGTTTCAAACGAAGCTGGACACAATTCTCAACGAAAACGGAATCAACAGGCTGACACTGGCGGTTCCGGGAACGGCGGCTGCCAGTGTTGCAGAGTACCCCGGTGAACTGACCTATGCGGTTTGCCTATTTGACCTGTCTACCGGACCGCTCCGCATCAATGCGCGGGTACCCGACCAGTACTGGGCCCTGGAAGTCTACAACACGCGCGGCGGAACCATTTACACGCTGAATGATCAGCAGGCGCCCCGCAGGCAATTCAGCCTGTACCTGTATGATGACGACCCCGATCCGGAAGCCATCGTCAACGCAGCAAATTCGGTTGGAAGCAGTATCAATTCAATTACCGTGCTGACAGGCACCCAGACCGGTATTGTGGTCATTCGCTCGGCAGCGGCAAACCAGCTCGAAGCAGCAAGATCTGCAGAGGCCTTACAGAACACCTCGTGCTCGCTGGCCAGCAACTAGATGTGAGTTTTCAGCAGGTTGTTCCGGTGCATCCGGGGCAATCATACATGCGCTGTTCGAATGTACCGATAGCAGGAGAATCCGGCCGCAAATCAGAGTTAAACCGACCGCTCAGCACCGGATGCACGGGTGGGATGTTCAAACGCGGTTTCGCGACGTTCTCTGCGTACGCCAGGAAAAATTATGACCTCGCACTCACCGTCGGACACCGGTTTTCGCGGCGTGCTTTTCCTGTGCAGGGTCAAAAAATCCAAAACATTTGTCATTGCCGGTGGCACCTTGAGGCCTCTGATTGCAACTACACATGCAATTAGGCAACCGGTTTGGTTAAAAATTGACTAACCTTGGTGGCAAGCAAGGCATTAAGATGAATTGTCGCGCGATCCAGCCCTACCTCAGGAAAGCTCGACCGTCTCGGTCTTCCACCTCCAAAACCCAGATATCCGGGTCATATCCGGCCTGTCTGGCCAGGTATTCATCAATCTGGCCCTGAGGCACGGCGGCCTCGAAGCGAGGTTCAAAAATCCGGTCACCGAGATCATCCAGAAGCGGTCCGGCAGGTGGACCCATCAACCAGACCTCGTCATCGCTGATTCGAATACAGATATAGATGCTGCCGGCATCCAGCGCCCCCTTGCGCACAATGACACAGGGCAATGCCGCCAGATCGCAACGCTTGCGATAGGCGGCAATCCAGATATCTGACTTCACCGACATGACGGGTACCCTGCGAAATAGCTGGATGGACGGGCCGTCGGTTTACTGAACAGCAATACTGGCCTGCTCATTTGTGCCCTGAAGCTCCTGCAAAAGCTCGTCTGAGACCTTTCCGGTGATCGGCCAGCCCCTGTCCGCCTCGAAGGTGCGAATGGCAATCTTTGTCTGCTCGCCCAGTTGACCATCGATCTTGCCTGGCGAATAGCCCAGCTTTGCCAGCCCGGATTGTATCTGATGCACTGCGATACTGGTGTTACCGGCGTCACTTAGCCGACGTGCAAACTGAATGTGGTCAAGCACCGGGCGTGTCACGGCGCCGGTGACAGCCAGACCGTTGAGGGCCTGGTACTTGCGAACGGCGTCGCGGGTATCGGCACCGGCCAATCCATCTACTATGCCGTAATAGAGCCCAAGCGAGGCCAGTTCACGTTGCGCCAGAAGCACAAGAGACGGTTCAGGCTCAATGGCCGGTGGCATCGGGATGTCCGGCTCACCGGCATTTTCGGTTTGCAGGATGAGCTGCGCAAGCGGATCTTCGGCAATCTGTCGGGAAGATGAGGATTTGATCTCAACATTCACCCTGGCCGATGGAAAGTAACCTGAACTGCGTCCTGCCGGAGCCTCATGCAGCACTTCCTCGATCACCGGCGTCGGCGCGGCAGCTGTACGCTCAAATACGGCGTGCTCGCCAGACAACAAATTCATCCATACCGACCCTGCCAGAACAGCGGCCAAACCAGCACCAACGATCAGGACGCCATGGCGCGGTTCGCGCATTTCGTCAGTATCGTCGTACTCCTGGTTCATCAAGCCTCCCATCATGGATTTGCGGTTGTTGTCGGGGTCGAATTTCAAGTCATGCCACAACTGGGTTAACACAGCCTTGCCTCACGGCAATAATTTCACCAGGCAATGGTGCAGAAAAGCCCGAAAACTGCTGACCTGCGAGCTTGGCTGTACAATTTGATTAAAATTCTAATCAAATTTTATTAAAATACAATTCAAATACTTTTTATGTATTTTATACGAACTAAACACGACACATACATATTTAACCCATGAATATTTGGATCAACCGAATGTCATGGGGAACAAGATGGGTATTACAAGAATTTTAATCGTAGGAATGGCCGCGCTGATACTGGCGCCAATGCCGCCCAATGATACAACCGTGTCAACAGATCAACCACCGGCAGCAGAATTGCAGACGCACCAGCTGGTATCCGTGGCCATTGGCACCTTTACCGATGTCAGTTCGTTCTGCGAACGTCAGCCTTTGACCTGTTCGGCGATGAGCGAAGTCGTTTCCGTTGCCCAGGTCAAAGCCAGATATTCGGCCCAACTGGCTTACGAATGGGTCATCGGCACAGACACTGCTGCCGACGCCGCCCAATCTGTTGCGGACGGTACATTGCCGGTCTCCGGCACTGATCATGACGCAATCGAGATGCCTCAACCGAACGCTGCCGGCGCAAAAGGCATTTCCGACCTGCTCAATTCATCGTCGGTTGATTTGATGGTTACCGGTTCGACCACGAAACTCGCCGGGGCTGACACCGGCACCAATACACTGCGTATTGACGATATTCTGCCGGACTGGCGCGGTCCTGAACCAAGCCGGCAAGGCTAGGTCTGCGGGAGTATTCCACTCGACAGGCGTCTGCCGACAGCAACTGATCATAAACCCCACCCGGCATCCCAACCGGGCTACTGGGCCGCAAAGCACACCTGCCCATTAGTGTTTTGCGGCCTTTTTTTTCGACTATCCACCGCACATATCATTCATTGCAGGTGTCGGCTCAAAGTGACCGGACCTGGTAACAGTACGTGCGATACTGTGGCAGCTTGTTATCACTGACGTGACGCTTTATCGAAGTTGAGCCCAAAAATTGGACCTCCAGGGAGTTCTGTGCAGTGAGCGAACCGAGTTTCGACCAGTTACTTGATGATTTCGAGTTCCTCGACGACTGGGAGGAGCGCTACAAATACGTGATCGAGCTGGGCCGTGCGCTTGAGCCTCTTGAAGATGAGGCCCGGATCCCCGCCAACAAGGTGCAAGGCTGCGCGAGCCAGGTCTGGCTGGTGTCTGAAACGGACAGGTCAGGTGCAAGTCCGGTTCTGACGTTTCGCGGCGACAGCGACGCGCTGATCGTCAAGGGACTGATTGCAATCCTGCACATATTGCTGTCCGGAAAAGCGCCTCGCGACATCATCAAAACCGATGTTCAGGCTGCTCTGGGAAAACTGGGCCTGCACGAAGCGCTTACACCCCAAAGGTCCAACGGTCTGGCCGCGATGATTTCCCGGCTGAAGGCTGACGCTGCCCTGTTGTCGGCCTGAACCCGGTCTCGTAATCCCTAGACCGCCAGTGAATCCGGTTCACCCTGATCGCACTGGGAAAGGTCGATCTGCAGGTCTGCTGCGGGAATACAGGCATCGAACCCCAATACCTGCCTGATTGAACCGTCCTGCGCTGCAAACGGCAAACGCAGCCAGAACTGGACCAGATGATCCTTGGTAATGCGAGGGGACTTAATCGCGCCCTGCATCGGCAAGCCTGTCTCGACGACAGAAGAACAGGCGCGCTGCCAGTATCCGGCACTGGACATTCGTTCAAGGTCGCTTACCGGAAGTCCGGTAATCTCCCGGTCAAATACATCGCGCAGCTGTGTGCCGGCCAGCCGGATACGAAAACGGCCTGAGCGCTCCACATCAATCAGACTGACGTGCGGCAGCAACTGCGGAATGGCAACCGGCGTAAACACCTGTCGGACCGGGATCGCGCCATCGATGCTGCACGAAAGCCAGTAATCAAACAGCTCGCGTTGCGCAGGCAACACGAGTTGCGCCCGAAAGGCATTAAAATCGCCGATCACGATCAGTTCCGTCCTTAAAGCCGTTTCATGTCCCGCAAGTACACAAGCAGTTTTACAAACCAAGGCATGCAACCACCAATGTCCAAAGCGCCAGCCGTGATTCAATCAGAATCAGCAAGCGCCCCTGTTCGCTCTGTATGGATATTGGCCATCGGGCCACTGATCCGCAAGGGACACGAGCGGATCAGCGGCAAATAAGACAAAGGCAGCATGCGGTCGCAAAACCGCATGCTGCCTTGAAAAGTCCAGAACCGATCAGAATTGCAGATCCCGGTCCTGGTCAGCCTTCCGGCTTTATGTCCGCTTGCGGCGACCTTGTCCCAGGCCGATTTTCTTGGCAAGCTTTGACCGCTCAGCCGCGTAGTTCGGTGCGACCATCGGATAATCGGACTTGAGTCCCCATTTCTCACGGTACTCTTCCGGCGTCATATCATATGAGGTGCGCAGATGCCGCTTGAGGGACTTGAATTTCTTGCCGTCTTCGAGACAGATCAAATAGTCCGCAGTAATGGAGCGATTGATTGCAACTGCGGGTTCAGGTGCCGGTCCGTTGTTGGCTGCATTTTCTTGAGCTGCCTCAGATAACGCGCCGTGAACCTGTTTGATCAATGCGGGTATATCTGCAGCAGGAACGGCGTTATTGCCTACATAGGCGCAAACGATTTCAGCAGTCAGCTCCACATAAGTCGTGTCGTTTTCTTCAATTTCAGACATCTTTCGTCCTCCCAGGAATATGAAACTAAATCTCTCCCCGCCAGAGAACTTAAGCTCGAGCGCTCTTTCGAACACTCAGCTGCGCTTGGACTTAACTGTGAAGTCAATTGAAATCAAGACCTACACAAAGATTCGACCCACTCTACGCAATATAATTCCAATATCCACAATCAATCGAGATTCTTACGTAACGATAACTATGAAAAGCTCAAATTTGGATTTGGAAATTTACAGTAGACTGACAATAATACCCATAACCTGACAGTTGACGCTTTGGTATTAAACTTTGAAAGGTCCGGCTTCACGGCCGGCCCAGTCCCAGTAAGACAGCAGCATACGGGCCTTGTTAAACGACATGCCGTCAAACTGGGCATGCAATTCCACCATGCGGTTCTCGCCCTCAATCGGGCATTTGTCCGATTCCACCCAGCGCTTCAGCGCCTCAGCCATAACACGTCGCGACTGGGCAAGGCACTTGAACACAACTGTAATGGGCTCACCCCCGGCGTCATTTACAACCCTCCCGGCGGTCTCGGGACCAATCCGGCAGTACCGAGCCAGTGTGGCGGCTGCTTCAGGGTCGCCATTTTCTATCTGTGAAATCAACTCTTCGATGTTTTCTGCGGACGGCTTGCTTCCAAATGACGGAATGGCGTCCACCTTCATGCCGATACTCAGCACCCGCGCGAGCGCGGCAGACTCCGTCAGGAAGCGGGTCAGAAGATAGCGGCGCAGATTCTGCCCACCCTGCCAGAACATTTCCAGCCCGACGGCCTGTGGCAGATCCTTGCGATTGCACAAGGCAGATTCCAGGTCATTGTTGCCAACCACGATCGGCATCAGCTTGATAAAGGCCGACGTGGACAACTGGCTTTCGGCATTTCTCAACAATTCAAGGATCGCAGGCGCATTGCCTGCATCAATAATCGCGTCACAAACAACCACATTCAACAACCTGCGCCGGGCAATCAACCGCAATTGTTGTTCGCTGCCGGTTGGTATCACCTTCAACAGGTCGACATCTGAAATATAGTGGGCATCCTTCAGCATTCTGCACGAAATATCACCATCGGGATGAGTGACAAGGAATGTCCTGAGGCGCTCGGAGACAACATCCAGCCGGGCCACGGTTCTGGCCAGGCTGGTCAGGTCGGCGGGTGGCAGATTGGGCAGGATACCAAGCAGTGCGTCACCGGCGAAGAACCGCTCCTGCGGCTGGGCCTGACCGGAAGGCAGGATCATGATCGCAACCAGGTCGCGGCTGGCATCCTCCAGCGCCTGCTTGTCCGGCGGCGCTTTCTTTCCTTCGGAGCCCCTGGCGGCCGTCTTGCCAGTGCTGGCTTCAGCGGTTTCGCTCGCCTCGTCAGATTCTGAGGCTTCTGCACCTTCTGCAGCTTCTGCTGCCTCGACCGCTTCGTCGTCAGCTTGCGGCATCTCGACCAGAATGCTGACGACGTTTTCTGCCAGTTTCAGGGATGTAGCCGACGTCAGCAGGCGATCAACCAGGCTGTTTTTGTCACTGGGGAGTTCATCAACCTGCGGAATTACCCTGGCCGGGTTGCAATGCAATAGCGCCGCCGCGATCAACCCTTCATTGGGTCGAACGCCTGCCGCCGCCTGTATATCGCCGTCGAAACTCACCTAATCCGCTCAATACTGTCTACGCATTGTCCCTATCAGGGATGTAGATAACACCAGCAATGGTATAAACCGGCTTAATGGAATAAAGAAAACTGCCAAAAGAACCAGTTAACGGGTATTTGACATTGCTTGAAATTAACGCTCCGGAAGAGCTTTCACGCCACGTAGGCGAAACCATCGGCCCGGGCCAGTGGATCGACATTCCCCAGTCCCGCATAGATGCGTTTGCACAGGCCACGGACGACCGGCAGTGGATACATCTGGATGCCGAACGTACCCAGGCTGAGCTGGGACATGCGCCTGTGGCGCACGGGTATCTGACATTGTCCATGCTTGCCGTCATGATGTACGACCTGGTGCGCATCGACAACGTTGGCCGCATCGTCAATTACGGTATGAACAAGGTCCGCTTCATCGCGCCGGTGCTGGCCGGCGACAGGGTTCGTGGCGAGGTCGTGATCGAGCGGGTTACGCACGAAGACAATTTCGTCAGGGCAATCTTCAACGTTTCAATTTTCGTTGAAAGACTTGAAAAACCCGCAATGATTGCCCAATCGATCATATTATACTTCAACCAGGAAAAATCAGGCCAATGACCGACGACAAGACCAAGACCGACGCTGAATGGCGTGAACAGCTGAACGACGAGCAGTATCACGTGTTGCGCAAGCACGGAACCGAACGGGCGTTTTCCCATCCGTTCAACAATTACAAGGACGAAGGCACCTATGTGTGCGCCGGGTGCGGCACGGATCTGTTCAAGTCCGATGCCAAGTTCGATTCAGGCACGGGATGGCCAAGCTTCTTTCAGCCCAAGTCGCCTGAAGCCGTCAGTGAACACTCCGACCGCTCGTTGTTCATGAAACGCACAGAAGTGCGCTGCGCATCGTGCGACGGCCATCTCGGCCATGTGTTTCCGGACGGGCCTGCGCCGACCGGACAGCGCTACTGCATGAACGGTGCCGCCATGAAGTTCAGGCCGAAAGCCTGAACCAATCCTGCCTTTTTTCATTTTCTGAATCGGATTTTCGATGACAACGACACCTCCACGCGCAGTCAAAAAGCCTGTGTCCCGGGACATTCACGGGTATACGCTGACAGATGACTATGGCTGGCTTCGCGCCGATAACTGGCAGGAGGTGATGCGCGACCCGTCGGTTCTGGATGCAGACATCCGGACCTATCTGGAAGCCGAGAATGCCTGGGTGAAGAACACCATGGCGCCGACGGAAAGCCTGCAGGAGACCCTGTTCGGCGAGATGAAAGGGCGCATCAAAGAAGACGACTCCAGTGTGCCGTCACCTGATGGCGAATATTCATACGGTGTGAAATACATCACCGGCGGCCAGCAACCGCTGTTTGTGCGCACCAATCATGACGGCGGCGACGAGACCGTTCTGGTTGACGGCAACCGGGAAGCCGATGGCAAGGAGTACTTCCGCATCGGCGGTGCATCGCACTCGCCCGATCACAAGCTGGTGGCGTTCGGATATGACGACAAGGGATCGGAATTCTTCACCCTGGTGTTGCGTGAAGCCGGTACATCGGAAAATCTGGCAGACGTAATCCCTGACACCAGCGGCAGTGGTGTGTGGTCAGCCGATTGCAAGCATATCTTCTACATTCGCCTGGACGAAAACCATCGGCCGTCAAAACTCTTCCGCCACAAGATCGGCAGCCCGGTCGCCGATGATGTGCTGGTGCACGAGGAAACCGATCCCGGCTTTTTCATGAGCGTCGGCAAGAGCCAGTCCGGCGACTGGATCATCATCGATTGCCATGACCATCAATCGGCGGAAAGCCGGCTGATCCCGGCCAAAGAGCCGCTGACGCCGCCGCGTCTGATCGAACCGCGTGAGCCAGGCCACGAATACAGTGTCGATGAGGCACATGGAGTGCTCTATATCCTCACTAATTCAGGCGACGCAGAAGATTTCCGCATTGTCACGGCCCCTGTTGGCGATCCGGCGGCCAGGAACTGGCAGGATCTGGTGCCGCACACGCCGGGCACCCTGATCCTCGATCATACGGTGTTTGCCGGCCACATGGCGCGGCTTGAGCGCCATGAAGGCCTGCCGCGCATTATCGTGCGGGAACTGGCGTCAGGCGAAGAGCACTCGGTGTCCTTCGATGAGGAAGCCTATTCGCTCGGCATGTCGTCCGGCTATGAGTTCAACACTTCCATGATCCGGTTTTCCTATGCGTCGATGACCACGCCCTCGCAGGTATTTGACTATGACATGGCGAGCCGGCAGCGCACCTTGCGCAAGCAGCAGGAAGTACCGTCTGGTCATGACCCGGCCGATTATGTGACCCGGCGCATCATGGCACCTGCGGAAGACGGCGCGCTGGTGCCGATCTCCCTGCTCTACCACAAGGACACAAAACTAGATGGGTCGGCACCGGTGTGGCTGTACGGCTACGGCTCCTACGGCATTGCCATACCGGCGAGCTTCAACACCAACATCCTGTCACTGGCCAACCGTGGTTTCGTCTATGCCATTGCCCATGTCAGGGGTGGCAAGGACAAGGGCTATGGCTGGTACAAGGCCGGCAAGATGATGACCAAGAAAAACACTTTTTCCGACTTCATCACCGCAGCCCGGCACCTGGCGGCGGAAGGCTTTACCAGCGAAGGCAACATCGTGGCCCAGGGCGGCAGCGCCGGCGGCATGCTGATGGGCACCATCGCCAACATGGCACCGGAACTGTTCAGGGGCATCATCGCCGAAGTGCCGTTTGTCGACGTGCTCAACACCATGCTGGATGACACGCTGCCGCTGACCCCGCCGGAATGGCCGGAATGGGGCAATCCGATCGAGAGCAAGGAAGCTTTCGAGTATATGCGTTCCTACAGCCCATACGACAATGTATCGGCTCAATACTATCCTAATCTGCTGGCCGTCGGCGGCCTGACCGACCCGCGTGTCACCTACTGGGAACCGGCCAAATGGGTGGCCAAACTCCGTGAGCTCAAGACCGATGACAATCTGTTATTGTTCAAGACCCAGATGGGCGCCGGCCACGGCGGGTCACCGGGCCGGTTCGACAGATTGAAGGAGGTTGCGCTGGTGTATGCATTCGGGCTGATGGTGGCTGAGAAGATGGATGGGGTCGGGACTTAGTGTTGGTATTGGATTGGATGAAGTGAGTATTGGAGAAATACGCACACAGACAAGTGAGAACCACTGGCAAATTGCTGCTCGGCCTCGCAGGCTCGGCTTTGTTTTCGATTTACGCAACGGTGTACAGCAACGGGACAGCCCATGCTGCAGATGATGGCGGCTGTCGTTATGACGACGGTAATGAGAGTATTTTTCGAACGGGACGGAAAATAGGTTGTAGAACTGGATGTCCAATTCGAATGCGACCAGACTTCAAACCTCACTCATATCCGTTTCAACATCTTTGATCTGCCGGGGTTTGCCATGGCAACCGCCCGCATCATCGATGGTGATCGGGAAGTGGAGGTTCCGCTTGATGGTGCCAACCGGAAACTGGAAGTGCGGTAGGATTAATTTCGCGCCCAACCCCGTCTTTACCGACATATGACAGGTCCCCCACCACCCTGCTGCCTCACAAACCTTGCAACCGGTTTCAATCCGTCGCACATTGCCGCCAAATCTGATCGTAACAACAAGGAGGCCTGACATGTCAGATGCCGCCCATTCCATTTCCGCCAAGCCTGCCGTGGTTGCCGACTTCAACTGGGAAGACCCGCTCGACCTGGAAGGACAGTTGACCGAAGAAGAACGCATGATCCGCGACAGCGTGCGCGAGTTTGCCGACGACAAGCTGGCGACCCGTGTCAAATCCGCCTTCCGCGACGAACGCTTTGACCGTGAAATCATGACCGAGGCCGGCGAACTTGGCCTGATGGGCATCATGACGGATCCTGCCTATGGCGGCCAGGGGCTCGGCTATGTAGCCTACGGCCTGATCGCGCGCGAGATCGAGCGGATCGATTCAGGCTATCGCTCGGCCATTTCCGTGCAGAACTCGCTCGTCATGCATCCGATCGAGGCCTATGGCTCTGAAGCCCAGAAGAAGAAATACCTGCCCAAGCTGGCGACCGGCGAAATGGTTGGATGCTTCGGCCTGACCGAGCCCGATGCAGGCTCGGACCCCGGCGGCATGAAAACCCGTGCCAAGCGCACCTCTTCCGGTTATGTGCTGAACGGTTCAAAAATGTGGATCACCAATTCCCCCATCGCCGACATTGCCATCATCTGGGCAAAACTGGAGGATGAAGGCATTCACGGCTTTATCGTCGAGCGCGACACGAAAGGCTTCTCGACACCGAAGATCGAAGGCAAGTTCTCCTTGCGTGCGTCAGTGACCGGTGAAATCGTACTCGACGATGTCGAAGTGTCCGAAGACGCCCTGATGCCCAATACACGCGGCCTGTCCGGTCCGTTCGGCTGTCTCAACAAGGCGCGCTACGGCATTGCCTGGGGCGTGATCGGTGCTGCTGAAGACTGCTGGCACCGGGCTCGCCAGTATACGCTGGACCGCAAGCAGTTCGGCCGTCCGCTGGCCGCCACGCAACTTGTACAGAAGAAGCTGGCCGACATGCAGACAGAGATTACGCTCGGCCTGCACGGTTGCCTGGCGCTGGGCCGCGGCCTTGAAGCAGGCCGGCTGTCACCTACATCCATTTCAATCCTGAAGCGCAATAATTGCGGCAAGGCGCTGGACATAGCGCGCATGGCGCGCGATATGCACGGTGGTAACGGCATTTCGGACGAATATCATGTCATTCGACATATGGTGAACCTTGAAACTGTGAATACGTATGAAGGTGCGCACGATGTTCACGCACTCATTCTGGGCCGGGCACAAACCGGCATCCAGGCATTCTTCTAGGGTCTCAACCCTGGGCCCTATAACTTTAAACAACTGGAGGCTTACACCCAATGGCTCTTGAACTTCCCGATCTCCCCTACGCCTATGATGCACTTGGTCCATACATGTCCAAGGAAACCCTGGAGTTTCACCACGACAAGCATCATCAGGCCTATGTCACCAATGGCGGCAACCTGCTGAAAGATTCCCCGCATGCGGACAAGTCGCTGGAAGACATCTGCAAGGCAGCTTTTTCAGAAAGCAATGCAGGCCTGGTCAACAATGTCGGCCAGCACTACAACCACCTGCATTTCTGGAACTGGATGAAGCCGAACGGCGGCGGCAAAAGCCTGCCTGGCGCCCTGCAGGCTGCAGTGGACAGCGACCTCGGCGGCTATGACAAGATGCGCGCAGACTTCATCAATGCCGGCACGACGCAGTTCGGCTCCGGCTGGGCATGGCTGGCCGTCAAGGACGGCAAGCTTGCCGTGATGAAA
>CALHUA010000129.1 GCA_938039915.1 uncultured Anderseniella sp.
GAGGGCGGTTTCGGGTTAGCCATGAACTTTGCCCAGACCCGCACAATGCGCGATACGGCTGCGCTGCTGGATTGTCTCAGCGTGCCGCAGGCCGGCGACCCGTTCCATATTCCTGTGCCTGATGATGGTTTCATGGCGTGGTTGAAACGCAAACCGCAGAACCTGCGGATTGCCTGGACAACGGCACCGACCATGGATGCGCCGGTCGATGCGGAAGTGGCGGCTGCCGTTGAAACGGCGGCGCAAAAACTTGCGGACATGGGACACATTGTTGAGCAGGCTGACCTGGTGTTCGACCAGGAAGCGGCGTCTGAAATGATGTGCTCGATCTGGTTTTTCGGGTTTCACAAGACCCTGGACACCATCGGCAGCAAAACCGGCAGGGTGCCCGGACCGGATAACCTGGAGCCGGTGACGTGGGAAATCTACCAGCGCGCCCGCGACATGGACCCGTACGAATTTCTCGATGGTCTTGCCTGGCTCAACCAGGCGCGGCGTGAGATCGGCCGGTTCTTCTCCCGCTATGATGTGCTGCTGTCACCGGCCACGGCCCAGGTCTCCCAACCGCACGGGCGCTACGGGCTGAACCTGCCGGGCCTGTCGGCGGAAGAATACATGGTGCTGGCCGACGAGCCGGTGCAGTTCGCGTTTCCCTATAATGTAGCCGGCACACCGGCGATATCCTTGCCGTTGGCGATGCATTCCAGCGGATTACCCATTGGCGTGCAACTGGGGGCAGGGCCGGCCCGCGAACATCTGTTGATCGCACTCGGTGCTGCTCTTGAAGACACCATGCCATGGGCTGACCGGCTGCCGCCGCTTCATGTGACACGGGCCTGACGCCGGGCAAATCATATTGGTCTTGCGAAAGCGCCGTTTGCGCGACAGAGTCGCGGGAGCGAGAGTTTGCGTAATGGAAGGAAATGCGTTCATGAAACTCAAGACACTGGCTGTTGCCGGACTGTTCATGGTGTTGGCGGCAGGGCCGGCAGCCGCTGCGTCATGTGGAAACTCCGGGGCCGGATTTGACCGCTGGCTGGGGAGCTTCAAGAAGGAAGCGGCCGCCAAGGGCATCGGCCGGCGGGCGCTTGGCGCGTTGAACGGCCTGACCTATTCGAGACAGGTCATCCGGCTGGACCGCAACCAGAAGTCATTCAGGATTTCGCAGGCCGCATTCATCAAGGGCCGGGTCACACCCGGGCGCCTCAAGCGCGCCAGGCAGAAGCTGAAAAAGCATGCCCGGCTGTTTGCTGCGATCGAGAAAAAATACGGCGTGCCCAAGGAAATCATCGTGGCGATATGGGCCATGGAAACCGATTTCGGGGCCAATCGCGGCAAGATGAACGTGTTCCGGTCGCTGGCCACACTGGCCTATGACTGCCGCCGTTCGGCGTTCTTCAAGAACGAATTGATGGCTGCGCTGAAAATCGCCCATCGCGGCTGGATGTCACCGAAGCAAATGCGCGGTGCGTGGGCCGGTGAGCTCGGCCAGACCCAGTTCCTGGCCTCCAGCTATCTGAATTACGCCGTCGATTACAATGGCGATGGCCGCCGCGACCTGGTGCGCACGACGGCAGACGTGCTGGCATCCACGGCAAACTATCTCAAGCGCAAGGGCTGGCGCCGCGGCGGTGGTTTCAGGCAGGCGGCGCTGGCGGAATGGAACAAGTCGAGGAAGTACCAGGTCGCCATTGCCGTGTTCGCTGAAAGAGTGAAGTAACTTGGCCTTTGAATTTGGCACCATGCTGTCGGCAGCGGCCACGGCACAAGCAGGCCAGTTTTCAGGCTATCCGCCCTATCACTTTGTCGGCGGCAATATAGACGAACCGACTGTCCCGGTTGACGGGCTTGGCGACGCGGTTCGCAAGGTGGTCCGGGACCAGGGTCATGCCATGGCAAAGTACGGCATGGACAGCGGCCCGCAAGGCCACTTGCCGCTGCGCGAGTTCATTTGCAACTGTCTCAAGGCGCGTGCCGGCATGGAAGTGACACCGGGAGAAGTGCTGCTCACCAGTGGCTCTCTCCAGGCCATGGACCTGGTCAACAAGGCACTGTTGAATGAAGGCGACGTTGTCCTGCTGGAGGCGGCGAACTATTCCGGCGCGCTGAGCCGGCTGGATGCGCTCGGTGTGGAGTATTTCGGCATAGACCTTGATCACGACGGCATGCGCATGGATATGCTGGAGCGCTCGCTGTCGGACCTGGCTTCGGCAGGCCGCAAGCCGAAATTCATCTATACCATTCCCACAGTCCAGAACCCGACCGGGTCCGTCATGCCGGTGGAACGGCGCCGGGACATGCTGGCGCTGGCCAAGACTTTTGATGTGCCCATCTTCGAAGACGATTGCTATGCGGACCTGGTGTTTGCCGACACGCGTCCGCCGGCAATTCACGCACTGGATGATGATCAGCGGGTGATCTACTGCGGCACGTTTTCCAAGACTATCGCGCCCGCCTTGCGGGTAGGCTATCTGGTCGTTCCCTGGCAGCTGATGAAGTCGATCCTGCCGCTGAAGACAGACGCAGGCAGCGGTGCGCTGGAACAGATGGTGCTGGCGGAGTATCTGCCTTCGAATTTCGATGCTCATGTCACAGGCCTGCTGCCGGTGTTGCAGGCGAAAGCCGATGCGTTGTGCGAGGCTCTTGATGAGCATTTTGGTGAGGCCATCGAATACGACAAGCCGGTTGGCGGTATTTATCTGTGGGTTACGCTGCCCGGCAATGTCGATACCGACCGCCTGTTTGAGGCTGCGTTGAAGCAGGGCGTGGAGATCAACCCCGGTTCCCAGTGGACCGTAGATGGTGCGGCGAACAGACACCGCATGCGCCTGTGCTTTGGCCATCCGTCAATCGACACTATCCGCGCCGGTATCGCCAGGCTTGCAGATGTCTGTTTCGAGGAATTCGGCGTTCCGGTCAGAAGCGGGAATGTTCCCCGGTCGGTCTAGAACCATGAACCACCTGTAAAACGATGCATGCCGCACCAGGCTGGATGTTCTGCAAAGCAGCTCGATTTATCAATTCGTGAACGAATGATAGCGAATCATGTCAGTTTCAGCTTTATGACGGCGCTCTCTGGGAGAGTGGTTTCGTCGTGCCTGTTATTCCAAATTTCGCGATCGCCGGATACCCGCTTGCCCTGACAAGGTATCGGGTCGCTGGGTGGTGGGTGTTTGTGCCGGTTCGACCGGTCGAATGTCATATTTTATTCAAATTGAGCGGACCATCTTAATGTTGTCGAAGCTTTATCCGGGCAAACCCGTTATGGGGCCGTCCGGGGTTGCTGGTTCAAATCTGGCCGGTTCGACAGTGTCGGCATATTGCCAGGGATCACTTCAATGTCGTCAGGCAAGTAGGAGTGAACCGTGTTGCTCAGCGGCGCTGAGGCGTCCAATGGGCCATGTTTGTGGGGTTTTTGGGAGTTTTCACCAGTGATGACAATAGACAGGCACAAGTTCAGCCGGGAGATAATTGCCGGTGTTCGCTCTTTATATTCCCTCGACAACTGGCATGGCGTTTTGGCAGTTGTGCAGAACTTCGTGATCATTGCTGCAACTATCGTATTGGCTCAATACGGTGGGTGGGCTCTGTATCTGCCCGCAATACTCGTGATCGGGTCGCGGCAAAGAGCCCTGGCGACACTTACCCACGAGGCTGCGCATCGTACCCTGGCGCGCAACAAGACCCTCAACGACATCCTGGGAACGATATTCAGCGGATACGCAGTCGCGATCCTGCTGCGCCCGTACAAGAACTCCCACGTGCGCGATCATCACGGTTCGTTTGGTGATCCTGAAACAGACTGTGACTTTCGCTACATGATCGAGCAGGGAGTGTACGGCCGTTCAGGCGGATGGAAGTATATCTGGCATGTCATTGTCTCACCGGCCCTTCTGCTCAAGGTTCCGGCCTACCTTGTTTACCTCGCACGTGATCGATTTGCGTTTGGAAACGACAAGAACGATCACCATGAAGTTGCGCTGTTTGCCGCATTCTGGCTTTCCATTCTGGCGTCGAGCCTTGCGGCGGGCATGTTCGATCTTTTGGTCTGGTACTGGTTTGTACCGTTCTTCACAGCATATCAGGTTATTGGCTGGTACATTGAACTGGCCGAGCATGCACCGCTGATGCAACAGGGCAAGGACATTCACATGTCACGAAACCGAAACAGCCATTGGGTTGAACGGGCGTTTACCGGCATGCATGGGGAATCTTTTCATCTGGCACACCATCTGTTCCCGCGGGTTCCGTTCTGGCGGATAAGTGAACTGAACCAGCTGTTGCGCCGTGATGCCGGCTACCGGGCCAGTGATGATGCATGTGGCGGCATATTCTGGTCTTCAAATGATGCTCCGGCGCTGGTCGTGAAATTGGTTCGCGACAACATCGGAGGCTTCGCGCCTGCTGGCGCGTCTGACCCATTGGGGAAACGGGGTTAGAGATGGCGGCCAGCTTTCTTGACGAGTGGCTGGATGCGCGCGCTGATGCCCGGTACAATCTGGGCGAAAGCGGCATAGCCAACATCCGGCTGGATCAGATCATCCCGCCCGAAGACCTGGGCGACCGGCTTGCGCACGTGGACTTTGATCACAACGATACGCCTGGATCTGCCGACCTGCGCCGCGAAGTCGCCAGGCTTTATGATCACGCGGATGCCGACAATGTGCTGGTGACAGCCGGTATCACGGAAGCGCTTTTAGTGTATCTGATGGACCGGCGAATGCCTGGTTCCAATGTTGTGGTCCTCACGCCGGCGTTTCACAATCTCTATGATTTGCCAGACGTGCTCGGATACGAGGTT
>CALHUA010000130.1 GCA_938039915.1 uncultured Anderseniella sp.
TGACTGACATTGATCTGTAACCTTCGTAAGAGTGTTTGTGGCTTGGTTCACGGGCGACTTCCGGCAGCCGTTGTTGCGGCTCTGAACCGCCGGACTGATAACTCACAGCCGGTGGTCCGCTGGCTGCTGGCGCGGCACGGGTAACTGAAGCCTGGTCGCCACCGGCAACCGGCCGCCGGGACTTGCCGGCACCGAACCCGACGAATTCCTCAATCAGAGCCGGGTCACCGGATTGGACGTCGCTCATCTCGCCAGTGATTTCGCCTTTTTGCAGCAGGGTAATCCGGTGTGAAAGACCCGTGATGAACTCCAGGTTCTGCTCCACCAGGATGATCGAGATATCCCGCATCCGATTGAGGTTCTTCAGAAGAACAGAAATTTCCTCGATGATCGACGGCTGAATGCCCTCAGTCGGTTCATCCAGCAGGATCAGTTGGGGTTCCGAAACCAGCGCACGTGCAATGGCCAGCAGTTGCTGCTCGCCGCCACTGAGGGTTCCGCCGTCCCGGTCCAGCAACCGTTCAAGCCTGGGAAAGTCCTGCAGGATATGGCGGATCGCCTCTTCTTCATCCTCACCATGGGCCGCAATACCCATGCGCAGATTGTCGAACACCGACAAATGCGGAAATATCCCGCGGCCCTGCGGCACGTAAGCCAACCCCATCAGGTTGCGCTCATGGGCCGGTTCCCGGGAAATATCCACACCATCGAACACGATTGTCCCGGCTGTTGCCGGGATCAGCCCCATGATGGTTTTCAACAGCGTGGTCTTGCCCATGCCATTATGGCCCAGCACACCGACAATCTCGCCCTCGCCGACATGGAAATCGACGCCATGCAGTATCGGCACCCGGCCATATCCGGCCCCCAGGCCTTTTATGTCGAGAACGGCGTTGCCGGTCATGATCCACCGCTCCCCAGATAAACCTCGCGTACGCGGGGATCTGCCGTCACCACGTCCATGGTATCCTCGATCAGGATCCGGCCCTCGTGAAACACAGTCACCTTGCTGGAAATCATGCGGATGAACTGCATGTCGTGCTCCACGACAATCATGGTCGACTGCTGGTTGATTTCGCGGATGATCTCCACCGTGCGTTCTATTTCGTCATGGGTCATGCCGGCCGCCGGTTCATCCAGCAGGACAAGCCATGGTTCGGCAGCAACCACCATGCCGAGCTCGACCCACTGCCGCTGACCATGCGCAAGCTGCCCGACAGTATCTGCGCGAATGTCGCCCAGCTTCAGCCGCTCCACTGTCTGGCTGGTCAGTGAGCGGGCGCGGGCTGCGCCATGCCAGCGCCGCGCCGCCAGCCAGATGTTCTCGGTGACGCTCAACCCGTCAAACACATTGGGCACCTGCGTCTTGATGCCGACACCCAGACGCGCGATCTGGTGCGGCAGTCGCCCGGTGCCATTGAAGTCACGGATGACCACGTCGCCCGACGTGGGTGCCAATTGTCCTGTCAGGCATTTGAAGAACGTACTCTTGCCGGCGCCATTGGGTCCGATAAGGCAGCGCAGTTCATTCTCGCGCAGGTTGAAATTGACCCGGTCAACAGCTTTTACGCCGCCAAAATGCATGGACAGGTTGCGGGTTTCGACGACGATCTCACTTTTCATGCGTCACCTCCCGCTGGTCGCTGCTTCGCCTGCTGCGCTTGCGCCTGACTTTCAGTTCGCGCCGCTGCATGGCACGCCGCGACCGGGCTCCATCCCACCAGCTGATGAAAGTCGGCAGGAGGCCTCGTGGCACGGCGAGAACGAAGACGATCAGGATCAGGCCCAGGACCAGGTTGTTGTTCACCACGCCCTGCGTGCCCAACCAGGAAGTCAGGTAGAACAGCGCAAACGCTCCCATCACCGGACCTGCGAGCGTACCGCGTCCGCCGACAATCACCCAGATGATCGCCAGTGCCGAATTGTACAGGTTGAAGATGTCCGGCGTGACCCGGCCCACTCCATTGGCGAAGATGATGCCGCCTGCCCCGGCGATGGCGCCGCCGATGGTAAACATTGCCAGCTTGTAAAACCGGGTGTCGTACCCGATCAGTTCGGCACGCAGTTCATTTTCGCGAATGGCCACGGAGACGCGTCCGAAATGCGTCTGTATCAGCCACGCACAGATGATGTAGCCAATGATGAGCACCGCCATGCCGACATAGAACACATGCTCCGGGAACAACGGCATATAGGGTGCCCATGGCAAATTCAGCGGTGGCGAGGTCACCCCGTTGAATCCGCCGAGCAGCGCATCGCCGATCTTGTACTCCGGTCCCGAAGTTCGCCTGAGCAGCGAGTAAAGGATCAACGTCACCGTCAGGGTGATCACCGCCATGTAGACGTCACTGACCCTGCCATAGAACATGAAGTAACCCAGCACGGCGGCAAAGACCGCGGCTGCAAGGATGGCGATCAGTACAGCCCAGGACGAGCCGCCGAAATTGATCGCGGCGATGGTGTAGGCATAAGCCCCAATGCCGAAAAACGCGGTTTGCCCAAAACACAAGATGCCGCCATACCCCCAGATCAGGCCCAGGCTCAGGGCAAGTATGGCCAGGGCGATGACCGTCGACAGGTTTATGATGGTGAACAGTTCCAGCACACCGGGTGCGGCCACCGTGAAGATCACTCCGGCCAGCACCAGTACGGCACGCCAGCGATTTTCGCGCGTCCAGCTCACAGGCTTTTCCTGAAGAAGCGGCCGGTAATGCCGGTTGGCAACAGTCTGATCAGGATAATGGCGGCGGCCAGCAGCGCAACTTCACCCAGGGTCGGGCCGGTCAGGAACGCCATGATGCCGTTAATGCCGCCCAGTAGAATTGAGGCTGCAGTCGTACCGGCAAGAATTGAGGCGCCACCGCTGATGACGGTGATGAATGCCTTGGCAATATAGGTGGCGCCAATCGACGGCAGCACGCCGGTGACTGGTGCCAGCAAACCGCCGGCGAGACCTGAAACGGCAGCCCCCAGTCCGAAGGTGATCATGTAGATGCGTTTGGTGGACACGCCCAGTGCCGACGCCATCTCGTCGCTCTGCATGGTGGCGCGTGCAACCAGTCCGAGTTTGGTCAGCTTGAGTACCGCATACACCAGCAACAGCAGCACAACCGTCACCGCAATCAGGAACAATTCATAAGCGCTTGAGGAATAATCACCAATCTGGATGACCCCAAGCGGCGGCGAGATTGTCGTCGCAGTCTGGGCTCCGAAAATCGAGGTGACAAGACCGACAAACAACAGGCTCAGCCCCCAGGTTGCCAGCAAGGTATCCACCATTCGTCCATACAGAAACTGGATCAGCAGACGCTCGACAAGAACGCCGATAATACCGACAACCAAAGGCGCCAGCACCAGCATGGCGAACCAGATATTGACGCCTTGATTGGTCGATATGACGACTGTATAGCCGCCCAGCATGAGGAATTCGCCGTGAGCCAGGTTGATCACCCGCATCATGCCGAAGATGATCGCCAGCCCCAGGCTGATCAGCACCAGGCTGGCGATGCCGTAAACAATCTGCAATGCGAGCGCAATGACAAGATCCACGCGAGATATTCCTCATGTCCATGCGCGATTGAAGCGCCGTGATATTCGCCAGCGCCCTACTTGATGCCGGCTGCTTCCAGACCGTTCTCGAAATAGAAGGTGGCCTGATCCGGATTGGCTTTCAGATCGCACACCAAAAGCGTGTCCGACGGCGGTTGCTCATTGTGGGTTTCGACAATGTTGAATGTCTGATCCTTCAACTCTGCCAGATAGACATTCAGCACGCCGTGGTGGGTTTTCGGATCAAGTGAAATGGCACCGCTCGGACCGGCAAGACTGATACCGCTCTCCAGTGCCTCGATCACCGGCATGCGATCCGCGGTGCCGGCCTTCCTGACAGCTTCGGCCCATAGCTGGATACCCTCGTAACTGCGGGTTGCCAGTTCGTTCAGATAGGGCGCATCTGCCCCGAACTTGTCCTGAAAGCGTTTCACGAATGCAGCATTGTCATCGCCCGGCACTTCCTGGAAATAGGTATAGGCGGCCAGAATGCCATCACCTTCTTCTGCGGATATCAACTTGTGCTCGTTGCCGACACCGAAGGTGGTGGACGCAATTGGCACCGACTTGTTCATGCCGGCTGCCGCATACTGGCGATAGAACGATATATGGGCACCGCCGACCAGCGCAGACCAGACCATGTCCGGCTTGGCTGCCTGGATCTTCTTGATGGTCGGGCCGAAATTGGTCACATCAAGCGGGAAGAACTCGATATCAGGCACTTCACCGCCATTGTCCGTCACATACTTTTTCACCCATTGCGCGGTGATCTGGCCGTAATTGTAGTCGGCAGCGATGATGTAGACCTTCTTGCCGAACTTGTT
>CALHUA010000131.1 GCA_938039915.1 uncultured Anderseniella sp.
ATGGAAACCGGTGTCGATGAAGCCCTGGCCGATATCTGCCGCAATGGCGGGCTGGACTGGGCGTCCCTCAAACCGGACATGAGAACCAGCGGGAGATATCACGTTGAAACCTACTGAACGGTCCGATCCGGTTGCACTGGCCCACTGCAATCATACGCCGCGAACCCAACCGGAGGGCAGGCGTGATTCCGAAGCCTTTCTGATCGGACTTGGTGACAGGGTGCGCAGCGAAAGAAAGGCACGTGGCCTGTCGCGACGGGTATTGTCGGGCATATCCGGCGTGTCCGAGCGCTACCTTGCCCAGCTTGAAACCGGGTCCGGCAACATTTCCATTATTCTGTTGCGCGATATTGCCATGTCGCTCGGCGTGTCGCTGGAAGAACTGGTGTCTGAAACACGGTCGCTGCCGGACGGTCATTCGGGCAGGGGGCAGCGCATCGCACTGGTGGGACTGCGTGGTGCCGGCAAGTCCACGCTCGGTTTCAGCCTGGCACGCGCCCTGGACATCCCGTTCGTCGAATTGAACGACGAAATCGAACGCCAGAGCGGTCTGCCGGTTGCGGAGATTTTCAATCTGTACGGCCAGAACGGATATCGCCGGCTCGAGGCCGACGCGCTGGAAACCATTGCAGCCGGTCACAAACAGGTGGTGCTGGCAGTTGCCGGCGGCATCGTCGGTGACGGAGATGCGTACAATTGCCTGCTGCGCGACTTCCACACCATCTGGCTCAAGGCCAGCGCCGAAGAACACATGAACCGGGTGCAGGCCCAGGGCGATCTGCGCCCCATGGCAGGAAATCCGGCGGCGATGCAGCAATTGCGCAAGCTGCTTGATGAACGCAATGCGGACTATGCCCGCTCTCACTACAGCCTGAATACATCTGGCCATGCACTGGACGTGACGCACGACAACCTGGTCTCGATGGTTCGCCAGCAGATTTTTGCCGGATAGTTTTCTCCATCGCGGAACTGCGGCCAGGCCCTTGTAATGCAGCCAACGTTGGCTGATCATTTGCCAATCCCATATTCTCAAATTCCGGAGCGAATGACATGACGGTACCTGCCGCAATACGGCTTGATGAGACGGACAATGTGGCCACAGCCGTCAGGCCCCTGGAGATTGGTGCAGATGTGCTCGGCACTGTCACGATCGAGCGCATCGGTCGTGGTCACAAGCTTGCCCTTTGCGCCATCGAGACCGGCACTCCTGTTACCAAGTACGGTCAGTTCATCGGCAGCGCGTCGACCGATATTGCAGCCGGTGCGCATGTGCATACTCACAATGTGAACTTTGAAAGCACATCCCAGACCTACGAGTTTTCGACAGCCGTTCGTGATGTCGCCATGGTCGACGACAACAAGCGGGACACATTTGAGGGCTTCCGTCGCGACAGCGGCAAGGTCGGGACGCGCAATTACATTGCCATCATCACGTCGGTGAACTGTTCGGCGACGGCGGCGCGGATGATTGCCGATCACTTTACGCCTGCCGAACTCGCAGACTATCCGAATGTAGACGGTGTTGTGGCATTTGTGCACGGCACAGGATGCGGCATGGCGGATTCCGGCGATGGATTTGATGCATTGCAGCGGGTCATGTGGGGGTATGCACGCCACCCCAATCATGCCGGCGTGCTGATGGTGGGGCTGGGCTGTGAAATGAACCAGATCGATTGGTTGCTGGAGGCGTATGGGCTTGAACGCGGCCCGCGATTCCAGACCATGAACATACAGGATGTCGCCGGTCTGCGTCGCACTGTCGAGACGGGTATTGCCAAAGTCAGGGACATGTTGCCGGCAGCTGATAAATCAGTGCGCGAGACGTGTCCTGCGTCCGACCTGATGGTGGCGCTTCAGTGCGGCGGGTCAGACGCATGGTCAGGTATCACGGCCAACCCGGCATTGGGATATGCCTGCGATTTGCTGGTTGCGCAGGGAGGGACAGGCGTGCTGGCCGAGACACCTGAGATCTACGGCGCGGAACATCTGTTGACCCGAAGGGCTGCCACGCCGGAGATCGGCCGCAAGCTGCTCGACCGGATCACCTGGTGGCAGGATTATGTGGACCGCAATAACGGCTCTCTCGACAACAACCCGACGCCTGGCAACAAGCAGGGCGGTCTGACGACCATTCTCGAGAAATCTCTGGGGGCGGCTGCCAAAGGCGGCACATCACCGCTCAACGGTGTCTATAGATATGCCGAACCTGTAACGGCGCGTGGTTTCACCTTCATGGACAGCCCCGGCTATGACCCGGTCTCGGTAACCGGACAGATTGCGTCGGGTTGTAATCTGGTCACCTTTACAACTGGCCGTGGGTCGGCATTCGGGTCGAAACCGGCACCGACGCTCAAGATCGCCACCAATTCAGAACTTGCCGCGCGTATGCCTGAAGACATGGACATCGATGCGGGCCGCGTTCTGTCGGGGGAGGCAAGCATGGAGCAGGTGGGTGAAGAGATTTTCCAGGCCTGGTTGCGTATTGCGTCAGGTGAGGGGTCTTTGTCGGAAAGTCAGGGGCTTGGTGATCACGAGTTCGTGCCCTGGCAAATCGGCGCCACAATGTGAAGCGTATAACGCTCATATGAAAAAATTCATCACCGCAATTTTCGTTGCCACTGTCTTCGGGACAAGCGCGAGCGCGCAAGAGATGACCGGGGCACAAATGTTCCGTCAGAACTGGACCAGCGCGGAAACAGCGTCCGACGGCCTGGGCCCGATCTTCAATGAAGCCTCGTGCCATGCCTGTCACTGGTTTGGTGGCGGTGCACGGGTTCGTGTCAGGCCTGACGGTGAAGTAGCCGGTGCGGGTGTCCTGCTGCGCCATACCTTTGTCGACGGCACGGGTGATCCGCACTATGGCGTCCAACTGCAGAACAAGGCGGTTGACGGCGTTGAACCGGAAGGCGTGGCTGACCTGACCGCCCTGCAGGTTGGCGATGGGTTGACCAGGTTCCTGGCATCGGTTCGCTTTGCCAGCGGACCGGGACGAACCGCCGGCATCACCATGTCGTTGCGTGCCGCACCCGCCCTGGACTCGACCGCGCTGGTTGCGCGAGTGTCGCCTGCGGCAATCATCAAGGGCGCAGACTCGCAGGACAAGAATAACGACGGCATATCAGGCCGGGTTCACCTGCTGCAGGTGCCGGGGGAAAGGCCCAGGATCGGTCGCTTCAACTGGAAGGCAACTGCCGCCAGGGTTGAGGATCAGGTTGCCAATGCGCTCTGGTTCGACATGGGGCTCACATCACCTGCCCACCCGGCACCGCAGGGCGAGTGTACGTCACGCCAGCACGATTGCCTGGAAGCTTCCGGCAATCAGGCGCCTGATCTGACTGTTGATTTCGACAACGACAGGATCGCAACGCTGTCCGATCATGTGCGTTCGCTGGCTGTGTCGCCAAAGATACAGGAACAACCACAGAGCTTTACCGATGCCATGTGCAGTTCCTGTCATACGCCTTACATGGAAACGTCAGATGGTGGCTCCGTGGCGCTGTTTTCGAACTTGCTGTTGCACAATATGGGTGACGGTTTGACATCTTATGGCGGCGAAGGATCGGCCTCACCGACAGAATGGCGCACGACCCCGCTGGTCGGCTTCAGGGGGCAATTGCCCGATCATCGGCTTCTGCACGATGGTCGTGCTGCGAACATCGATGAAGCCATCCGCTGGCATGGTGGCGAAGCGCAGGCGTCCCGCGACGCATACATCGCCCTGTCGGGTCCGGAAAAACTCAAACTGACATCATTTGTCCTGGCGCTCATGTCATCCATGCCGGTGCCGTCACAAGGAGACTGAATATGAAGAGTTTCGCATTTGCCATGAGCATGTTGGGTGCATGTGCGCTTCCAGCGTTTGCCGAGGTGCACCAGACCCAGGATTACAAGCTGGACGTCGAGACGCTGGTTGACGGGCTGGATGCGCCGTGGGCGCTGGCATTCCTGCCGGACGGGCGGATGCTGATCGCTGAACGCCCGGGGCGCCTCAGCGTGGTTGCTGCTGACGGCGGCAGACCGGTTGTCATAGATGGAATTGAAGGGGTCTCGGCGGGCGGCCAGGGCGGACTGCACGGGATCGCGCTGGCGCCAGATTTTGCGACCTCGGGAACAATGTTCTATTGCCATGCTGCCTCATATGACGGGGGCCGTGGGACAGTGGTGACCAGGGCGCGACTCGACCTGACGGCCAACCGGCTGGAAAATGTCACGCGGATTTTCGAACAAAGCCCGGTCGGCGCAACGGGCAGGCATTTTGGCTGCCGCCTGGTATTTGATCGCGACGGCATGCTGTTTGTGACAACAGGTGATCGCGGCAATCAAATGGATTCAGCCCAGGATCCTTCGACAGGTATCGGCAAGGTCATCCGGATCGATACGGACGGCAAACCGGCTGCGGGCAATCCACAACCCGACGGATGGGACAAGCGGATATGGTCAATCGGTCACCGCAATATTCAAGGCGCAGCGTTGCACCCGGAAACCGGCGAGTTGTGGACGGCCGAACATGGGGCCCGCGGTGGAGACGAGGTCAACAATCCGCAACCCGGCAAGAATTATGGCTGGCCGGTTATCACCTATGGCATCGACTATTCAGGCGCCAAGATCGGCGAGGGCACCCACAAGGAAGGCATGGAACAGCCGGTGCACTACTGGGATCCATCCATCGCGCCATCGGGTCTGATGATCTATTCCGGCAAGGCATTTCCCAATTGGAAGGGCAATTACTTTATCGGCGCTCTGCGCGGCGCGTCAGTGTCGCGGCTGGTGTTTGCTGATGGCAAGCCCGTATCGGAGGAGCGAATTCTTCAGGATCTGGGTGAACGCATCCGGGATGTGGTTCAGGGCCCGGATGGCCTCATCTACCTGGTGACGGACAGTGATGACGGCAAGGTGCTGAGATTGAAGATAGTCCAGTGAAGGGGGCTGGAGCCGTTTGAGATCAACCGGACCGACGAAGTTGCCTAGGCTCGCCGGAAACTGAACTAGGTTTTTTTCTTGTTCTTACTGAACACGGCACAATGATCCTTGATCTCGGAGCGAGGCGTCACAATGGATACGTGATGGGTAGGCTTGGCAAGATCAGCTTCGGTTGCTCCTTCGAAAACCTCCCTGAATGCCAGGCT
>CALHUA010000132.1 GCA_938039915.1 uncultured Anderseniella sp.
GGTCGGGAACCCGTTGATCTGGCCCTGGCTGAGATGATCGGCGCGGATCATCTTGCCGTAATTGTCTTCATGGCAATTGGCGCACGACATGTCGAGCTGGCCAACACGGGTGTAGTAGAGTTTCTTGCCCTTGTCGGTCCACGACTGCATTGGTCCGTCAGTTTTGACGTTAACCGGCATACCGCGCGACTGCAGGCCGATATAGGCAGTCATGGCAAGCATGTTGGGCGCTTCCCACTTCCAGGCTTCCGCCTTCATGTTGTCGGTCCGACAGGCATTGATCTGGGTTTCCAGGGTATGCGGCTTGCCAAGCTTTTCGTTCCACTTCGGCATTGACGCACGAACGCCCTTCATGGTCTCCGATGCATCATTGTGACAGGTGGCGCAGGATTTGCCGGCCTCGCCGTCAACCGTGCTCCACAGGGTTTCGCCCTGCTCTACCGCCGGAAAGGCCGGGTTTTCGAAATCGTCCATTTCGAAAGCCTGGGTTTCCGGTGAGCGAAAACGCCAGCCGGAATAAACACGGCTCAGCGGACTGCCTTTCGGGGCTTCCACGTCGGTGACCAGCTGCTGTCCTTCAATCACCAGTGTGTTGTTGTCCGGCTCGGCGATCGCCGAACCTGCTGCGAAAACAGATGCTGCGGTCAGCAGTCCAGCCCATTTGAGTGTTGTCGAGTTCATTTTCGTTTCCTCCCGAAGTTCTAAGTGGTTCATGTCACCAGCCAGCAGCCATTGAATTGGCTGCTACCGGTGTAATGTCACTTGACCTCGATTTTTTTACTTGTTTCGTAGACAGAGCCGTCATCGTCCACCCAGGTGAACTTGAACTCGCCTGCTTCCGGCACTTTGGCTGTGAACTCGAGATATGGATTGGCCGAGATGGCCGGATCGATGTCACACCCGAACACCCTGGTTCCGTTGAACTCGCAAGTGAACTTGTTGATGATCTTGCGCGGGATGACCTTGCCGGCCTTGTCCTTGCGCTGACCGGATTCCATCTTGTGGCTGATCAGCGTCTTGATGGTGATCACATCGCCGGCCTTGGCCGACTTGGGCACCTTCACGCGTGGTTTTGCTTTTGCCATTTTCGTTTGTCCTCTTGGATAATCTAACCGCCACAGCCGCCGATTGTGACCTTGACCAGCCTGGTGTCGGAATAAACCGATCCATCCTTCATTTTCGCGACCGCAACAACATTCTGTGTCTTGGCCAGCCGCATGCGGGTGGTGGCAGATGCTTCGCCGCTCATTTCAGTGAAGTGGAAAGTCGCCACATCCGGGTTCGGGTTGCCTTCGGCCAGGATCATCACCGACTCCACCATGTCATCACCGGACATGGCGCTTTCGACCGATACGGATATCGGTACGGTATTACCATTTTCAGCAATTTCAGGCGCCTTCAGGGTGATCTTGCCGGATGCAGGCTCCTTGCCCCCGGTAAATTCCATAACCTGCTTCTTGGTCTCTTCTGCTGCAGCACTGGCCGGATTGACCCTGATTCCCGCAACGGCGAATACAGCCGCACCGGCAGTCAGGCCAAGTACCTGTCTCCTGTCTAGCTTCATAAAAATAACTCCTATTCTTTCAACGTGGCGAGATAGGCCACGACGTCTTCAACCTGTTCGGCCGTCAAGATGGTCTTGTCGGCAAATTTCTTATGGATCCGGGCGCCAAGCTTGAGGCTGTAGAACCCCGGCATAAGCGTTTCTTCCGTCAGGGCTTTTTTGGAGTCGATGACGATCGCGCGCAGTTCCGCCTCCGAATAACGGTCAGCCACACCATCAAGCGGCGGGCCCACCTCGCCATGGAACGAATGTTCTTTCTGCTCGGCATTCACATGGCAGGCCAGACAATTGCCCAACTTGCGATTGGAAAACACCGCCCGTCCCTTCGCTGCATCCCCCGCAGCACCGGTCAGGGACGCTTCCACGCCATTGTCTGTAAATTTAACGTCCATTGGCGCCACGCTGCCCGCGTGAGCCGTGGCAACCGCCACTCCCGCCAGACACGCACCAGCCAAACCCAGTTTCAGGATGGTCCTCATCAGTTTCCTCCAGTACCCTTTTATTATTGTGCGCCAGCCTAGTTCACGATTCCACGGATATCAAGACAAATTCATATTTTTGAATGAATATGGCCACAGTCCGAAATCGCAACTCCAGACAGTGCCGGTAGCGGAGTTAACATCAATCGGTGTTCTTTTCTCCGGCTTCGCGGCGCTCGACAATCCGGCGTGCGTGGTAGCGCTGAAACCCCTCGTCGGTTTCGTAGCCCTTCTTTTGCACCCACTGAAACATGTCGAGGAAGGTTCCTTTCCTGAATGCCCCCGGCATGACGGCGACTGTGGATGCGCCAACATCTTTTTTGCCGTCTGCCTCCTCGGGCATGAAGAAGATGGTCGGGGTAAAGGTCACCCGCCATTTACGCGCGGCGGTTTTTTCTGTCAGCGCCTCGCCGTCCAGATCGATGACTTCCTCATCGCCGTACAGGTTGTACTGCACAACCATGTAATTATCCTTGATGAAGTCGCGCACTTCCGGGTCGGTCAGCACCTTCTCGTGAACCTGCTTGCAATAGATGCATCCGCGTTGTTCAAAGATCAGTGCCAGGCGTTTGCCTTCCGCCTTGGCCGTGGCCATGTCTTCCTTGATGTCGCGAAAGGTGGTCGCGAACCAGGCTTGCTTGTGCAGACCGTCATCCCCTACTTCGGAAGCCAGCGCGCCGGTAATCCCGGCAAGCAAAACAGTAACGGCAAGAAATAATCGCATTTCGGTTTCTCCTTATCCAACTGCGCCCAGTGCCGGAAACAGTTCCAGCATGTAAAAAGCGATGGCGGACATGCCGCCTGTAATGAACAAAACCCCCGTCAGCACCAGCAAGCCACCGGTCAGCTTTTCAATCAGGCCCATGCGATGGCGGTGACGCTTCATCAGGGCCATGAAAGGCCGGAAGAAAACGGCGGCAAGAATGAACGGGATGCCGATTCCCAGTGCATAGGCGAGCAACAGCGACGCACCTTTCAGCGCATCACCGGCCTGCGCCGCCACAAACAGGATGGCCGCCAGAACCGGCCCGACACAAGGTGTCCAGCCAAACGCAAATGCCAGGCCCACGACATAGGCGCCGAGCAGACCAACGGCTTTGGCCGGTCCCTGCATCCGGATATCGCGATACAGAAAGGGTATCCGAAACACCCCCATGAAATGCAGGCCGAGCACGATGATGACAACACCGGCAATCTTGGCCAGGATTTCGAGGTGA
>CALHUA010000133.1 GCA_938039915.1 uncultured Anderseniella sp.
GATGGCCAAGGCGGACGGGCTGGTCAGTGAAGCGGAAATTGCTGCGTTCCGCGAGATCTTCGTGATCCACCCGGAAGAAACCCAGAACGTGGCGCGGGTATTCAACCTGGCCAAGCAGGAAGTAACCGGCTTCGACAGTTATGCCCGCAAGATCGCAAGGTTGTTCAGTGACCAGAAAGACGTGCTGGAAGACCTGGTCGATGGTCTGTTTCATATTGCACGTGCAGATGGGGCGGTCGGTGAACAGGAGATGGCGTTCCTGGAAGAGGTCTCCCGGATATTCGGCCTTGAAGACCGTTTCGGGTGCATAAGGTCACGCAACCTGCGTGGCACCGAAAGCGACCCGTACAGCATCCTCGGCATTGACTGCGATGCAAGCGACGGTGATCTCAAGGCGCACTACCGCAAGCTGGTGAAGGAAAACCATCCGGACCGGCATATTGCCGCCGGCATGCCTGAAGAAGCCGTCGCAATCGCCACGACCAGGCTTGCCCGGATCACCGAAGCCTGGGGGCAGGTGGAACGCGAGCGCGGTATATGAGCGTTACCAGCCTGCCGCATGTGGTTGTCCCGGCACTCAATTTCAGCGATCGCGTCGGTGTGGCAGGGCCGGACATCCTGCTGATGCACTACACAGGTGTGCCGACACCGGAGTTTGCAGTCGAGATACTGACCAGCGGCGCGCGCGAGGTGTCGTGTCACTACTTGGTTCGACAGGACGGCGGCATCGTGCACATGGTCGATGAAGACAAGCGCGCCTGGCATGCCGGCAAATCGTCCTGGGAAGGGGAAGGCGACGTCAATTCCCGCTCTGTCGGCATCGAGATCTGCAATCCTGGACATGGCGACGACTATCATGACTTTCCGGACGCCCAGATCGAAGCGGTGATCGCCCTGTCAAACGACATTGTTGCCCGCCATGGGATTCAGCCCCGGCATGTACTGGCTCATTCGGACGTAGCGCCGGGGCGCAAGATTGATCCGGGAGAAAAGTTCCCGTGGGCTCGCCTGGCCAGCAGGGGTGTCGGGTTGTGGGCGACGCCTGCTGCAGTTGCCGATGGACCGGTGCTGGACAAGGGTGCTTCCGGCACTCAGGTTGCACAGTTGCAGCAAAACCTGGCTGCCTATGGATATGGTATCGATGTTACCGGTGACTACGACACCGCAACGGCCACCGTCGTGCAGGCCTTCCAGTTACATTTCCGACCGCAGCTGTGTGACGGTCGCGCCGATGTTTCGACCGTTGCAACGCTGGAGGCGTTGTTGGCGGCCCATTCAGCATGACCCGCAACAACCCGGTGCAAGTGTGCGTCAACTGTGTTAGATGACGGTCTTGACACCAGTCGGCTGGATGACCGCGCAATGACAGCGATCCTTTCGGGGACCGGGGGCATTGTGAGGAAAGTCCGGGCTCCACGGAGACACGGTGCCGGATAACGTCCGGCGGAGGCGACTCCAGGGAAAGTGCCACAGAAAGCAAACCGCCTCACGCCCGGCAACGGGCTAAGGTAAGGGTGAAAGGGTGCGGTAAGAGCGCACCGCGCGTCCGGCAACGGAAGCGGCATGGCAAACCCCACCGGGAGCAAGACTAAATAGGGGCAGCAGGCGCGCCTTCAATGGCGAGCCAGTTCATGCTTTCCGGAACGCTGCCCGGGTTGGTCGCATGAGGTGTGCGGTAACGTACATCCCAGATGAATGGTCATCCAGTGGCGCAGCATGCGCCATGGACAGAACCCGGCTTACAGGCCGGCTGGTGTCACTCACATTTCCCACACACAGGTTTGAGCTTACGTGAATTGTCTCGCGCCAGTGCCGCTTGCATAACTTTCGTTAATCTTTTGATCGGCGATGCGCCGATCTCCGTACAAGGAAAATCAATAAAGGAGAGATCAATGAAGATTGCAAGTTACACTTTCGCGGCCGCGTTCATCTACGCTGTATCCATGCTTGGTGTGTCAGCCATGACCAGCGATGCGGCCTTTGCCAAAGGCAGTACCATTCATGCAAAGTGCCACTGGTACAAGCAGCAGGCCTTCAAGCTGAAGACAGACGCAGCCTGGAGCAGATACCGAAAGTGCTTACGCGGACAATTTTAAAAAATGGCAGAATTGCCGCAGTTATTGGCTCCAGTTTGAATTGCCCTGCGGCGGTTTCTGTCCTATGATCTCAGCTACCGGCACATCGAATATGGAATGGATGTGTCCAGCGACGATCGGATTAGAATTGCGGTATCCTGGATTTGAGGCACGACTGCTTTCCCGAGTACGCCCGGAGACCGGCACTGAATCTTGAGCCGGACTGGTCATTCCAGATTGATAGCGGGAAAGGAATATCCCCATGCGTGTCAGCGGCACCGTCAAGTTCTTCAACACCCAGAAAGGGTTCGGTTTTATCGCACCTGAAGATGGTTCAAAGGATGTGTTCGTGCACATCACCGCCATCCAGCGCTCAGGCCTTGAAGGGCTTGCCGACGGCGACAAGGTCAGCTTCGTGGTGGAGGACGATCCACGCGGCAGAGGTCAGCAGGCAACTGACATCCAGATGGGTTAACCGGGCCTCCGGCTGAAACCGACAGGCTTTCAGGGCAATACGGGTTCAAGGGAACCTGGCAATTTGCGTTGATGCGGGGAACTGGTTTGGGTTGCGGATCTGGGTAGAGCAGGTAAACTTTTGCCTGCTGCGGCTACAGCCGGGTAAAAGCGCGCAAAAACGCGGGCTTTGTCCGGCTTTTGTTTTATGAGCGATTGATTGCTGGCGCGCAAACGGGTATGCATCCAGCATCAATCACCGCGAGGGAAGACGTTTTATGTCGAAAGAAGAAGTGCTCGAGTTTGAAGGTATCGTTACCGAGGTCCTGCCAGACTCGCGCTTTCGGGTTAAGCTCGAAAATGATCACGAGATCATTGCCTACACCGCCGGCAAGATGAAGAAATTCAGAATTCGCACCATTGCAGGTGACCGGGTGACGGTCGAGATGACCCCTTATGACCTCGACAAGGGACGCATTACCTTCCGGCACAAGGACACCAAGTCAGGCAGCCCACCGCCTCCGGGACAGAACCAGAACCGTCGCCCAGGCGGCAATCGGCGCTGATTTTCCAATTGGCCGTTGTGGGTTCACTCCGCAACAACAAGGCATGATGGCTCAACCCAAATTGAGTCCATGTACGCCGCCTGGCCGTTCACCTCACCCACGTCCAGCTGAGCCCACCCCAACTCGTTGATATCAACGACCGGAAATGTGCGTCCGAGGCAGCGCTGGAAAAGACTGCTTGTGCCCAGCGCCCCCGGTTCAACATCTTGCGGCAGGTCGTCGGGGATGGCAACAAGGCGCACACGGTCGCCGATTATCACCATACCTCGACTATCCGCTTCAACTGCTACTGAAACCAGCTGTCGACGGTAGCCTTGTTCTCCTCGACCCACTTGGCAGCAAAGGCGGCCGGCTCCTGTTTCTCGACTTCCAGTGCATAGGTCATCTTGGTCAGCGTCTCGGTGTCCAGCTTCACCTTGGACAGCATGGCTGCCGCCTTGGGTTGTGCTTGCTCCAACGCAGTGGCGTAACTTACATGCAGTGACGCGGTATCCCAGGCAACGGCAGCGGTTGATTTCTCCAGCCATCCCGGCGTGGGCGACGGTGGCACGATCACCCACTTGGTTGCGTCGTAAGCCGGTTCCTTGAGAACCACCAGCTCATTTGCTGCAAACATGTAGTGCGGCGTGTAGCAGAAGAAGACGATGTCCTTCTTCGCTTTGACCGCGCTGTCCACGTCGGCAAGGGCGACCTTTTCTTCCATGATCTTGAGGTTCATCGTCTTGTCGTAACCGTAGGAGCGGGCGCGAATCTGCTCGATGGGCGTCGATCCCCAGCCGTCGGCACCTATCCAGACCTCGCCCTTTCCATCACCATCGGTATCGAACTTCTTGGCCATTTCCGGCTCTCTCAATTGCTTGATATCCGTGATGCCGGTTCTTTCCGCAGTGCCCTTGGTGACGCACATGCCCTGGGTGCCGGTCGCGGCGTTGGCAGTCATCTTGATGGATTTCTTGCCATCGACATACTGGCGCTTGAGATGATCCAGGTTCGGCAGCCAGGCTTCGGGATGCACATGGATCGAACCTGCATCCATCGCGTCGAACACGGCCTTGTTGGAGCCGTCCTTAAGCTCGACCTCAAGGCCGAGTTTGCTTTCCATGGCGACCTTCAGAACATGAGCGGTTGCCTTGACGGACGGCCAATTGGGCACACCAATGACAACGTCTGCGGCCAATGCTGCGGAGCTGCAGGCGGACATGGCGGCGGCACAGCAAAGCATCAACAGTTTTCTTGATTTCATATCGAACTCCTCCAAAACGGGGTACATCGATCAACGAAATGGCCCGGACCTGAGCCCATGACGTGAATCGTC
>CALHUA010000134.1 GCA_938039915.1 uncultured Anderseniella sp.
TTCAGGCTCAGGCTCAGGCTCAGGCTCAGGCTCAGGCTCAGGCTCAGGCTCAGGCTCAGGCTCAGGCTCAGGCTCAGGCTCAGGCTCAGGCTCAGGCTCAGGCTCAGGCTCAGGCTCAGGAACTATTTTTGATTCGGGCGCAGTCGCAACTTCTAATTCAGGCTCCGGTTCAATTTCGGCAATCGGTTCCGGTTCGGACTCAGGGGCAGCGTCTTGTTGAACCGCCTCTGGTTCAGTCTCCGCAGCCGGCGCTTTACTGGCTGGCTCCTGCTTTTCCGGCTTCGGTTCGGCAGGTGCTTTCTTAGCGGGCGCCTTCTTGGCAGGCGTTTTCTTGGCCGGCGCCTTTACCTTCGGCGCTTCGGCTGCTTCCTGTTTTACCTCCGGCTCAGGCACCACTTCCGGTTCAGGTGTAACCTCCGGCTCCAGTGTAGCTTCGGATTCAGCCGCAGCTTCCGCTTCAGCCGCAGTGCTTTCCCTGGATCCCGTAAAGCTTTCCTTCAACCGGCCGAGCAAGCCCTTTTTCTTTGGCGCAGCATCAACTGCTGCTGCTTCCGCCACCGGCTCGGGATCCGGCTCAGTCACCTTTTCAGGCGCGGGGGCCGGTTCATCAACCGGTTCCGGCTCGCCAGCCGGTTCCGGTGCGGGCAATTGTTCCTGCACCACCTCTTCTTGAGGCGGTTCTTCTTCCTTCTTGCCGCCAATGCGATTGAAAAGTTTCTTGAAAAAGCTCAAACAACCAGCTCCCCAGCCAGATCATGCCCTGCCGGATGCAGCAGGCGCACCGGCGCGATGTCGCCGGGTTTCATGTCGCCACCGGTAATGTCGACGTTCAGATAATGCGGCGTGCGGCCGCGCGTTTCAGTTTCAAACAGCACATCCATGGTTTGCCCGACCTGGGCGGCCACAAAACCGGACAGCTGCTTTTCGCCTGCCGTCCGCAACGCCCTGGCGCGCGCCTTGATATCGGCGCCATTGACCTGCGGCATCTTTGCCGCCGGTGTTCCGGGACGGACAGAATAGGGAAACACGTGCAGGAAGGTCAGCCCACAGTCGTCGACCAGCCTGATCGAGTTCTCAAACATCGCATCGGTTTCAGTTGGAAATCCGGCAATGATGTCGGCACCGAACACCACATCCGGCCTTCTGCGGCGCACATCATCGCAAAACCGGATGGCATCATCTCGCAGGTGCCGGCGCTTCATGCGCTTCAGGATCATGTCGTCACCTGCCTGCAGGGACAAATGCAGATGCGGCATCAGACGCTCTTCTTCGGCAATGGCAATCAGCAGGTCTTCATCGGCTTCCACCGAGTCGATCGACGAGATCCGCAACCGTTTCAGCTCCGGCACGGTTTTCAATATCCGCCGCACCAGATTGCCCAGGCTCGGCTGGCCGGGAAGGTCCTTGCCGTAGGACGTGATATCCACACCCGACAGCACCACTTCGGGGCAGCCGGACGCCACCAGCGTGCGTATCTGGGCAACCACTTCACCGGCCCCCACAGAGCGTGAATTGCCACGGCCAAACGGAATGATGCAGAAAGTACAGCGATGATCACACCCGGTCTGCACCTGCACGAACGCCCGCGTGCGCTCGCCGAATCCATCGAGCATGTGCAGCGCGGTTTCCTTGACCTGCATGATGTCATTGACCCGCACAGGCGTTTCGCCGGCCAGGCCGAAGTCCAGCGCGCCTGCCCGCCAGGTGTCCACCTTGAGCTTTTCCTCATTGCCGACAACCAGGTCCACTTCGTCCATGGCGGCAAACGCCGGTCCATCCACCTGGGCTGCACACCCGGTCACGATGATGCGGGCATCCGGGCGATCCTTGCGGGCCCGCCGGATGGTCTGCCGGGCCTGGCGCTGGGCTTCGGCTGTCACTGCGCAGGTATTGATGACGACGGCGTTTTCAAGCCCCGCCGTATCGGCATGGGAGCGCATGACCTCTGCCTCATAGGCATTCAGCCGGCAGCCGAAATTGATGATGTCGACCGGCTTGTTCACAGGATTACGTCTTCCAGCCCGGGCAGGTCGCCTTCAAAGTCGTAACTGACCGGCCCGGTCATCAGCATGTGATCGCGCTGGTCCCATTCAATCATCAGGTCGCCGCCCGGCAGTGTGATCGTGACGTCACGCCCGGTGCGTTTGGTGCGCGCCGCGGACACCGCAACAGCACACGCTGCGGTGCCGCAGGCTTGCGTCAGGCCGACGCCACGTTCCCACACTTTCACTTCAACGTGGGATGGCGATAGTACTCGCGCCAGCGAGATGTTGGCCCGCTCGGGAAATACCGGGTGGTTTTCCAGCAGTGGCCCGGTCCTGGACAGGTCCGTGACCTCAAGATCATCGACCCAGAAAATCGCATGGGGATTGCCCACATTGACCGCAGACGGCGTGTGCAGGATGGGCGCATCTATCGGCCCGATCTGCAGTTCTATACCGCGGGTGTCGTAAAACTCCTCCGCCAGCGGGATATCCTGCCATCCGAACCTGGGCACGCCCATATCGACGGTAACAAGGCCCGCATCCGCCTTGCGGCAGGCCAAAAACCCGCCTTTGGTGTCTATGGTGGCTGTATCGGCACCGGTCTCGGTGAACAGGATGTCAGCCACACAGCGCGAGGCGTTGCCGCAGCTTTCCACTTCATGGCCTTCTGCATTGTAGATGCGCATGCGCACATCAGCCACATCGGATGTTTCCATCACGATGAACTGGTCGCATCCGATACCGGTTTGCCGGTCCGACCAGGCACGAACCTGTTCAGGCGTGAAACGGCGCTGTTCAGAGCGGCCGTCAACAATGATGAAATCATTGCCGAGCCCGTTCATCTTGCGAAACGGAATATGTGTGTTCGTGCTCATTAAGCGCCTTATATGGTGAAAAGCACCCAACTTGCCAGAGGTAACGAAGTGTGTGGCGTTTACAACATCGCAACGCCTGCGGCATCGGGTAAGGTTGTTCGCCGGGAATAAGATTGACCTTGAGCTGCAATTACCCTATTGAACCGGCCACTCCAGATGCCAAAATGAATTGGCAGGCTTACTGACACATGGGCGGGCTCAACCGCATCCGGGAGGTCAGGGGTCCACATCCGTCCGCGAAGGTTCGCGCACGGGTGCCATTTCGCTTTGCGCAACCGGTTTGGGAAAGAACAGATGTTTGAAACACTTCAGGATCGCCTGGGCGGTATCTTTGACAAGCTGACAGGCCGTGGTGCCCTGTCTGAGGCTGATGTCGACACCGCCATGCGTGAAGTGCGCCGCGCCCTGATCGAGGCTGACGTTGCCCTGGAAGTGGTGCGCACCTTTGTCGAGCAGGTCAGGGAACGCGCAATCGGCAAGGAGGTCATCAAGTCGGTGACCCCGGGCCAAATGGTCGTCAAGATCGTCAATGACGCCATTGTCGATATGCTTGGCAAGGAGCCGGAACCACTGAACCTGAAGGCGGCACCGCCGGTGCCGATCCTGATGGTCGGCCTGCAGGGCTCCGGTAAAACCACCACAACCGCCAAGATCGCCAAGCGGCTTTTGGAACGCGACAAACAGAAGGTCATCATGGCCTCGCTGGATACAAGGCGTCCCGCTGCGCAGGAACAGCTTGCCATTCTGGGCGAGCAGATCTCGGTTGACACCCTGCCTATCGTTAAGGGCGAAGACCCGGCCACCATCACCAAGCGCGCCATGTCGGAAGCCAGGAAGGGCGGCTATGACGTGGTCATGCTGGACACCGCCGGGCGGCTGTTCATCGATGAAGAACTCATGGCGGAAGTCCAGGCGATCCGCGATATTGCCAAACCGGCAGAAACCCTGCTGGTCGCAGATGCCCTGACCGGTCAGGATGCGGTCAACCTGGCACGCTCGTTTGATGAACAGGTCGGAATTTCCGGCCTTGTCCTGACCCGTATCGACGGCGATGGCCGCGGCGGTGCCGCATTGTCGATGCGCGCTGTCACCGGCAAACCGATCAAGCTTCTGGGCACCGGCGAAAAGCTCGACGGCCTGGAAGACTTCCATCCTGAACGTATCGCGTCGCGCATTCTCGGCATGGGTGACGTGGTCTCACTGGTGGAAAAAGCCGCCCAGACCATAGATCACGACAAGGCGGCCAAGATGGCTGCCCGCATGAAGAAGGGGGTATTCGATCTCGAAGACCTCGCCGACCAGCTCAAGCAGATGCAGAAAATGGGCGGCATGTCGGGCCTGATGGGCATGATGCCCGGTCTCGGCAAGATGAAGAAGCAGCTTGAAGACGCCGATCTCGATAATTCGGTGCTCAAGCGCCAACTGGCGATCATCTCGTCCATGACGGCAAAGGAAAAACGCAACCCCAAACTCATGAATGCCTCGCGCAAGAAGCGTGTCGCAAAGGGTGCCGGTGTTGAGGTCCAGGAAATCAACCGCCTGCTCAAGATGCATATCCAGATGGCCGGCATGATGAAGAAGATGGGCAAAGGCAAAGGCGGTCTGCTCGGCAAGATGATGGGCATGGGCGGCGGTGCCGGCATGCCGTCACCTGAAGAAATGGAAAAAATGCAGGCAGAGCTTGCGCAGATGGATCCGGATGCTGTGCCACCGGAACTGAAAGACCTCGCCAGTGGCAAGATGCCGAAAATGCCGGGCGGCATGCCAGGCATGGGCGGTGGACTGCCCGGGCTGCCGGGCCTCGGCGGCAAGGGCGGACTGCCCGGTCTCGGCGGTGGCGGCGGCTTCAAGGGCCTGCCCGGTTTTGCGAAGAAAAAGAAATGACGACGAATTCGAAAATTCAAACAGACATGTGAACACCCAAGGAGAATTTGGACATGGCATTGAAAATCAGACTGGCCCGCGGCGGCTCAAAAAAACGTCCTTACTACCGCATCGTGATTGCCGATGTGAACGCACCACGTGATGGCCGTTTCATTGAAAAAATCGGCACCTACAACCCGCTGCTGCCGAAGGATTCCGAAGATCGCGTCAATATCGACGTTGATCGTGCAAAGCACTGGATGAGCGTCGGCGCCAAGCCAACCGACCGCGTACTGCGGTTCCTGGATGCGCTCGGCCTTGAAAAGCGCGAGCCCCGCAACAATCCCAACAAGGCCAAGCCGGGTAAAAAACGTGTTGAACGTGAAGCCGCCGAAGCCGCAACCGCAGCCAAGGACGCAGCAGAAGCAGAAGCCACTGCGGCAAAGGAAGCTGCCGAAACCGCTGCTGCCGCACCGGCTGAAGAAGCTCCCGCTGAGGCTCCTGCCGAAGAAGCTCCAGCAGAAGAAACAGCTTCTTAAAGGGGCCGTTGCCTGAATGCCCGAGCATTCGCGCATCATCTTAGGCGTCATAACCGGCGTGCATGGTATTCAGGGTGAGGTGAAACTCAAAAGCTTCACCGCTGACCCTGAAGCCATCGCGTCCTATGGCCCGTTGGATGCATCCAACGGCACCAGGCTTGAGATCAAGTCCCTCAAACCCCACAAGGACCAGTTCCGCGCCCGCATCGATGGTATAACCGATCGTAACGCGGCCGAGGCGATCAGGGGGCTTGAACTGTCCATCGCACGCGACCGGCTCCCTGAACCGGCGGACGACGAGGTCTACCATGCAGACCTGATCGGGTTGCGGGTTCTGGACCTGAGCGGCACAGAGGTCGGGACGGTGGTGGACATAGTGGATTTTGGCGCCGGTGAACTGCTTGAACTGAAGCTGACGGATATCAAATCCACCGTGCTGATGCCGTTCAACCGGCAAACCGTGCCGGACATCGATCTTGACGCCGGTACGCTGGCTATAGACCCTCCCGAGGGACTGCTGGACGAAGATCCCGCGTGACCCGGGCAGACTGCCGGTTGCCGGCACGACCCTGGAGAAAGTGACCGCCCGACCATGTCATTTCGTGCAACAGTGCTGACGCTCTACCCGGACATGTTTCCCGGACCCCTGGGCCTGTCCATGGCCGGCAGGGGCCTTGAAGACGGCCTCTGGTCGCTTGAGGCACGTGATATCCGCGATCATGCAACCGACAGGCATGCCTCGGTAGACGACACGCCGGCCGGCGGCGGGCCTGGCATGGTGTTGAAACCCGATGTCCTGGCCCGCGCCATTGATGCCACAAGCACGGATGAAGATACCCGCCCCCGGCTGCTGATGAGTCCGCGCGGTCGCCCGTTGGCACAAGACTATGTGCGCGAACTCGCCACCGGCACCGGCGTCGTCATTGTATGCGGCCGCTTCGAAGGGGTCGACGAACGGGTGATCGAAGCGCGCGGCCTGACCGAGGTATCGGTAGGAGACTATGTGCTGTCAGGCGGAGAACCTGCTGCCCATATCGTTCTGGATGCCATCGTGCGCCTGCTGCCCGGCATTATGGGCAATGAGGCATCTGCTGCTGACGAGAGCTTCGAGCACGGGTGGCTGGAACATCCGCAATACACCAGGCCACGCGAGTGGGAGGGCCTCGAAATTCCTCCTGTGCTGCTGTCCGGCGATCATGCCGCGATAGCGCGCTGGAAGCGCGAACAGTCGGAAAAACTGACCAGGGAGCGCCGACCGGACCTCATTCGGCCAAAACGACCAAACAAATAACCCAATTATACGGATAGACATTGACTTTTACTCCCTCACACGGGTAAAGACCCGCATCGCAAGATCATCAGGTGGTCCGGCTGAAGCCATTGGATTGCCGAAAGATGATTGTATCTGAAAATGTTGGAGCGACTTGTCTGCATTGAATTGAATGCAGGCCGCACCAAAAAGGAATTCGTCCGATGAACATTATCCAGCAGCTCGAGCTCGAGCAGGCTCAGGCCATTACGGCAAAACGCGAGATTCCCGAATTCGGCCCCGGCGACACTGTAGTTGTTGCTGTGCGTGTGACCGAAGGCGAACGGTCGCGTATCCAGAACTATGAAGGTGTCGTGATTGCCCGTTCCGGCGCCGGCATCAATGAAAACTTCACCGTGCGCAAGCTGAGCTATGGCGAAGGTGTTGAGCGGGTGTTCCCGATCTACTCGCCGCTGGTTGAAGGCGTTAAGGTCCTGCGCCGCGGCAAGGTCCGTCGTGCGAAACTGTATTACCTGCGCGGCCGCACCGGCAAGCGCGCACGTATTGCGGAAAAGAAGCGGGCTATCGTCATTCCGGGTGCTGCGGAAGCAGCAGCAGCCAAGGCTGAAGCAGCCAACGCCCCCCAGGTGGTTGATGATGTATCACTGATTTCCGGAGTTGGTGATGTGCTTGCAGAAAAGCTGGCCGGCGAAGGCGTGACCAGCCTGACCCAGATCGCCAAGTGGAAAAAAGACGATATCGCCGATTACGACGAAAAGCTGTCACTCGGCGGCCGGGTCGAGCGCGAGGAATGGGTTGTCCAGGCAAAGGAATTGCTGGAAGGCAAGCCGCCACGCGCCAAGGTCGACCAGGAAGCGGCCGACAAGGCTGCCGACGCAGAATAAACAGCGTCTTTCAGAGTTTCAAAAAGGCCGGGACCTGTTTCCCGGCCTTTTTTGTTATCTCAGCCCCTGACAGCAAAAACAATCCGACGTTTTACAGGCACAGAGAACGGCCTGCCGCAGGCAGATAAGCTGTTCGACCAGGTAAAACAACACGGCCTGCCGAGGGCAGACAAGCCATTTGATCTCAAAAACCAAACAAAAATACCCTATTTCAGCCCCCGCATCGGCATATTGGGGTGCTGAAATGGATTAATCGAAAAGGCTTGGGGGGCTATGAATAATGGAGTACTTGTCATGGCCACAGACTATCAAAATGAGCACCGCTCATCACACGCACCCGATTATCGCACCGGTTCCGGCGGCTCAAACGGCTGGCTGATCGGCCTTGCCGTTGCCATTCTGCTTGCAATGATTGCCTTCTTCTCGTTTGCAGGCTCTGATCGTCCGGCGATAACCACCGGCACAACCAGTGAGCAGGTAACCGTACCACCTGCAACGGAAACTGCACCCGCCGCACAGGAACAGGCTGTTCCACCGGCTACAACTGCACCAGCGCAGTAAGCGCTGAAACAAGGAGCGGCGCGGCACTGGAACAAAAATGGGTTCTGCTGAACTCATGCTGGTCTGTGTGCGCCGCTCCGACCAAAATCACTTCTTGCGCCACAGCATGTACAACCCCAGCGGCGGCCGGGCCTCGGCCCGTTCAAGGTCGGCACAGAAGTGTGATATGTCATGCCCGACCTCATGCATGTGCTTAAGCTCAAGTCCAACCCTGAGACCCGCATTCACAATGTCCGACATCTTGTGGGTGAACGAGTAATGCGGGTTGGAGGCATACTGCTCGTAACCGAAGTAATCCAGACCCGTGGTTTCCTCAAAAGGTTCGGTCTGGAAGTAGGAGTGTTCAAGCCTGGACGGCCCGCCGTTCTCATCCGGTTCATACATCAATAATACCGGATGCATTTCTTCCATCACCCAGTGCCCGCCTGGAACAAGCAGATCTGAAACCGCCGAGAAAAATCCGTCCAGGTCCGGCATCCATCCAAGAACGCCAATGGTGGTCATTGCAATAT
>CALHUA010000135.1 GCA_938039915.1 uncultured Anderseniella sp.
GAAGTGGTGTTCTGAAATCGACGACGAGTTCGACCAGCTTCGCCTGATCCAGATGCTCACGTCGGGCGGTTCCGGTGATTCGGGAAAATCCAAGAGCTGATTGTCTTTAAGCCGACAGGGTTTCGGCGCTACATGTTACGATTGGTTCTGGTGGCCCGGTCGCCCGTCAGCTGCGGGGTGGCGGGCTCGCCAGCCAAACGTATCAGCAATTTCCCGGTTGAGTGGGCCGGGTCACTGACGCAATCGGTTTAAGCTGGATTTGTGGCAGACTGTCTTTACGGTTGATTCGCATCGCGTGATCAGCTGTCCAGTCATACCGGGGTATCAACAGGACGATTTACGTGAGCGAACCGGCGGGAAATCGGATGATTGTCGTGTGTTCCGATGAGGCGCGCAACGGCAAGACTTTAACCGCGCGCCTGTTGATGGATCATCTGCTGATGACCGGTCACAACCCTCACGTTTTTGACTGCGATGATCCCCGTGGCCGGATTAATCGCTTCTATCCGGATCGTTCAACGCTTATTGGCGTCGAAAAAACCAGTGGTCAGATCAGGCTGTTTGACAAGATTCTTGCCGAGCCGGATCGCGATTACATCATCGATCTGCCGTCGCACGAACTGGATGCATTTTTCACTGTCATTGACGATCTCGATTTTATAAACGCGGCTCACAATGCCCGTATAGAAATGGTGATTGCCTACGTGCTGGACCAGAGCGCAACGTCTGTCATGACCGCGCGCGATCTTCGGGGTGCCTATGCGAGCGAAACGTTTTATCTGATCCGCAATGCCCACAACGGAAATCCGCTTGTTACGCGTCAGGCGCGCGAGGTTTATGAGGAAATTGAGCCGGATGCCGTGTTCAGCCTGCCCTTGCTTGATCGCGAGGCAATGGCAGCCGCCGAAGAACCGCCGTTCTCATTCATCGAGTTTCAGGACGGCATCTACACGACACTGCCGCCATCGCTGCGGCTGCGTCTCAGATCGTTTCTGTCGGAAGTGTTCGGCCAGTTTCAACGCCGTGAGCTGTCGCTGGACCTGGGCTCACTGAAGAAAATGGGTCTGATCTGAAAATTCAGTCTATCTAAATGTGATCAGCATGCCGCCGGCATCCAGCGATGCATCAAGGCCGCGCTGTTCACCCCACAATACCAATCGCACATTGTGTTCATTGATGAGCACCAGGTTCTGGCCGCCGCCGCTGATGGCTACGGCAGACGCCTGAGCCGTAACGTAGGTGCCGGCTATGTCTTCCAGACGAGTGAGGTTGTAGACTTCTCCGCGCATATTGGCGAAAGACGCACCAACCGTCAGTCCAACCCGCAAGCCGTTGATATCAAGTTCGGCCTGTCTGCCGTTGTAAAACACCCTGCCGTCGCCACGTGACACACCAACCAGAAACCCGATTTTTCCGATTGTCATCTCGATGGTTGCATTGCTACCGGCATTGGCGGGGGCAGGCGTTGCAATGACAGCCTGTGCAGACACGGCGCCCAACAGGGCAAGTGATAAACAGAACTTGCGGATCATGAGTGTGAAACCCTTCATCGGTATAGTTGTCTATATCTACAATGAGTTAGACCTCAATTGCGGCCAAGTGTGGACATAACTGCCGGCAAACGGGTTTTACTCGAAGTTCGCGTAAATCAGACTGGTTGGAGCCTGCTGTATAGTCGAATCGACAAATATCGCTGAATTCTCTTGCAGAACTGGGCAGGCTGGCGGTGTTTCGCTGTTCTGGCGCAGCTGGTTATGTCATTGGTAGGGGGCTGGCTATTGATGGAGGTTGTATAGCGAAATGAAGGCACTGGTTTACACGGGCGGCAAGACAATGGAGTTCAAAACCGTCGACGACCCCGCGCCTGCGGCAGGTGAAGCATTGATCAGGGTGCGGGCGTCCGGCATCTGCGGTTCGGACATGCATGCATGGGCTGGCCATGATGAACGCAGGCCCGCGCCTCTGGTCCTGGGGCATGAGGCAGCCGGAGAGATAGTCGGTTTTGGGGGGGCGGTGCGCCGCGTGACCGTCAACCCTCTGGTGACGTGCGGACAATGTGAAGCCTGCAATGCGGGCAGGGATAATCTGTGCCCCAACCGCCAGATCATATCCATGCCACCGCGTGAAGGAGCATTTGCAGAGCTTCTGGCTATGCCCGAGGGTAATCTGGTGACCGTTCCTGATCATGTGGCGCTGGAAAGTGCTGCCCTGTGCGAGCCGCTGGCATGTGGATGGCATGCGGTCAGGCTGGCCAAGGCGACCCTTGGTGGAGACCTGGCCCAGGTTCGCTGTCTGGTACTGGGCGGCGGCGCCATAGGGCTGGGCGCTGCTCTGGCCTTCAGGGCCCAGGGCGGCAGCCGAGTAACGATCGTGGAACCCAATACAGCGCGGCGCAACCGGATCATTGAAACGGAGGATATCAAGTGCCTGTCTGCCGCTGCAGATGATGACGCGCCGGATCTGATTATCGATGCAGTGGGTATCGCAGCGACCCGAGCATCTGCGAGCAAACTGGTAAAGCCGGGCGGACTGATCATGCACATTGGTCTGGGGTCAGCAGAGGGCGGGTTGGACGTGCGCCGCATGACGCTCCAGGAGATTTCGTTTATCGGCACCTACACCTATACGATGGCTGATTTTCGCGCGACCGCGGATGCCATCTTCGCCGGCAAGCTCGGCAAGCTGAACTGGATAGAAAAACGGCCGCTGAAAAAAGGTGCACAGGCCTTCGATGACATATCCACGGGCCAGTGCGCGGCACCGAAAATCATCCTGCAACCGTCGTGATCCGGCAGTTCGAGCCAGTGCCTTGACTGCCGGGTCACTGACAAAAGCAAAAAAAGCCCGCTCTCGGTTGAGAGCGGGCCTTTTCATATTGCTCGATATTGCCGGCTACTCGCCGTATCCGACATAACTCAGGAACGGTTGTGCACCAGCCGGTGACAGCCATTCCGGCAGCCAAAGTGCAAAGCCGGGCAGCATGAAGATCAGTGCCAGGCCAATCACCTGAATGACCATGAACTGCATCATGCCGAAGTAGATGTCTTTCAGGTCCCATTCAGGCACAACGCCTTTCAGGAAGTAGGCAGACAGCGCTACCGGTGGCGATAACCAGGCGGTTTGCAGGTTCACCGCAACCAGGATGGCAAACCATGTCAGATTGACATTGAGCGACACCAGCAACGGCACCAGGATCGGCACGATGATCAGCACGATTGGCACCCATTCCAGCGGCCAGCCCAACAGGAACACCAGTGCCATGACGAAGATCAGCATGGCAGCCGTGGACAGATCCATCGACAGCAGCAGTTCGGTGAGGAACTTTGGTGTGCCCAGATTTGAGAACACCGCACCGAAGAAGTTGGACGCTGCGACCAGGAACATGATCAGCACCGAAATTTCCAGTGTCTTG
>CALHUA010000136.1 GCA_938039915.1 uncultured Anderseniella sp.
CCTCATGTATTATGGAGCGGGGCAATTTGCGGAGGAGCTGCAGTCGGCAGGCCTGTGGTGGTTCTTCCGTGACGCCTATAATTGCGTGTTGCTGACATTTGTTCTCAACACGGCTGCCTATCAGGCGGAAATCTACAAGACCGCGATCGAATCCATTCCGCGTGGCCAGCGTGAGGCAGCCGAAACACTCGGATTGAAAAAGAACCTGACGTTCTGGAAGATCATTTTTCCGCAAGCCATGATTACCGCACTGAGGCCGTTGGGCAATGAAATCATTTTCATGGTCAAGGGATCGGCGGTTGCCAGCCTCGTGACAGTGTTTGACCTGATGGGCGCCACCAAACTGGCGTTTTCCCGCACCTTCGACTTCAATGTCTACCTGTGGGCGGCGATCATGTATTTCTCGATCGTCGAAGTCCTGCGCAGAACCTGGGACTGGCTGGAAAAGCGTCTGACCCGGCACTTGGTGCGGTAGTTCATTTCACAATTTTCAACACCCGTTTGGTGAATTTCTGATCCCGGTGTCACCGGTTTCAGGAAGCTCAACCTGTAATCCTCACCGTCAGGTTCTTGCTCTTCCTGCCATTTGGTGAAACCATGATACCTGCAGATTATATCAGGCAGAGATCGGTTTCCCGGTCGATCCATCCATAACGCCCGGGATTTCGCGTCATGCGATTGAGCGGAGGTTATTGACCAATGGAAGCATCCCCCCGTAGCAGACCGTCAGGGCCCAAGTGCGCTGCACTGATCGGGCCCATGTCGAGTGGCAAGACAACACTTCTGGAAGCGATACTTGCGCGCACCGGGGCCATACCCCGGCAGCATACTGTCGCTTCGGGCAATATGGTCGGGTTCGGGTCGCCGGAAGCCCGCGCCCACGGCATGAGTGTTGAGGCAACTGTTGCCACCGTATCCAACCAGGGCGACAGCCTGACCCTTGTCGACTGTCCTGGATCGGTGGAGTACGCCTATGAAGCAGAACCGGTCCTGCGATTTTGCGACTTTGCCATTGTTGTGGTTGAGGCGGATGAAAAGAAACTGCCGGCCCTGCAACTGACCCTGCGGCGTCTGGATGAAATCGGCCTGCCCCGTGTGCTGTTCCTCAACAAGATCGACAAGGCGGCAGGGTCGGTTCAGCAAACCCTTCAGATGCTGCAGACGGCCAGTGAAAATCCCCTGTTGCTGCGCCAGATTCCGATCTGGAAAGACGGGGCCGTTACCGGGTGTATCGATCTTGCCCTGGAACGGGCCTACACCTATCGCCCGCACGCCGAAGCAAAAGTCTCCGAGGTGGGCGATGAAGACCGGTCACGGGAGGAAGATGCCCGGTTTGCCATGCTGGAGACACTGGCCGACCATGATGATGTGCTGATGGAGCAGTTGCTGGAAGATGTATCGCCGCCGATGGACGTGGTGTTGCAGGACCTGACGGCAGAACTCCACGATGGCTGGATCACGCCGGTCCTGTTCGGCTCTGCGGATAACGGAACCGGCATTCTGCGGTTGCTGAAAACCATTCGCCACGACGCGCCTGACTACAGTTCGACCCGTGAGCGGCTGGACATCCCGGAAGCCGGCGACACGGTGGCCGGGGTCATCAAGACCATCCACACATCACACTCGGGCAAATTGTCGGTGGTCCGCGTGCTCAGGGGCAACCTCGGTGATGGCGACCATCTGGCAGATGAAGACCACAGCAACCTGAAGGCGTCCGGCATGCACACTCTGATTGGCCGCGAGACCAGCAAGGTGTCATCGGCAGGCGCCGGAGAGACCGTTGCACTGGGAAAGCTTGATATCGTTAAGACCGGCAGTGTCCTTTATGCAGAAAAAACCACGCCGCCGGACATGGCTCCGCTTGTGCCGCCACAGTCGTTGTACGCGGTCGGCATCAGGCCTGCCGATCGTCGTGACGAAGTGAAGCTCTCCACAGCACTTTCCAGGCTGGTGGATGAAGACCCGTCGATCCGGGTCGAGCATAGTCAGCAGGCCTCTGAAACTGTCCTGCACGGATCGGGAGAGATGCACTTGCGGATTGCTGTCGAGCGACTGGAGAACCGTTCCCAGATTACCATCCACACCCATGCTCCCGATATCGGATATCGGGAAACCATTTCCAAATCAGTGATCCAGCGGGGGCGTCACAAGAAACAATCCGGCGGCCACGGGCAGTATGGTGATGTGGTGCTGGAGATCAAACCCCGCAAGCCAGGCTCCGGTTTCGAGTTCACCAACTCCATTGTCGGCGGTGCTGTGCCCAAGCAGTTCATCGGGTCTGTGGAGGCAGGCGTGCGTGATTATCTCGGGCGCGGTCCCTTGGGGTTTCCGGTTGTCGATGTCGCAGTCAACCTGGCGGACGGGTCTTATCACAGCGTGGACTCGTCCGACATGGCCTTCCAGCTGGCCGGTAATCTTGCCATGCGCGAAGGCATGCCGCAGTGCGGCCCGGTACTGCTGGAACCAATTATGAAAGTGTCCATTCACGCGCCGTCTGACGCAATTGCCAGCATCACGACGATGGTGCCGCAAAGGCGTGGCCAGTTATTGGGATTTGAGCCGCGGGAGGGCTGGTCCGGTTGGGACACGGTGCAGGCGCTGATCCCCAAATCCACCTTGTCGGACATGATCATAGAACTGCGCTCATCCACTGCCGGCGTGGCAACCTACACGGCTGAGTTCGACCATCTGGAGCGTCTTGACACAAAGCTGGCCGATCAGGTCGTCAACGCCCGCGTGGAAAGCCTGGCCAGCTGATCACGTCCTAATACCAGGCGTCGGGCAGTTCCGCCTTGCGGCGGGTAACGAAATCCTTCAGCTCTTCGTCGACGGCCACATCGAGTTCCGGTGCCTGGTACTCTTCGAGCAATTTCCTGCACCTTTTTGAGGCGCGCAAGGCCATGTCCTGCGAGCCTCGTTCTTCCCAGTTCTCCACGTTTTCGCTGTCTGACAGCACCGCTTCATGGAAGGCGGTCTG
>CALHUA010000137.1 GCA_938039915.1 uncultured Anderseniella sp.
ACCTGGCCGGACGTCTCCTCCGCCCCCAGAAAATGAAAGTCGGTCGGCTTGGCTTCCACCTTGCCGCCCGCAGCATCAGCGACCAGCAGGTCAAGCATCTCGCGTTCGTCTTCACGCACCAGTTTCGACAGCGAACTACGCCGCTTTGCTTTCGGCGCAAGCTCCAGAAATGCGGCGTTCATGGTTTCGATTGCGCCATTGGCATTCAACTGGACGATGCCGATGGGCAGGGAATTGAACAGCCTGGAAATCTGCACCTGGGCTTCGCCGGAGTTTTTCTCGACCGCGAAATGAGCACGCCTGTCCAGCACCAGCGTGCGCGATGGCTGCAGTTTGCCCTCACTGTCAAACTCGCAGCGGTGCACCACACGAGCCGGAATTGTCTCACCGGTCCTGGTTGCAAGATCCAGGTCGAATACTTCTGTTACCGGCCGCCCGGCTTCCGGTTCAATACCGCCGAGCAGTTTGGCGCCCTTGTCGGTGACAATATCGGACAGTCTCAGATTGCCGTCCGTGGTCGCCGGCAGGTCCAGTCCCAACCATTCAGCCAGTGTGGCATTGATGTAGGCTATTGTGCCGTCCGCGGTCGTAGAGAAGAAGCCTGCCGGTGCATGGTCGAGATAATTGATGATGTATTGCAGGTTTTCGAAAGCGTCTTCCTGGGACGCCCGCGCATCGGTCTCATCCACGAGCCGCCATACCGAATAGGGCTGACCGGCACCGACTTTCAGCGGCTTGACCTGCAGGCGCAGCCATGCAGCCGCATCTGCGCGCGCACCGGCGGCCGCGGATCCTGCCGCCAGCCTGAACTGCTCGGATGCCTCCTTGCCCTCCCGTGCTGCCCGCGCCAGCCGGTAAACCCGTTCCGACACGTCCGGGTAACCGGAATACAAGGTCTCCAGATTGACTATCCTGCCCTGCCCTGACGATGATACAAGACGCTGATAAGACGAATTGGAATAGATGATCAATCCACGCGCATCGGCGACCACGCACGGTTCGCCAACGGCATCGAACAATTGATCAAAGAACTCTTTCTGCCGCGGCGCGCGCCCGAAATGCACGAAGCCTGCCAGCGCGCCAAACACCGCAAGCAATCCGGTAAGCGACATCAGGGCCAACGCAACCAGGACGAGTTGTGGCACGATCGTGCCTGTCGTCTGTACCGCAAAGTACACAATTATGGCGAGTGCAATTGCCAGCAACAGGCTGAGCACCGGCTTGCCGTCCGACTGCGCCGGGCGCAGCTCGCGGACAGGAGACACCTGTGCCGGCGCCAGGTCTGCTTCCTGGTCAGGCGGCGGAGCAGGTGTTTCAACATGGTTCGAGGAACCGCTCTCCGGCTCGATTTGAATATCTTTGCTCATGTACCCCAATATGCCTGACGTGCCACATCGCCCCGAATCAGGTGCAAGTATAGGCGAATTGTGCCATGTATCAGCCCTAAACGACCGTTAGATTCAACCTAACATTACTGGCGCTTGGCCGTATTGTTGTGTAATTGGTGTACATGGTACGGACAAACCAAACAGGCCATCGCCAATAGGGGGAATGGAAATGGAACTTTTAGAGCCTTATCTGAACTGGATATATCTCGGCTGTGTCATACTGGCAGTATTCATATTTGCCTGGTTGATGATACGTGCGCTCGGTGGACGGGTACGCGCCAAACGCGGCTCCCGTTTGGGTATTTCGGAGTATTATGAAGTCGACAAATCCCGCTTCCTTGTACTGGTTCGCCGCGATGATGTGGAACATCTTGTCTTGGTCGGCGGCTCACAGGACGTGGTCATTGAGGCCGGCATCTCGACCAAGCCGTCACGCCAGGGCGCTGCCGCGGGCACCAAACGCAGCAGGAATTTGGCAGCCGAGGCAGTTGATGGTGCAGCTTCCGCGCCGCCGACAAGGCCTGTAGCGGATGCACCACCACTGGGGACCGCAGAACCTGCCGGCAATGTTCGCCCGCTGGGATCACGTCCCGCGCCGCGGCCGCCGGTTTTCGCAGAACCCGCAACAGCCGATCGTCCGCCGAACTTGCGGGCTGTGGAACATGACCTGGAGCGGAAGAGATAACCGGACGCCTGTTTACATAAACAAAGGGCCGAAGTTCGCAGCTTCGGCCCTTTGTTTCATTCCTGCGGTCCCGATGCTGGCTGGACCCGCCGTTCAATCATCGCGATAAACCTTTTCGCGACGCTCGTGGCGCTCCTGGGCCTCAACAGAGAGTGTAGCGATGGGCCGGGCATCAAGACGGCGCAGCGAAATCGGCTCTCCGGTTTCCTCGCAATACCCGTAAATCCCGTCATCTATGCGCTTCAACGCAGATTCAATTTTTGCGATCAGCTTGCGCTGTCTGTCACGGGTACGAAGTTCCAGCGACCGGTCTGTTTCGGTAGATGCCCTGTCCGCTGCATCCGGCAGTACGAGGTTTTCCGTCTGCAGGTTTTGCAGTGTCTCGCGGCTTTCACGCAGAATGTCGTCTTTCCAGGCAAGAAGCTTTGCCCGGAAGTATTCTTGCTGCCGTTCACTCATGAACGGCTCCTTTTCCAGCTTGGATAGCGGAATCGGTTTGTTCTCTCCCATGAACTTCAATCCTCGGTTCTAAAACTGCGACTGATTGCGCCTCTATATCGTCCGGGCAACGCGGGCGCAACCGGTTAATGAGACCGGCAGTAAAAAGTGATTCCGTTAAAGGTTATTGACAGTTACCTGCTTTCGCGCAATTCGCATGCCATTGATTCCAAATGTTTCGCACTGTCACACCAGCCATTGCCAGCAATACCGGCTTAGGGCACAAAGCCGGTTCGTGATCTCGATAACAAAATATGAAAAGGCCAGACCAGCGATATGAGATTTGAAGGCACCAGCGACTACATCGCTACCGAAGACCTGCGTGTGGCCGTCAATGCGGCGATCGTGCTGGAGAGGCCCCTGCTTATCAAGGGCGAGCCGGGCACCGGCAAGACCGTTCTGGCTCACGAGGTTGCCAGGGCAATCGACACACCGCTGATGGAATGGCACATCAAGTCCACCACCAAGGCCCAGCAGGGTTTGTATGAGTATGATGCGGTATCACGCCTGCGCGACAGCCAGTTGGGCGA
>CALHUA010000138.1 GCA_938039915.1 uncultured Anderseniella sp.
GTGGAGCACATGTTCGGATATCCAGGTGGTGCAGTACTGCCGATCTATGACGAGATTTTCCAGCAGGAAGACGTTGAGCATATCCTGGTGCGCCATGAACAGGGTGCGACCCATGCGGCCGAAGGCTATGCGCGGTCAACCGGTAAGTGCGGCGTGGTTCTGGTAACATCGGGTCCCGGTGCGACCAATGCGGTTACCGGTTTGACCGATGCCCTGATGGATTCGATCCCGATGGTCTGCATAACCGGCCAGGTGCCGACGCACCTGATCGGCAATGATGCATTCCAGGAGTGCGACACGGTTGGCATCACGCGGCCGTGCACCAAGCACAACTACCTGGTCAAGGACGTCAACGATCTGGCGCGTATCATGCACGAGGCGTTTTATGTCGCGACACATGGCAGGCCGGGTCCGGTGGTTGTCGATATTCCGAAGGACGTGCAGTTTGCCACCGGCACCTACATCAGGCCGGACAATATCGAGCACAAGACCTACAAGCCCCGCATAGAGGGCGACGCGGCGGCCGTTGAAGCGGCTGTCGAAGTGATGATGAACGCCAGGCGGCCGGTGTTCTATACCGGTGGCGGTATCATCAATTCCGGCCCGGATGCATCCAATCTGCTGCGCCAACTGGTGCGCATGACCGGGTATCCGATCACTTCCACACTGATGGGACTGGGTGCCTATCCTGCATCGGACAGGCAGTGGCTGGGCATGCTGGGCATGCACGGCACCTACGAAGCCAATATGGCGATGCATGATTGTGATGTGATGATCTGCCTGGGCGCGCGGTTTGATGACCGCATCACCGGCCGCACCGATGCCTTCTCGCCGGGTTCCATAAAGATCCATGTGGATGTCGATCCGTCGTCCATCAACAAGACGATCAAGGTGAACATTCCCATTGTCGGGGATGTCGGTACCGTCATGGCGCAGATGATCAGGGCATGGAAAGCCCGCAATGGCCAACCTGACGAGCACGCGCTGAAAGACTGGTGGAATTCGATCAATACCTGGCGCAATGTCGAGTGCCTGAAATACAAGCCGAACAAGCATGTGATCATGCCGCAATACGCCATCGAGCGGTTGTATGAGCTGACCAAAGACCGTGACACCTATATCACCACCGAGGTAGGCCAGCACCAGATGTGGGCGGCACAGTTCTACAGGTTTGAAGAGCCCAACCGGTGGATGACATCGGGCGGGCTGGGCACGATGGGGTACGGCTTGCCGGCAGCACTCGGTGTGCAGGTCGCACATCGCGATGCGCTGGTCATCGATATTGCCGGTGATGCATCGGTTCAGATGGTGATCCAGGAAATGTCGAGCGCGGTTCAGTACGAACTGCCGTTCAAGATATTCATCCTGAACAACTCGCATATGGGCATGGTGCGCCAGTGGCAGCAATTGCTGCATGGCAACCGGCTGTCTCATTCCTATACCGAGGCGATGCCGGATTTCGTGAAGTTGGCTGAAGCCTATGGCGGAACCGGTATTCGCTGCTCCAAGCCCGATCAGCTGGATGATGCCATCCAGAAGATGATCGACACACCGGGTCCGGTAATCTTCGATTGCGTTGTGGCAAACCTGGCCAACTGCTTCCCGATGATCCCGTCCGGCAAGGCGCATAATGAAATGCTGCTGGGTGAAGACGTATCTGATGAAGAGGTTGGATCCGCCATCGACAAGGAAGGCAAGATGCTGGTTTAGCGACCGGTACGGACACTGCTTATGGCGCATCGACTACCAAATGCCGGTGACTATGGATTGCTGTTGTTGCTATCAGCCATCTGGGGATCGTCGTTTGTCTTCATCAAGGTCGGTGTCGACGAGGTGCCGCCAGTTACCATGACGACGATCAGGCTGTTTCTGGCGGCATCGTTCCTGCTGCTGGTGATGGTGTTGACAAAGCGGTCGTTTCCGAAGGGCAAGGGTGTCTGGTTGATGCTGCTGGCCAGTGGCTTCACCGGAAATGCGCTGCCGTTTTCCCTGATTGCCTGGGGACAGCAGACTATCCCGCCCGGCACGGCAGCCATCCTGATGGGGGTGATGCCGCTGCTTACCATGGTGCTGGCGCATCTCTTTACCGTCGATGAAAAACTCAACTCGCGAAAGGTAACCGGCATGGTAATCGGCCTTGCAGGACTGTGTGTGCTTGTCGGACCGGCGGCGCTGCACGGCCTGACTGCCGACGTCATCGCCATGCTGGCACTGCTGGGCGCCGCGGCCAGTTACGGGTTCAATGCGGTGTTGGTCCGGCGCATGCAGGCGCCGGACAAGGTCGCTGCGGTGACGATGATCATATTGTTGTCCGCCATGATGGTAACGCCGTTTGCCTTCATGCTGGAAGACCCGCTGGCGGTTGAGGCAGGCGCGATGGCATGGTCTGCGGTTGTGACCCTGGGTGTGCTGCATGCCGCGATTGCAACGCTGATCATGTTCGCGATTATCGGACGGGCAGGGGCCAGCTTCTTCAGCCAGCTCAACCTTCTTGTACCGATTGCCGGTGTCATCTGGGCTGCAATGCTGTTTTCAGAAATTCCGGGGCCAAATGCGCTGATTGCGCTTGGCCTCATAATACTGGGTATATTGATAGCGAGGGGTGGGCTGGCGCTTGGCAGTCCTGCCCCGATCGCTGAAAAGGGAGCTTTAAAACCATGAGCACGCAACAACCTGCTTCGGCGTACTTCCTGGAAGACAACAAGGATCCGATCGAAAAGCACACCCTGTCGATCGTGGTCGACAATGAACCCGGTGTCCTGGCGCGGGTCATCGGGCTGTTCTCGGGCCGCGGCTACAATATCGAAAGCCTGACGGTTTCGGAGACCGAACATGAAGCCCACGTTTCTCGCATTACCATTGTCACCTCCGGCACAGCCGAAGTGCTGGTCCAGATCAAGGCGCAGCTTGAACGCATGGTGCCGGTCCATTCGGTTGCCGACCTTACCGTGACCGGAGAGGCCATCGAGCGCGAACTGGCGCTGATCAAGGTGGCAGGGGAGGGCGAACACCGCATGGAAGCCCTGCGGCTGGCCGATGCGTTCCGCGCCCGGGTTGTCGATGTCACCCAGAATTCCTTCGTATTCGAGATAACCGGCAAGTCACGCAAGGTGGAGCAGTTCATTTCCCTGATGCAGCCGATCGGTCTGACGGAAGTTGTGCGGACCGGCGTCACCGCCATTTCGCGCGGGCCTGAAGCCCTGAAAGTCTGAGGCCCCTTTGGAGCTTGGAATTCTTGTATCCCTGATCGGGTTTGCCTTTGCGACGTCCGCGACACCGGGTCCAAACACCCTGATGCTGCTCGCGTCGGGCGTAAACTTCGGGTTCCGCAAAACGATCCCGCACATGATGGGGATCGGGGTCGGGTTTCTGGGCCTGCTGCTGTGTGTCGGCTTCGGGCTCGGCGCGCTGCTTGAACAGATGCCGGCCCTGTACCTGGCCCTGAAGTTTGCCGGCGGCGCTTACCTGGTGTATCTGGCCTGGCGCATAGCCATGGCAAGGTCCATTGGTGAAGGCGGCAAGGCAGGCGCGCGGCCCATGAGCTTTGTGGAGGCGGCAGCCTTTCAATGGGTCAATCCGAAAGCCTGGGTGATGGCCATTGCGGCCATGGCGACGTTCACCAATCCCGATCGTCTCACCTTGTCCACGATCCTCGTGGCGCTGGTGTTTTTCTTCGTGAACATTCCGTCAGCGTCGATCTGGACTGTATGCGGTGCGATGCTGCGCGAATGGCTCAGCCATCCGACCCGGTTGAAAGTTTTCAATATCTCGATGGCGATCTTGCTTGTTGTCAGCTTGTGGCCGATGCTGCGCTGATGTGTTGTATCCGGATGAGTTGAGTAAAATGACTACCAAGCTGTCAGTAAACGTCAATGCCATTGCCCAGTTGCGCAATCGGCGCGATCTGCCATGGCCGTCGGTCGTGGGGCTGTCTCGGATTGCGCTGGAGGCAGGTGCCTGGGGGATTACGGTTCATCCAAGACCCGATGAGCGCCATGTCAGGCGCTCCGACGTCCAGCCGCTGGCTGATCTGGTGGCGGAATACCCCGTTGCGGAGTTTAACATCGAGGGCTATCCCGATGACAGGCTTATGGAAATTGTACTTGAAGTGCGGCCTCATCAGGTAACCCTGGTGCCGGATGATCCGGCACAGGCCACGTCTGATCATGGTTGGGATTTCAAGGCTCAACACAATTTCCTGAAACCCGTTGTGGCCCGGATCAGGGACGAGGGGATGCGGGTATCGCTGTTTGCAGATGCGGATGCGGACACTATTGCGATCGCCGCGGAAACCGGTGCGGACCGGGCTGAGCTTTATACCGGACCCTATGGTGCCACATTCGCTGACGAAGATGCAGCTGAGCGCGAACTGGACAAACTGCAGGCTGCGGCCGAAGCGGCGCGATCAGCCGGGCTTGGCCTGAATGCTGGCCATGATCTCACCGTCGCCAATCTGCCAGCCCTGCTGGCGCGTGCACCGTGGATCGACGAGGTTTCCATCGGGCACGGATTAACGGCCGATGCTCTGGAGTACGGTATGAGCGGTGCAGTAAAGCGTTTTCGGGCCGCGTGCGGCGAGGACATCCCGGCCTGATGATTGAATTGTCAGATCCCCTTTGGTGCAAGCTTAACAGCGCGCATGGTTTCGGCGAGGATATTCCATTTCGGCTTGTAGCACTTGCAGAGCATTGGGAGGAAGATGATGCCAGGGAATTGATGCATGATTATCTGATACATCAGGAAACATGTTATGGCGCAACCTATGCCGCTGCCCCTTATTTGCTGAAAATTGCACTGCCTGACAACAATGTCGTGCAGCGCATGGATATAGCTGTATTTCTGGGGTATTGCGTTCGATGTGCGTTCAGCAATACGGAGCAGGATACGACTGTCAACGATAGTCTGAACGGCTTGGCACTCACGCTCGAAAGTTGGGAGAAAACCCGTGATCCGTATCGATCATTGCTGGGCCAACGGACAGGTCAGCAGCTGTCTGGAAGATATGCTGAGATTGACGATCTTGTGCCGCCCAGTGAAGGTGAGTTGCGAAAATTTGCCGACATACGCGACACGTTCATTGCCCTGTTACCGGAAATTGGATCATTGTGTGAACGCACATTCCATGAACACTCAGATGATGAATACATTCCGAGATACCTGTTAAGTGGTATCGCGGCGACTGAGAAGTTCATCAAACTGGCAAGTCTGCTTGAAAGTGGAGAGGATGGCTACTTTGCCTGCAGCGAGTGCGGTGCGGGTGTCGACTACATCATTTTCGGCGATCGTATGGCGTTGTACAGTGTGCAAAGCCAGCCTGCGCTGGTTTCAGATTCCAGAAAAGAAAACTCCGTACTCGACTTTCAGGATGGTGAACCAAAACGCGCAGACGGTTTTGTGTTCCCGTATCATGATCTGGAGCAGACCAGTACACCTGCAATAGACAAGTTACTTGTCCTTGCTCAGCAGGCTGAAAACCCCGAACTTGAATTCCTGCTCAGGAACTTTCTTGGAAAATTCACCTGCCCGGAATGTGAGGAGACTTGCCAGGTTTGCCCGGATATCCCGAGATAGACAGAAGCTTCAATTCCTGGGAATTGTACTTGTACAGGGAATTTGCTTTTATGACGCCGGAACCAACGGGCGATTATCGGATTGTTGCCAACCGTGACGCCTTGTTGGGTCGCAGTGGACTCCATCTTGAGCCTCCTATTTAATTGAAGTCGCTCGTTTGATGGGAGGCGTGACCGTGTCTTACTTCGATATTGACGTTTATAGCCGGCAAGTCACCACCACGTCGCCGGAAGCGCAGCGATGGTTTGACCGTGGCCTGGTCTGGACTTTTGCATACCACCATGAAGAAGCGATTGAGTGTTTCAAGCAGGCACTTGAACACGATGCAGATTGTGCCATGGCGCACTGGGGGATCGCCTATGCGGTCGGTCCCAACTACAATCTGGAGTGGCATCACTTCGATCCCGACGGCAGGGCGCAGGCGCTGGCAGCTGCATTCGATGCGACTGCAAAGGCCATGGCACTGGTCGAACAGGTGACCGCGCCGGAGCGTGCCCTCATCGAGGCGTTGCCTGCGCGCTATCCGCAACGCGAGCCGATCGATGAACAAGAGCCGTGGAATGATGACTTCGCCGATGCGATGCGCCGGGCTTACAGCAAGCACCGCGACGACCTGGATGTTGCGACAATCTTCGTAGAGGCGATCTTGAACCGCACGCCCTGGAAGATGTGGGACCTGCAGACCGGCGATGTCGCTGAAGGTGCCGGCACGGCGGAAGCGCGCGAAGTGCTTGAGCGCGCCATGCGTGAAGACACCGCTGCCATGCGCCATCCCGGTATTCTGCATCTGTATGTCCACCTGATGGAAATGTCACCGTTCCCGGAACTGGCACTAAAGGCTGGCGACGTGTTGCGCACACTGGTTCCGGATGCTGGACATCTGATCCATATGCCGACGCACATTGACGTCCAGTGTGGCCATTACCACAACGTGCTGGTCGATAATCAGCGCGGCATTGCAGCGGACCGCAAGTACTACGACAAGGTTGGTGCCTTGAATTTCTATTCGGCGTATCGCCTTCACAATTATCATTTTGCGATCTACGGAGCGATGTTCCTGGGTCAGTATGAACCGGCACGGGCCGCAGCCGAAGAATTGATTGAGACAACTCCGGAAGAGTTGCTGCGCCTGCCATCACCGCCAATGGCCGATTTCATCGAGAGTTACATCTCCATGAAACAGCATGTCTACATCCGCTTCGGCAAATGGCAGGAGATTATTGCGCAGGACCTGCCGGAAGACAGGGAATTGTTCTGCGTGACCACCGCTTCGATTCATTATTCCAAGGGCGTGGCACACGCTGCACTCGGCGAAGTTGAGGAGGCGGAAAGGGAAAAGGCGCTGTTTCTGGCAGCCAGAAACAAGGTTCCTGACAGTCGTCTTTTGCATACCAACACCTGCATAGATCTGCTGGCAATTGCCACTGAGATGCTGGATGGAGAGATTGAGTACCGGAAGGGAAATCATGACGTCGCTTTTGCCCATCTGCGCCGGGCAGTCGAGCTGGATGATGCGTTGCTCTACGACGAACCCTGGGGATGGATTCAGCCGTCGCGTCACGCTCTTGGCGCCTTGCTGCTGGAGCAGGGCCGGATCGATGAGGCTGAAGCCGTCTACCGCGAGGACCTTGGGCTGGGAGGCAATCTGAGCCGGGCGTTAATCCATCCTGACAATGTGTGGAGCCTGCAGGGCCTGCATGAATGCCTGTTACGCAGGGGAGAAACATCCGAGTTGCGGTTGATCAAGCAGCGGCTGGATCTGGCTATGGCCCGAGCCGACATGCCGGTTAACGCGTCGTGTTTCTGCGCCCGGGCAGCTGCGGGATAGAGCTTGCGATTGAACAAGTGGAAGGATTTCTGCGGGTGCTGCCGTGGACATTTGAAATCCGGGCAGAGTTATCACTGTTTCTTCGGTGGTTTGTCTGCGCCCGACCTGTCAATAGTCCACGTTAGACGGACAGAATACTTGGTGGTGTCGGCCATCACTCATTGGCAAAGACTGTATATGGCTGTTAGCCTTTGTTTCGTGCGGGCGGCGCACTTGATGCGGTTTTGCTTTTATGACGCTGGAACAACTGACGGTTTTTGGGATTATCGCGATTGCCATGGCGTGCTTCCTGTGGGGGAAGGTGCGCTATGACATCATTGCCGTCATGGCTCTGCTGGCCGGCGTCTATGGCGGAGTGGTGCCGCCGGAAGGGGCGTTCCAGGGGTTCGCCCATCCGGCCGTGATAACGGTTGCCGCCGTGCTGATCATTTCACGTACCCTGCAGAATTCAGGCCTTGTGGACTATCTGGTGCGGTTTCTGGCGCCGACTCGCAGATCAACCACATTACAGGTTGCCGCCGGCAGCGCGCTTGGGGCGTTCCTGTCCTGCTTCATGAACAATGTCGGTGCGCTTGCGCTGATGTTGCCGGTGACACTGCGCAATGCGCTGAAAGCCCGCCGGTCCCCGTCGCTGGTGCTGATGCCGCTGTCGTTCGCGACATTGCTGGGGGGCATGGTCACGCTGATCGGCACGCCACCCAATATTGTCATATCAAGCTTCCGTCAGGACCTGACCGGCCAGCCTTTCGCCATGTTCGACTTTGCGCCGGTCGGGCTGGCTGTGTGTATTGGCGGTGTGATCTATGTTTCGTTGATCGGCTGGCGGTTGTTGCCGACGCGCATTGCACCGAAGCTGACCAGCGCCATGACCCGGGTTGAAAGTTACACTTTCGAGACATCGCTGCCGGAAGGCTCGCCTCTGGTGGGCAAGCGGATCAGCGACCTAGAGGCCGAATGCGAAAACGAAGTGACGGTGATGGCGATCGTGCGCAACGGCGTGCGCCGCCAGGCACCGGCGGCGCGTGAAAAATTCCGGGCCAGGGACACGCTCATTCTGGAAGGCGATCCGGTGGTCATCAACCCGCTGGCCGACGGCAAGAAACTGGCAAAGCTTGGCACACCGGAAGCCGCACCTGCCGGGTTCCGAACCGAAGCGGTGCAGGTCGTCGAGGCGGTCGTAATGCCCAACTCCATGCTCGAGGGCAAGTCCATGCGCGGCGTCAGGCTGCATGCCAGATATGGCATCAACCTGCTGGCCCTGTCGCGAGCGGGGGAACGGCCCATCGCCCGGCTGCGCAATATCAAGTTCCGCACCGGCGATGTGCTGTTGCTTCAGGGGGAGGCGGAACAGATGGAAGTTGCGCTGGAATCGCTTGGCTGCATGGTGCTTGAACGGCGTGGATTGCAACCTTTGCACGGCGGTACCCGCGCCGTTCTGCCGGCCGGCATTTTTGCCGTTGCCATTCTGGCTGCTTCATCAGGCATGGTGTCAGTGCCGGTGGCGTTTGTAACCGCGTGCGTGGCGATGATCCTGTGCTCGTGCATTTCTATCAATGAAATATATGACGGCGTGGAATGGCCGGTGCTGGTGCTGCTCGGGGCCATGATCCCCATCGGCCAGGCGCTGGATGCAACCGGCGGTACGGACCTGATCGCCGGTTCCATTATCGAAAACGCTGGATCGATGCCGGTATGGGCCGTGCTGGCACTGCTGATGACGGTCTCCATGTGGATGTCGGACATGGTGCCGAATGCCACCACCGCGATCCTGATGGCACCGATCGGCGTTCGCGTCGCCATCGGGCTCGATGCCAATCCGGATGCCTTCCTGATGGCGGTGGCCGTGGGCGCTGCTGCACCCTTCCTGACGCCGATCGGGCACCAATCCAATACGCTGGTGATGGGGCCTGGCGGATACCACTTTACCGATTACGCCCGCATGGGACTGGTGATGGAAGTGCTGGTTGTTCTGCTGGCGGTGCCGGCGATCATGTGGACATGGCCCATGGCCGGATAAATCTCCCAAGAAATATGTTGCAAGCCGGTGAGTATGTCTCTAAACACGCCGTACTGTACCGTACGGTACGGTGTGTTTGGAGTTAGTGTAGTGGCGGTTGCAGCAACAACACAGGTTGATCAGCACGATGTTGACGAGGCACTGTCGCCGCGCCAGCGCGAAGTGCTCGATGCCGCACTTGAGCTGATCCTGCAGGCGGGCGACGGCCTGACCATGGCCTCGGTAGCGCGCCAGGCAAGTTGCTCCAAGGAAACGCTGTACAAATGGTTTGGTGATCGCGACGGACTGTTGACCGCAACGGTGCAATGGCAGGCGTCCAAGGTGCGGTTGCCGTCGCTCGACCGGGAAAACCTCGATTACCGCTCGCTGAAGCAGGGGCTGGCGGATTTTGCCGAGAGCTGGCTGTCGGTGCTGACGGGGCAGGTATCCATTGCGCTCAATGCCATGGCCATTTCTCACACCAGTTCCGCCAAAAGCGGGCTCGGTGGCATTGTGCTGGACAATGGCCGGTTTGCAATCGGTCAGCGGATAAAACCGGTACTGGAGATGGCGCGCGATGCCGGGCTGCTGGCTTTTGACGATACCGAGGAGGCGTTCTGCACCTTCTTCGGATTGGTGGTGCGCGACGTCCAGATCCGCGCGCTTCTTGGCGACAGACCGCTGCCGGACAAACAGACAGTCAGACAGGGCACACAGCGTGCCGCACAACAGTTTCTCACGCTTTACGGCGTGCCGGAAGACGAGACCAGGGCAAGTAGCCCGCAATGAAACGCAATCTTTGAAAGGAAAATTCCGATGCGCGTTTATTATGATCGTGATGCAGACGTCAACCTGATCAAGGGCAAGAAAGTCCTGATCGTCGGTTATGGCAGCCAGGGCAGGGCCCACGCCCTCAACCTGAAGGATTCCGGTGTCAGCGACATTGCAACCGGCCTGCGGGCGGGTTCTGCCACCGCCAAGAAGGCAGAAGCAGACGGTGTCAAGGTGATGACGGTGGCCGAAGGCGCAGCCTGGGCCGACCTGATCATGATGGCAGCGCCTGATGAACTCCAGGCCGACATCTGGAAAGACGATATCGAAGCCAACATCAAGGACGGCGCGGCCATCGCCTTTGCCCACGGCCTGAATGTCCACTTCAAGCTGATCGAGCCGAAAGATACCATCGACGTGGTGATGATCGCGCCCAAGGGTCCCGGCCACACGGTGCGCGGTGAATTCCTGAAAGGCGGCGGTGTGCCATGCCTGATCGCTATTGATCATGATGCGTCCGCCAATGCCCATGACCTGGCGCTGTCCTATGCCTGCGGTGTTGGCGGCGGCCGGTCCGGTGTCATCGAGACGACCTTCAAGGAAGAGTGCGAAACTGACCTGTTCGGCGAGCAGGTTGTTCTGTGCGGTGGCCTAGTCGAGCTTATCCGCGCCGGTTTCGAAGTGCTGGTTGAAGCAGGTTACGCACCTGAAATGGCCTATTTCGAGTGCCTGCACGAGGTGAAGCTGATTGTCGACCTGATCTATGAAGGCGGCATCGCCAACATGAACTACTCGATCTCCAACACGGCTGAGTGGGGTGAATATGTCTCCGGCCCGCGCATTATCAATGAAGAGAGCAAGGCGGAGATGAAGCGCGTGCTGCACGACATCCAGTCGGGCCGCTTTACCTCTGAATGGATGCAGGAATGTAAAGGCGGTCAGGCACGCTTCAAGGCGACCCGGCGCATGCACGATGCCCACCAGATCGAGGAAGTCGGTGAGAAGCTGCGTGCCATGATGCCGTGGATCTCTTCCAACAAGCTGGTCGACAAGGACAAGAACTGAGCCTGTCTTAAACAACCTCACACCATTCGATAAGGGGGCTGTGGATACTTCCGCAGCCCCTTTTGCTGTGCGCATCGCTGTCATGTCCAAATAATAGGTCAGTAATATTGACATAAATTTCCGATGGGCGCAGCATCCTTGGCACCTTGTCCACTCGGAGGCCGTCATGACCGACACACTGAAACTGGCGTCACGTACTTCACGCATGCACGCGTCTGAAATCCGCGAGCTGCTGAAACTGCTTGGCCGCCCGGACATCATTTCATTTGCCGGCGGCATTCCGGACCCCGACCTGTTTCCAGCCGAAGAGTTCAAGCAGGCCTTTGATGCCATCATGTCGGGGCCGGAGCACCAGTCCGCGCTGCAATATGCCCCCAGTGAAGGCTACGGCCCGCTGCGCGAATGGCTGGTTCAGTACATGGGCCGGATCGGTGTGCCATGCGCGCTTGAGAACATAGTCCTGATGTCGGGATCGCAGCAGGCACTGGATTACATCGGCAAGCTGTTCCTCAATCCCGGTGATACGGCGCTTGTGACATGGCCCACCTATATGGGCGCGCTGCTGGCCTTCAACCCTTATGAGCCGGCCTATGACCGCCTTGCGCTGATGGGCAACCGCTCCGCAGGCGACTTTGCAGACAAGGCGAAAGCTGCAGGCGGTGAAGTCAAGTTTGCCTATATGTCGTCTGATTTCGTCAATCCGACCGGCGAGACCCTGACGCTGGCGCAGCGCAACCGGGCGCTGGATCTCGGCAAGGAGCTGGATATTGCCGTCATCGAGGATGGCGCCTACCAGGAACTGCGCTATGACGGCGAGGCGATCCCGCCCATCCAGGCGCTGGAAATCGAGCGCTGCGGCAGCATCAATGAAGCCCGCACCATCTATTGCGGCACGTTTTCCAAAACACTGTCGCCGGGCTTGCGGGTCGGTTGGGTGTGCGCGCGCAGCGACATCGTCGACCGGTTGGTGATGATGAAACAGGCAGCAGACCTGCACTCGGCAACCATAAACCAGATGGCGATCAACCAGGTTGCCCGTGCCTGTTTTGATAGCCAGGTTGCAAAGGCCAATGCGGTCTATCGTGAGCGCCGGGACTGCATGCTGGCGGGCCTGGCGAAACACATGCCTGATGGTGTGACGTGGACCAAACCCGAAGGGGGCATGTTCATCTGGGTCACACTGCCGGAAGGCGTCGATGCTGCGGACCTTTTGAGCCGGTCCCTGGAAACCGAGAAGGTGGCGTTCGTGCCGGGCCGACCGTTCTTTGCCGATGGCAGCAATGAAAACACGCTTCGTTTGAGTTATTCCTGCATGGCCAATGATCAGATCGAGGAGGGCATGGTCCGTCTTGGCCGCCTGCTGCGCGCCGCCATGCCCGGAGCATAATGAGCGTCCGGCTGCGAAGAGCAGTGGCCGGGGATGCAGACGCGCTCAGCGATCTGTCATTCCGCTCCAAGGCATCCAACGGCTATGATGCGGATTTCATGGATGCGTGCCGGGAAGAGCTGGCTGTCACCCCGAAGATCATCGCCGATGGCGAGATCTGGATATCGGAAGCGGACGGCAAGCCTGTTGGTTTCTTCAACATCGGTCTGGAAAAAGACGTGCTTGAGGTTTACTCCTTGTATGTCGACCCCGATGTCAAACGCTCCGGTGTCGGGCGGACACTGTGGGGGGCGCTGGAGGAAAGAGCGGGTGCCATGACAGCCAACGCAATAGAACTGGATGCTGATCCTTATGCTGTTGAATTTTACACGGCGATGGGCTGCAGCGTTATCGGACAGGCACCGTCCGGCTCCATACCGGGGCGGATGTTGCCGCGCATGCGCAAATGGCTGTAGCCCGCAAAACTGCTGTAGAGCAAACTGAAATCCAGCTGGTTCAATCCTGCGATCTTGATGTCACCGAAGCTCCCTGGGCGTGGGCCGAAGACAATGCAGCCGCGGTCAAACGGTTCTGGAAGAAGGCGCTTGTTGACAAGCCTGCCCTGTTCAATGGCCAGGTGATGGTCATGGGCCAGCATGTACTGGGCGATGGTTGCCTGACCGGTGTGGTGCATAAAACCGATTATGCCTCGTTTCTGTATTGCAAGGACAAGGGTCTGCCGGAAGAAGCCGGTATCCGCAATGTGTTCGGCTGTGCGGTTGTGCGCTCGCGCGAAGGCCACCTGCTGTTCGGTCGCATGGCGCCCTATACCGCCACCAGCGGCCGGGTTTACCCCATGGCCGGTACGCCGGATCCGGATGACATCATGGACGGCAAGCTGGACATCGAAGGCTCCATGCAGCGCGAACTGATGGAAGAAGCCGGATTGTCCGTCGCCGACGCCACACGGCAGCCGGGTTACATGCTGATAGAAGATGCCGGCATGAGTGCTTTGTGTGCCGTATTTGATTTCGATGTCCCGTCGCGCGACCTGAAAACCCGGATGATGGGCCACATCGATCTGCAGGATGAACCGGAGCTTGACGAGATCGTCATCTTCCGCCGCGCCGGTTTCCATGTCCACCACCGCATGCCGGGCTTTGCGCGCATACTTGTGCAGCATCTGCTGGAGTGAGAGCGGTTGCGGCACTCCGGCGCCACATAGTCCAAACGTGTGTGACACTTAACTTCGCAACAGGTGATGAAATGGCAAAGAGCTGCAATCCAGAAAATATATGGCAACCTTTCGGTGCCTTCTCAATGATGGTCCTGCAAGGATCCGGACAGGTTGTGCATCTCAAGGGCCAGGTGTCTCTGGATGCATCGGGTGCAATCGTTGGTCCCGGTGACATGCGCGCACAGGTGCGCCAGGTGCTGACCAACATAAAGACGGTACTTGCGGCCGCCGGTGGGAAGATGAGTGACGTAATTTCACTGACTCACTTTACGACCGATATTCAGGCGTTCATGCAGACGGGAGACATCAGGCAGGAGTTTTTTGCCGATCCCTATCCCGTAACCACCACTGTTGAAGTCGCTAAACTTTACGACGCTGATCTGGTTATTGAAATTACAGCGATCGCGGAAATTCCCCGGGAGCGTTTCAAGGCGCCCCCGCAAGCCCAGGTGATGCACCTGTAGTTGTCAGCGGGGCCGGGCCCACGATATATCGGCAATCCCTCACGCAGCCTTGCCGTGCGGACGGGCGTACTGCAGCAGAGCGTCTTCGCGCCATGCCCGGCCAACCTCTGCGGTCGACCGGACATGGTGGAGTTTGTGTTCTACGCAGCCCTGCTTCTGGTGTGGGAACACCTGGCGAAGACCTCGCCCACATGGCGATGATCAGTGCCGCAGCAACCGCCCAGTACGGTGAAGTTGGGGTACTGGCTGGTCAGTGCAGCATGCAGGGTGCCGAACTCTTCAGGATCACCGTCATCCAGTTCAGTGCAGGCATCAAGCTCTTCATGCGACATGCGCGAGGCATTGGCGCGAATGCCCTTCAGGCGATCCATCCACGCCGCACCCGGTTCCAGTATGTCGGCAAAGTGTTCGGGATGAGCGCAATTGATCATGAAGTAGGCAGGTGCTGACCCGGAGGCTTCATCCACGGCCATGATTGCCTCCTTCAGGCTTTGACCGGTCGGCAGCTTGCCGTCGGTTTCCACGGTGAAGGAAATCACCGACGGGATGCCGGCCTGCTTTGCCGCGATGGCAATGCCGGCGCCTTCTTCCATGTTGGTCATGGTCATGGCAGTGACCATGTCGGCTGCGGTTTCCGCGTAGGTGTTGATTTGCGCAGCATGGTAGTCGCGGGCTTCTTCGATGGTCATGGCGGTGTCTGCCTGGTAACCGTCGCCGCGTGGGCCTATGCAGCCGGACAGGACCATTGGCGTGGTATCTGTTTCGATCTGCGCGCGAACCTCTTCCATCAGCCGGATCGACTCGCGGTTTACCGCGGCCAGGTCTTCGGCATTGTGGCCAAGCTCGGCACCCCAGTCCGCATTGGCGCGCCAGCCGACGCTTTCAAGGATGAAGCCGGAATTGGCCTTGATCGCGATGTCGGCATATTGCCGGTAGTAGTCACGCAGACGGGTGCGTCCTGCGGTTTCTGCAACCAGCGGGTACGATGCAAAGCAGGGTAGGTCCAGGCCGTCGAGGAAAACCAATGTGGTTTCCAGGCCGCCGTCCAGAAGGAACTGCTTGCCTTTCCCGATCGGCAGGTCGTGGCGGTATTTTGCCATGATGTACTCTCCATATAGAGGTGGGTTTCAATTGTGCCGGAACATGTCAGGCGGTCGATCACGAGGATGTGAGGAAACACACATTGGCGATAGACCACTCTTGGTACAGATCGGTCGAATAATTTAAACGCCTGCAAAACAGATGCTTACGCGGATTTGATGTGAAACTGATTCCGCTCGCGGTGTTGTCAGGACGAACCAACTGTACCTGCGGTGCAGTCAAAACAGAGACTTACGACAATGCAGCACGCACGAACCGGCAAGCGGGAACAGATACTGGATGTGGCAGGTCTCAGCGTCGTCGAAAAGGGATTTGCAGCAACGTCCATCGAGGAAATCATCGCCGAAGTCGGTATCACCAAGAGCGGTTTCTTTTATCATTTCTCCGACAAGAACGAACTGGCAAAGGCGCTGTTGCAGCGCTACATCGACATGGAGGAAACCATCTTCCGTGACATTGAAGCGCGCGCCTATGAGCTGAACGAGGATCCGCTGCACGGTTTCCTGATCAGCCTCAAGCTGCTGGCCGAGTTACTGGAGGATCTGCCCAATGGTCACCCCGGCTGCCTGATTGCCTCATACTGCTATCAGTCAAGACTGTTCAGCGCCGACATTCGGGCTCTGAACGCGCGGGCGCTGGTGTCCTGGCGAACCCGGTTCCAACAGCAGCTGGAAAGGATTGCCGAGACCTATCCGCCGCGCATTGAGGTCAATCTTGCCGATGTGGCAGACATGCTGAGTGCGATTGCCGACGGTGGCATCATTTTGTCACGGGTGCTGCATGACAAGACCATACTTCCACGTCAGGTGATGCTGTACCGACAGTTCGTGAAGACGCTGTTCGTCGGGGCATGATTTGCGAACGTGTCCCGGTGCATCACGATTTGTCACCCTGACAAAATTCGCATTGTCTGGTAATGCTATTTATGTCAGCAATGCTGACCTATCCTCATTGTCACGGGAGACACTGGCAAATGCAGTATTCGTTTCACACGCTGGATGTATTCACCACCAACGTCTTTACGGGAAATCCGCTGGCGGTCGTGCTCGATGCGCAGTCGCTGGACGATGTGCAGATGCAGAAGATCGCGGCTGAGTTCAATCTGTCTGAAACTGTGTTCGTGCTGCCGCCGGAAGATGAGGCGAATACCGCGAAGGTGCGCATTTTCACCCCGGCCCGTGAACTGTCGTTTGCCGGGCACCCGACAGTTGGCGCGGCCATCTTGCTGGCAGACCTGTTCGGCATCAAGGATGAGGTCAGGCTGGAAGAGGGAGTTGGTCTGGTACCCGTTGCGCTGGATGCCCGGGAAGACGGCATGTTTGCACAGCTGTCAGCAGCTGTGATGCCGGAACCCTGGACCAATGTGCCGTGCGACAAGAAAATTGCAGCTGCCCTGTCTCTGAAAGAACACCAGATCGGCGGCGGCACCCATCGTGCCAGCGTGTTTGATCCCGGCAACCATCCGGTCCTGTATGTTCCCCTGAAAGATCGAGACACATTGGCAGAGGCGAAAACCTCCATGGCCGACTGGCCGGCCCTCGGGGCAGCCGGCGCTTTTCTTGCCTATCTGTATTGCGAGGGCGAAACCGGCACCGGCGTGGACTATCACGCGCGCGCCTTTGCGCCATTGTCAGGCATTGCGGAAGACCCTGCAACCGGATCGGCAGCAGCCGGTTTCCCCGGTCCACTGCTCAGCTATGAAGGCCCATGGGAGGGAACCCGCGCGTGGGTGATCATGCAGGGAGAGGATATGGGCCGCGCCAGCCGCATCGAACTGGAAGCAGATGCTGCCAAGGGTGGCCTGACAGGGGTCCGCGTTGGCGGTCATGCGGTGAATGTCAGCTCGGGCAAGCTTGACCTGTAACATTCCCCGTAAAGCTCTTTTAACCTTCCCGAGGCATCTTGTGTTGCTGTTGGGAAATCAAAAGAGAACTGGCGAAGAGCTCATTGTCTGACAGCGAGAACGGACACTGGTACCGATGCCACGGCCTGCTGGTGTGGTCTGCCTTTGCTATTCCGCAAATGCTTGCCGCTGCAAGTCCGGGCGCCGCTGATATCCGCATTGAAACCGGACGGGAAGCGGCGCGAACAGTCGCACAGGCGCGGGCACAACCGGCTGCAGGCCCGGGCGTTGTCTGGCCAGTCCCACGCGGCGGATTGTGCTTTTGCGTGGCAGATGTCGGTGATTTCTGGATCGCGGATGGACATACCATACACATAACGCCCCATAGCGGCGTGGATGTCCCGACACTGGCGCTATACACGATGGGCAGTGCGCTGGGGCTTGCGCTGCTGTTTCAGGATACGCTGGTGCTGCACTGTGCATCGCTGGCCATTGGCGAAGGTTCGATCCTGGTGCTCGGTGCATCCGGCGCCGGGAAGTCAACCCTGGCCCAGCATCTGTCCATGAACGGCTGCAAGGCGCTGGGAGACGACACATGTGTCCTGTGGCGTGTTGCAGATGCATCTGCTCCGGTGATCTATCCATCCGGGACGGCTTTCAAGTTGTGGCGCAATGCGCTTGATGCGGTCGGCATCGATCCGGCCGGTTTTCAGTCGGTTGGCCAGCGAATGGACAAGTACTTTGTCGCCAATGCCAGTGCGGCCGATGATCGGCCGCACACGGTGAGCCGAATTGTCGTGCTGGAGAAGAGCGATGGGAACAACTGCCCGCCGGCGCTTGAGCCGCTCGACAAGCTGGACGCCATGCAGGCGGTTACCGAGCATGTCTACCGGCCGCAGTTTGTCGGCGCGCTTGGATTGTGGGAGGGTCAGTTCAGCCAAATCAGCAAGCTGGTGGCCGGCACCGAGGTGGTACGCCTGACCCGTCCCTGGGGGCATGAGTTCATGCCCGAGGTCGTTGACCTTCTGCAGGCAGGCTGAAATTCCTCACAAAAGATCGAGTTCGGTCTCGCCGCGTACATAGGCGAAATTGAAACTGTCCTCGGTCAACGTGTCGGTAAAGTCCTCAAGCCGCATTTTTGCCCGGCCAACCGAAACCAGGGTATCGGACCCGACCTGGCGGATATTGAGGTCATCAAACGTCAAATCCCTCGATGCCTTGAACAGGATGGTGTCTCCGTCTTCGATACTGAAATCCGTGATGGTGTCCCGGCGTCCGAACACGAACCAGTCCGCACCGTCGCCGCCAGTCATGATGTCGCGTCCACGCCCGCCGTTCAGGAAGTCGTTTCCGTCTCCGCCGTTCAGGATGTCACGACCGCCACGTCCGGACATGAAGTCGACACCGTCTCCTCCTTCAAGCGTGTCGGCACGTCGCGTGCCCCGGGTAATTTCAGGCAGGACCGGATCGATTGGTGATCCCGACTGAGAACCAGAAGATGAAGCACCCACATAGAACACCGATGTCAGAGCACCGCCATTGTCGAGAAAGCTTGTGAGCGCGTTATATGACACACCCTTTAAGGTGATCGTGCCGCCTTCTGTCGGGTCCGTATAGACAATGTCACGATTTGGATTTGCCAGGGCACTGCTGGCAATAATCTGGCTGACCTGTTCAAGTGTAACACCGGTTTTCTCGAGAAAGACCAGATCTGTCCCAAGTTCGAAATCCAGTATCTGGTCGTCGCCGTCTATTTCACCAGCTTCAAAGTAGAAGATGTCGGTGTCTGCACCACCGGTCAACTGGTCGGAACCGCGACCGCCGTTCAAGATGTCAAAACCTGCGCCGCCAAACAGCTCATCTTTGCCGCCTCGCCCTTCCAGAGCGTCCATACCGTCGCGGCCATACAGCTTGTCATTCTTGTTGCCGCCGATAATGCGGTCGTCGGTGGCTGCGCCATAGATGTTGTTCTTCGCGTTTGTGGCGCCCATGACACCTTCTATGGAGATCCAGGTATCTTTCGACCGCTCGCCCTTTGAATTCTCGGCGGGGTCGAAGTAGATGGTCTGCTTGCCTTTGGCGTCACTATAGTCGACCAGATCGATACCGGCACCACCATCCAGAATGTCTTCTTTCCCATTATCAACGCCATTCAGGATGTCGTCGCCGTTTCCGCCAAACAAATTGTCCTTGCCGCGGCCGCCAACGAGAGTGTCATTGCCGTCTCCACCGTTGATGGTGTCATTGCCGTTGAGGTTATTGTTGCCAGCTGAGTTGTTACCAGGCTCTATCGTGTCATCGCCTGCGGTGCCGTTGATTGTAACCATTAATTCGTCCCTCTAACACGCA